>JBGTMF010000101.1:0-14118 GCA_041743795.1 Thermodesulfobacteriota bacterium | reverse complement strand
CCGCGCAGCGTCTCGGGCTTACGAATCAAGGGTGCCACCTGCACGATCGGCTTGCCGCGCTTGGTGACCGTCACCGGTTCACCCGTGGCGGCCACTTGCTCCATCACGTCCAAACACTTCGCCTTGAACTCGGCGGCACTCATAGTTCGCGCCATCGGAAAGCCTCCCTTGTGACCATCTAGATGACCACTATGTGCAAGGTCGGTGGACCCGTCAAGCGGCGAGTCTTGGTCGGACTTTCTCGGCAGCCCGCCATTCGGAGCCCCAAATGAAGAGCGTCCCCTTGTGAGCGAAGCGACTGATCGCGCGATCGCCCTCCGGCCGATGGCCCGGCCCCGCGCTGCGGATCCCTTCGAGCGACCCTGGCTGGCAACCATGCCGCGGCGGGGCAATCGCCGTCACGTACTGCGCCGTTGGGGACGACCAACCGCGATCAAGAACATCACTGCCTTGCCCGCAGCGTGTGGCGAGAAGAATGCCGTGACGTCGTCGTCGAAGAACGTCAGACCGGTGGCGCCGAGGCCGCCCAGGCCGTAGGCAGCGAGGTAGATTCTGCCGCCGATGATTCCCGCTTCGAGCGCCGCCGCCCGATAGCCGCGATCGCCGAGGTGTTCGACCACCTCGGGGAGATCGCTGAGCACATAGAAATTGACGCTCGCGTCGGCGGCGAGTTCCTGGCCGAGATCGAGGTACCCCGCTTCGCGGCGAAAGTCGCCTTGTTTCAGCGGCTCGAGCGAATGGGATTCACGACGGTAGACGTAGGCTCCCGGAGCCACGCCTTCGACCGCGTTGACGATGAGATACACGTCGTTGAGCAGTGCTGGGCCGGCACCGCCGTCGGTTGCGCGCGGCGGCGCCCAGTCGGCGTCGATGTCGATCGACGCCGATCGGAGAATGAACGATAGGTGTTCGCCGGTGATCGGCGCGCGCTCGAAACGCCGAGCCGAGCCGCGGCGTACGATCGCTTCTTCGACAGACAACGATGCCAATCCGTCGCTCGACGCGAGCGGGACCAGCGTGGCAACCGGGTCGGCGAGTGCACGGTTGAAGGCCTGCCCGCGGAACCGGCGAGCGTCCTCCGGCGAGTCGAGGGTCGTTCCCGCATGAGCGGCGCGAATCACTGCGTAGTCGACTTCGTCCCGCGACAGGGGCGTCGTCCGGTACTCCAGCGCGGTGACCGCCGGTGGCGGTGGCGCTGTGCGGTCTGTGGTCCCCAGGGTGACACACGCCAATGCCACCTCGCGCTTGGCGTCAAGCCCGAGCAGCTCGTTCACCGGATCGTCGGCAAAACCTACCAAGACACGGGTCGCGACGTCAGACGCCGCCGCCGTCTCGAGCAGGTTGGCCAGCATCGTGCCGCTGTCCCAGAAACCGTGGCGGTAGGCTCGCGACTGGTACTTCCAGGCGTTGCGCCAGAACGTGGACGTGGCGACGACGATGATTGGCGCGCGCGCCGCGGCCGGATCGTCGCCAGTGGCCTCGACGACGACGCGACGGTGGTCGCCGGCGCGCAGGCGGCGCAGCGCGAAATCGTGCGGGTCGAAGTGGTATACACCTGCTTCGAGGTCCGCCAGGTCGGCGCACACGACGTAGAGATCGATGTGGTACAGCGCGCCGGTGCACGCGGCGGCCCGGAAGTAATATTCGGACCCGTCCTCGAGGATCTTCGTGCGAACGATGCCGCCGGTGAAGTGGAGCAGTCGCGCGAGGTCGGTGCGATTGAGCGGCGCGCCGCTACCGGGCGCCCGGCGCGCGAACTCGCGGGGCAACGGCAGTGGTTCGAGATCGGGATAGATCTTGAATGGCAGGGGCTGGTTGTCCCAGTCCATGAAGTGGCGGTTGGTCTGAACGCTCACCGGCGAGTGCTCGCTCAGACGGTGGTACGCAAGGGCGGTGAGTCGATCCGTCATCGATCAACCGCGGCGAGGCTATTGTCCATATCGTTCACCTGCGACCACCCAACGGTGGGTGTCAAACCGGGCGGCGGGGCATCACCAGGTCGATTCGATCGATCGCGCGACATCGTCGTGTCCAGAACAGTGCTGGTGCGGAGATTCGCAATCCTCCGTGGCTGGCTCGACGAGTCGGGCACTTCTGGGACGCTTGCATGACTGCACGAGTTGCGACGGGTGGAGCTGGAACCCAGCCGGAGCCATCGCCGCCCACGTCTGTTGAGATCTGGAAGAAGCATGGCGTGCGTTTCCCAGATCGTCGGCTCGTGACGCTGGCAGTTGCATCCGCATCGACTAGTTGATGTACCGCCATGGACAGCAGTCCGAGCCATCCGGACACCTATGACGCCTGGGCGGACCAGTACGATTCACCCGGTTGGGCGAATAGTGCAACGAGCGCGACGACCAGCCGCGGCTGCTGACGGCTCGGTTTCAACGGCTCAGCCGCGACGGTTTGCTCGCGACGGCATGAGTCAGTCAGGCGCCGTGGCTTCGCAGCCGACGCTGTCCTTTGTGCCAACGGCTGTCGTGAGCTTACAGACTGTCGCCGAACGCTGTGCTTTTCGGTTCGTCTTTGGCTATGGCTTCCGGTGAAAGGCGGGAGTCATGAGAGAATTCTGTTTGAAGTGGACCTGCGTTGCGTGGGTGCTGTGGGGGGTTTCCCTACCGACCAACGCGGCGGCAGTCGGTCTTGGGCCGTTCTTTGAATATGGACGCGGAATCGGCGTGGTGGAGAGCGGTCGAAATCTCGACTACGACACAAACCGATACAGCGTCGGCTTTGCCCTGGATACGGCGGTGGCACGAGATACGTTGTTCAACTACCGATTGAACCTCGGGTACTCCTACCGAGATCAAATGTTCGATGGTGGCGGCGACTCCGAGTCCCACGGGTTGACGTTGAACAACATGTTCGGCTTCGGAGTCTATCGTAGCGATCGAGCACGGTTATGGCTCGGACCGTCGATCCGCTTCAACGCGGACTTTGTGACGGACCTTCCCAGTGAGCGCGACGTCGTTGATCTAGGTATTGGGGGAGGACTCGCCCTTGGGGCCAATATCCATACCGGCGCCATGGGGTCGGTGGGTCTTACGTTTGGATATCAATATCTCTACGTTGCGAGCGTGGTCAGCGATTCCTACTACGGCGACGAGACTCTCCACGGGCGGCAGCACTTGATTTCCTTCAACCTCACCTACTTCTTCCGCCTGCGGAATGACAAGTTTGGCGAGTAGTTGCGATCGTGTTTGGCCTCAGACGTCCGAGTTGAGATCAATCACCACCACTACTCCATCTCGCTTGAGCTCGAACCGACGGGCGATTCCGACGAGAACGATGACCACAGGCGGGACAAGCGTCCCTGTCCCTCCATTTACGTCCGGACTACCCGCTCACTTTGTCTCGAGGCTGAAAACACCGCCGCCCAGCGTCCCGGCATGGAGTGTGCGCGGGATGGTGGGGACGACGGTCAGCGTAGAGACCTTGTGGACGAAGAGACCGTCGTTGAAGGCGTGCCATGTTCCGCCGCCGTCGATGCTCTTGAATACACCGTACAGATTCGACCCCGCGTAGATCGTGCTCGGAGTGATCGGGTCAACCACCAGCGGGTGGACTTCCCTGCCCGATAGACCGACGGCACTCCAGACGCCGCCTCCATTGGTGCTCTTGAATACGCCGCCGGATTGGGTCCCCGCGTAAATCGTGGTCGGAGTTGCAGGGTCGATCGCGAGCCCGCGGATGTCCATGTCCGTCAGGTTGGTGTTGACGGCCACCCACGTGACGCCGCCATCGGTTGTTTTGTAGATACCGCCAGCCAATGACCCGAGCCCCGTCGTTCCGGCGTAGAGCGTGCCCGGGGTCGTGCGCTCGAGAGCGAAGACGTTGATACGGGCGCCGCCAATGCCGTTGTTGACGGGAGCCCAGGAAGCGCCGCTGTTAGTGGTCTTGAAAACACCGCCGAGCAACGTACCGGCGTACAGCGTACTGGGGTTGAGAGGGTCCACCGCGAGTGCGTAGACGAAGTGATTCGATAATCCAGTGTTGACCGCGCTCCACGTATCGCCCCCGTCGATACTCTTGAACACGCCGCTGCCCGTACTCGAGAGGAAGAAGGGTCCAGTTCCGACGTACAGCGTGTTGGGAGTCCTGGGATTGACGACCAGGGCGTGGATTCTCTCGTGGGGGGCCAAAGGCACGCCGGGAGTGGTGGCGTTCCAGTGAGCGCCGCCATCGACGCTCTTGAATACGTCGTTCGGCGTGGCGGCATAGATAGTGGTCGGCTTGGCCGGATCGACGGCGCATGCAACGATCGAGGTGGCGGTCAGACCTGTATTGACGCCGCTCCAGTGGGCGGCGCTGTCGGTGCTCTTGAACACACCGTCGTCGCCTACAGATGCGTAGAGCGTGCCCGGCGTTCCGAACCCAACTGCAAGTGCGGTGACGATAGTGTCGGTGAGTCCGACGTTCGCGGCGTTCCAGTGCGCCGCGCTATCGATGGACTTATACACGCCGCCAAACGTCCCGATGAAAATCGTACTCGGGATCATGGGGTCGATAACGAGCTCGCTGACCGTTTCATTGCTCAGGCCTGTGTTGACAGCATTCCAGCTACCGCCGCTGTCGGTGCTCTTGAACACGCCGCCGCCCATGGAGGTGCCGCTCGGCGTCCCGGCCGACGTCGTGGCGTAGATCGTGCTCGGGTTGCTGCGGTCGACGGTGACAGAGGTAACAAGGGGGTTGATAATGCCCGCATTTGCGGCGCTCCAGTGATCACCGCTGTCGACACTCTTGAACACACCGTCGAACGTCGCGGCGTAGAGCGTGGACGTGGTGTATGGGTCGATTTCAACATCCAGTGCGGTTAGGTGCGTAAGACCGGTGCTGGCCGGACTCCACGTGTTGCCAGCGTCTGTGCTCTTGAAGACACCGTTATTGGTCCCTGCGTACAACCTACTCGGGTCGGCCGGGTCGACGACCAACGCATAGGAGAGGACGGAGATCGACGTCAAAGGAGTAGCGCTCCACGTGCTGCCGCTGTCGATGCTCTTGAACACGCGCTCGCCACTCGTGGAGTAGACCGTGCTCGGGGTTACCGGGTCGATGGCGATCGTTCCGACGCCCAAGGTGGTGGCGCCGGTGCTGTCAGGGGTCCAATGGGCGCCCCCATCGACACTCTTGAAAACCCCACCTCCCGTAGCCGCGTAAATCACGTCCGGGTCGGCCGGATTGGCTGCGATGGCTGTCACCACACCGCCCTCGGGACCGTGGCTGCGCCAAACGTCGATAACCGCATGGGCACCACTCAAACCCGCCCAGCCGGGACAAACGAAAGACGCGCAAATCAATAAACCAAATCTAAGAAGACGGTCAGCCACTCGAAATTCCCTCCCGGCCAAAGCCAGTGTTCTCCTGCAGCGGTGCGGACTGTTAAACGATCTCGGCCCAGATCACGTGATGATCGCTCGCAACGTGAATCTCTTTCTCGAGTTGATCATAAACTGACCATAGAACCGGCTACTTCCCCGGCCATGCCCCCTTCCGAAAGAAGGCCGCAGCTGGTCACCCTTTCGAATAAAGCGGGCGACAGCAGCAGGTAGTCGATCTTCTGATTGTCGTTGCCGAGCCCAAACGTCCCGATCCTCATATTCTGGTTGCTTGCCGGCACATTGAACTCCCCAACCGGAGCCTGAATTGGAGTGGTTAGTCCCCACGGAAGGATTGTTGAGGATCAATCCTCCGCTTGAGGCACACTCTCTTGCTAGAAATCGAATCCTAAGCCGACGGATGCTTGGTGGTCTGGTTCCAGATAGGGCGGCAGTTCGCCGCTGGCGTATCGGAGAGTCACGAACGGGCCCCTCTCCGATGGCGTGTTGAGCCACTGGCGGAGCGCTTCGATCTGATTGCCCACGTAGTAGTTGACACCCACCTCCAGCCACTGCGCTGTTCCCTTGCCCGCGGCTGCATCACCGCTGAGATTCTCGTAGAGGTGGTAGAAAGCAAATGGATAGAGTCCGCGCAGCACCAACTCGGTTGACCATGCGACTTCGAGGCGGAAACGACTAAAATTGCTGCTTGCGTCGCTTTCGAGCGCCTCGTCGTTGCCAAAGAGCACCTCCTCTATGGCAGTGAACAGTACGACCGGACGAATCACGTTACCGTGCTCCCGACTGTCTGGAACAAGATACTTGAGCGGATAGAGTATTCGATTCGTCGCCCAAGAGGATGCAATCGATGCCGACCCACCGAGCGCGAGCTGTGTGGATCGAAAGGTCTGGCTGCTCTCCGTCTGTGCCTGAAATCCCAGGTCGACGCCCGTGTACCCTTCGGCGATTCGGGTCTCCTGCTCCCGAGCAAATTTCTTTGCTCTTTCCTTCCAATCCGCGAGTGCCACGGGGTCGCCCACGGGTGGCCGTTCGGGAAAAGACTCCCGTTCGGGCTGGAAGAGGTGGTTTGCGCTATAGCGAAATTGGTTGGTGATAGAATTGAAGTTCGCGGCCTCCGACGCCTCCTCAGGCGCAGTATTGGGGTCACCGAGCGAGGTCATTCCCGAGCCACTCACCATCACCCGCGAGGGCAGCAGGAAGAAGAAGTCCTTGCCGAACGCGTACTGCCAGTCGATACCTACGCCGAACTGCGAGTCCCCGCTCTGGTCGTTCTGTGTAACGTTCTTGAGCACGATGTTGAAGTTCTTATGGTTGATGAAGGCGAGGATCTGCTCGTCCTCATCTTCCGCGGTTTCCTCCCCGTCATTCGTTACGCCGGCGCTGGGGGGGACCGCTCCGTCATCCGCTACGCCGTCGCCGGGCGCGAGCGTTTCGTCGTTGACGTTTGTGACGGTAGTCTCCGAGGTCTCCACGTCGGGCCGCATTGGTTCGGTCACCACCTGTGCCTGCGCCGAGGTGCCGGAGGAGAGAAGGAGGAGAAGGCAGCCTATAGTCAGCGACCGAAACGTCATTGTTCTTCGTCTCCTGCCAATGTTCCAGGGTGCTTCACCCGAGCCGATTGATTGCAGAACGACGCCAGTGAACCCATCGTCCGTTGCCCTGGGCTAACGATGATGTCCCTAGGGTCGTCGATTACGATCCAAAGAGAGTCGTAGAGACGAACAAGCAAGGTCGCGAGAATCGAACGCGCGAACCCTGGGTTGTTCTGGAGTTCGGCGACTTGCAGGTCCTTAAGCTTGAACTGTCTGCGCTTTTCCCGACTACTGAGGCGCGGTATTACGCGGTGGACACGAAAGAAGTCGTAGTTCCAGTCGAGAAAATCGTCATCCTCGAAGCCCTCGATCACAGTGACACCTCTCTTTCAACGGTCATAGGCATTGTCGGCACTCGCCTTCCGCTCGCCTGCCCAAGTGGTGTCCTCCGGTTTGAGGCTCGCCCATCTGACCTGCGATACGAACAGGACGCACTCATGGGCCGCTTCTCTCTCACGGACCAACCAATCACGTCTACTCGGGAGAACCACGTAGTGCGCATGCTTACATTGACAGATCTCGTTGTTGTGTGGACTGTCGCTAACTTATGTGTGTGGGCGGAGGTGACGTGGCTCCCGATTTTCGGACCAGCGGCTAAGGAGGTAGTGGCTGCTCGAACGGAACGGAGGTCGAAAGCGATGAGGATGGCCCGTTGCTGTTCAACGGCGAAGGCCCGTGGCTCTGCATCGCTGAGGTCCCCTCGGTCGCGTTCGGTGACGGGTCGGGCAATGCCGCGTCGTCGAAGCGTCGCGGCGAGCAGTGGCCGAATCGTCCACCTGCCGCTGGTTGTCATATTAATACGAGAGGGCGTCATGCACCTGAGCAAGCGTGATGTGGGGGAATCCGCGACGAATTCCTCTGGCGTCATCCCTTGGTTCAGCACGTAGCTCACGACGGATCGGACGGGGAACTTCGTGCTCGCGATCGCGGGGCTACCGCCGCAAAAACCTTTCCGAACTGCCGAATCCTCAATAAGGGGGACTGCGGGGCCGGGGGCCGTGACCGGACTGGCGAGCGACGACCAACTTCCGCCTTTTACACGTACCCCCGCCTGATCTGGTATGTTCGCGGTGGACTATCACGTCATGACATTCGAGTTCTGGTATCTATTCTTCGGGCTGGTGTTGGTGGTGATCGCGCTGACCACCTCCGCGGTGAAGCAGTTGCCGTTTACCACCACCATGTTTTACCTCTTCACGGGCGTTGCGATCAGCCCGCTTGGATTCGGGCTCGCTACCATCCATCCCCTTCACCACACCCATCTCCTGGAGCGAGCTGCCGAGTTGGTCGTGATCGTTTCGCTTTTCACCACGGGCCTGAAACTTCGCGCGCCGTTTCAGAACAACAAATGGAAGGCGCCTATCCGACTCGCCTTCGGCTCCATGTCTCTGACCGTGGGTTTGATTGCGCTGGTGGGAGTTTTCGGACTGGGTTTGTCACCGGGCGCCGCCGTCTTGCTCGGCGCGGTGCTGGCGCCGACCGATCCGGTGTTGGCGTCTGACGTGCAACTGGAAAGCGCAACCGACCAAGACCAGGTGCGATTCAATCTCACCGGTGAAGCCGGCCTGAACGACGGCACTGCTTTTCCGTTTGTGATGCTCGGCGTGGGCTTGCTCGGTCTGCACGAACTGGGCGACTCGGGCTGGCGCTGGTTCGCCGTGGATGTGCTGTGGGCCATCGGGGGTGGCCTGGCCATCGGAACGGTGCTTGGAATCGCAGTGGGGCGCACCGTGCTCTACCTGCGTCGCCAACACAAAACCGGATTAGGCCGGGAGGAGTTCCTCACCCTGGGTCTGATCGGGCTATCCTACGGCGCCGCGCTGATTCTGCACACGTATGGGTTCCTGGCAGTACTCGCCGCCGGCCTTGCGTTGCGCAAGATTGAGCAAGACCACTCCGATTCGGCACCAGCCAGAAATCAGGTGGCACACGAAGAGAACGATTCGGAAACCCACCCCGAAACTGCGCCGGCACACCTGACAGAATCCGTACTCCACTTCAACGAAAAATTGGAGCGCATCCTCGAAGTCGGACTGGTGCTCGTCATCGGCATCATGCTCGCGCCGGAGTTCTTCTACCTCGCGGATCTTTGGTTCGTCCCGGTTCTATTCTTCATCATTCGGCCCCTGGCAGTCGTGGTTGGACTGGCTGGCCTCGGAATTTCACGCCCGCAACTCTCGCTGCTTTCCTGGTTTGGAATTCGCGGCATTGGCTCCCTTTACTACCTGATGCACGGCATCGGTTATGGCGTCGAACCCGAACTCTCCCAACGGCTGATTTCCCTGACCTTATGGGTGATCGGCGCATCCATTGTACTCCACGGTATTTCCGTCACTTCGTTGATGACCTGGTATCGCGGGAAAGGAGCTGGGGGGTAACTGCAGATTTCAGATTTCAGATTTCAGATTTCAGGGGATAATTCCTTGCGTCGGGCTACAACGTTGCGGGCGCGTCGGCGCTTTCCGCGCCGAGCATGGTCAGCGCCCGGTCCAAGCCGGCGTGGTCGCCAAACAGGACCAGCGTGTCGCCCTGGTTGACGACGCAATCGGCATTCGGGTTCGACGTCGCTTCGCCGTTCTGAACGATGGCGAGGATGGATACCCCTGTGGTGCGCCGCAGGTCGAGATCGCGGATCGACCTGCCGCAGGCGGGAGAGTTTTCGCCGACCAGAAACGATTCTGTCAGCGCGCGGGCGAGAATGGCGTCAAGGTCACCGAGCGGCTGCTCGGCAAGGCGAATGCCGCGCAGCATGCCGTAGCTCTGGTTGCGGATCATCTCGATCTGCAGGTTGATTACGTTGCGCGGCACGTGCAGGCGACGCAGAACCCGGGCGAAGATCTCTACCGAAGTCTCGAACTCTTCAGGGATGACTTCGGTCGCGCCGAGACGTGTCAGGCCTTCGACCTCGGAGACGTACCGCGTGCGCACGATGATCGGCAGGTTCGGGCAGTTCTCGCGGGCGATGGCGACGATGCGCCTGGTGGCGGTGGAATCGGAGATGGCAATCACCATGACCGCTGCGTCGCGCAGGCCGGCGTGTTCGAGCATCGAGGCGTGGGTCGCGTCACCGTAGAGGATCGGCACGCCGACAGGTCTCGATGCGGCGACGCGTTCTGGATTGAGCTCGAGGACGATAAAGGGAAGGCCGGTTTCCTTGAGGACCTTGGTCAGGTTCTCACCGTTGAGCCCGAATCCGACGATCAACACATGCTTGCGCTTGACCGGGATCTCCTCCGGCAGCGGCTCGATCGCGCCGAGTCGCGCCTGCAGCCAACTGCCGGCGGGTTCGGCGGCGTTCATCAGAAATGGGCTCGCGATCATTGTGACGATGGCGACGGCGATGAAGACGTCGTAGTGCTGCGCAGCGATGAGACTCGAGGGCAACGCGATGCCAGCCATGACGAAGGCGAGCTCGCCCATCGTCCCGAGCGGAAACGCGGCCTTGGTAGCGATGCGCGGTGAACCGTAAAAGGGGTAGATCGCGCCGAACAAGATCATCAGCTTGATGGCGATCACGGCGGCGCTGAGCCCGACGATCAGTAACGGGTTTTCGGCTAAGAACGCCGGCCGCAACAGCATGCCGATCGAGATGAAGAAGATGCTGTTCAGTACATCGCGGAACGGCAAAATGTCGGCGACGATCTGGTGGCTGTATTCGGACTCCGAAATGACCAGGCCCGCGAGCAGAGCGCCGAGCGCCAGGGAGAGACCAAACTGCGCGGCGAGACCGGCGGTGCCGAAGCAGAGGAGGACGATGGTTCCCGCGAACAGCTCACGGTTGCGCTGGCGAACGACGAACGCGAGCAGCCGCGGCATCAGGAACTGCGCGCCGACGACGATGGCGACGACGGCGAGGGTGGCCTTGCCGAGGGCGACGGCGATGTCGGTCCACGCCGTCGCTCCGGGTTCGGCCATGACCCGAGTGAAGAGGACCATGGGCACCAGCGCGAGGTCCTGAACGAGCAAGATGCCGACGGCGATGCGTCCGTGCGGCGCGTCGATCTCTCCGCGGTCGTTGAGCAGTTTGAGGACGATGGCCGTGCTCGAATGCGTGACGAGGAAGCCGATCAGTAGAGCCGGCGCGGGCGCGAGCCCGGCGAGAATGGCGATGGCGAAGGCGACGCCCATCGTGCCGAAGATCTGAACCGCGCAAGACCAGAGAATGATGGGTCCGAGCTTGGCGAGCTGGCGAAACGACAGCTCCATGCCGACGACGAACAGCAGCAGTACGATGCCGATCTCGGCGAGCGCCTCGACGGAGTCGGTGTTGCGCACGAGCGCGAAGCCGTGTGGTCCGATCAGGACGCCGGCGATCAGGAACCCGACGATCGAAGGCAGGCGCAGCTTCTGGAACAGCAGAACGATCGGCAGCGCAGCCGCCAGCACGACAACGAGATCGGAGAGTATGTCAGCGACAGCGTGCATCAGCGCGGCAGGATGACATCGACGGTCGCGAATGAGAAGTCGCGAGGTCGGGAGTTCGCTACCCGGCCAGCGCGCCGAGCAGTTCCGAGCGATCGAAGAACACGTGATTCGCGTAGATCAGACCTTCGCGCAGCTGGACTGTGCACGCGCCGTCGGCTTCGACGACGCGATCGCCGACCGGGATACTTGCGTGCCAGAGGTTGAGAAACCCGTCCTGCATCGGAATCGAACCACGGTGGGTCCATATCCACGCGGGATTGCGGCTCAGCAGCTTGGCAAAGTACCCCGAAATCGCCGCGCGGCCCTGCACGCCGGTGCGGACGGCGGGATCCGAGTAGACGGCGTCGAGCGCGTAGAACGAGGCCAGATGCTCCGGCCGATTGCCGGTCCACGCCGGCAGCCACCTTTCGGCGAACGCCCGAGCCGCGTCCACGTCCATTCCATCGAATTGCATCGCAGACCTCCTCGAGTCGTTGTCGTCAAAGCGCGGCGATGCGATTCCATATTCCAAATTTCAGATTCCAATGCCAGGGCGATAAGTAGAATTTGGAATCTGGAATCTGGAATCATCACCCCAACGCGACGTCGAGCAGCATCATCAGGACAAAGCCGCCTACAAGGGTGAATGTCGCCGCGTGTTCGCGCCCCTCGCGATGGGTTTCCGGAATGATCTCGCCCGAGATGACGAACAGCATCGTACCCGCCGCAAAGGACAGCCCCCACGGCAACAACATCTCGCTCACACCAACCATCGTGGCGCCGACCAATCCGCCGACTGGCTCGACGAGACCGGTGAGCGTGGCAATGACGAAAGCGCGCAGGCGCGACGAGCCCTCGCCGATCAGGGCCGCCGCAACGGCGAGCCCCTCGGGCATGTTCTGCAGCCCGATTCCGAGGGTCACGGCCAGCCCGGTAGCCATCTCGTGTCCGAAGGAAACACCGACGCTCATGCCCTCGGGGAAGTTGTGAAGGGTGATGGCGAATACGAACAGCCAGTGGCGGCCGAGGTGAAAGAACTTCGGGGATGCGCCCTCCCCTTCCGCCCCCTTGATGAAGTGCTCGTGCGGCACGCGGGCGTGGATCAGCCAGATTCCGCCGGCACCCATAAACATGCCGATCCCGACCACCAGAGCGGCGCGCACAGCGTCACCGGTCGCCTCCGTCACGACCTCGAGTGCCGGGATGGTCAGGGAGAAAACCGTCGCGCCCAGCATCACGCCTGCGGCCAGCGCCATCATCAGCGCCTGGGCGCGCTCGCTCCACTGCGCCCGTAGGAAAATCGGAGCCGCGCCAAGCGAGGTGCCCATGCCGGCAACGAGACTGCCGGCGAAGCCATACCCAATCACTTCAAGGGGCGCCATTCATCGTCAGATGCCACAAACGGAGGAGGATTCACACGGATGGCAGGAAGGCCGCCGCGGAGACGCGTTCGTGCCAACCGAGCTTTTGTCTCGGGGATTGGCCCAAGGACTGTGCATTCGAGTCCGGTTTGGCTTCGGCGACCATCGGATCGCCCTGCATCCCTCTGCCTTCCGCCGATTGAACATTGACGTGGAGCAGTTCCTCCATTCCTGGCGTCGGCTGAAGTAGCCGAGATTGATTTGACCTGTGTACCAGGCGTACGTTCCGCACGGGAAGTCGAAGTCTGGCGCTTGACACTGCTCGCGATGTGAGGAGGCTGCGGCCGTGGCACGACAGGACGAGGTTTGGAAGGGCGAGGCACTGGTGCGGACGTTTCTGCGCGACGTGCGTGGCGGCATTCCATTCGGTGCGGAGCAGATCGAGATCATGTTGCGCGTCCTCGCCAGCGACGGGGCGCCCTTGCAGCGGTTCGCCGATCTCGGCTGCGGCAGCGGAGTGCTCGCTCGCGCGATATTGGCGCGTTGGCCCGAGGCGCGAGCGACGCTAGTCGATTTCTCCGCTCCGATGCTGGCGGAGGCCGAGCAGGACCTGTCCACGCACCGACCCGCGCCGCACTTCGTGCGTGCCGACCTTGCAGACGCGAGTTGGGTGGAGGCCGTCGCCGCGGACGCTCCGTTCGACGCTGTCGTCTCGGCGTACGCGATCCATCATCTGCCCGATGCGCGCAAGCGCAGCCTCTACGCCGAGATCCATACGCTGCTTGCGCCGGGCGGCCGGTTCGTCAACATCGAGCACGTGGCGTCGAGCACCCCTTCGGTGGAGGAGCTGTCGAACGATTTGTTCATCGATTCGCTGCACGCCTTCCAAGCCGCGCGCGGCACCGCCCGATCGCGCGCGGCCGTGGCCGAAGAATTCGTCCACCGTCCCGACAAGGCGGCCAACATCCTGGCGCCGGTCGAGGACCAGTGCGCCTGGCTGCGCGCCGGCGGATACGCCGATGTGGATTGCTACTTCAAGGTCTTCGAAATGGCTGTCTTCGGCGGCCGCCGAACCAGCCGGCGGCCGCCTCCGGTGCCTGCAGGTCCCAGTCGAGCTACTTCCTGATTCACGGCATGCACGTCGCGCTGACGTACTGCGCACAAGTCAGACCAACAGCGCCGTTGGCGCCGCTGGTTCCATTGCTGCCGGCGGTTCCTGCCGTACCGTCTTCTGCGGGGTCAGTGCTAATTAATCCGCCGAGACCACCGGTACCAGGGGCGCCAGCGCTCCCGCCGTTTCCGCCGGTCCCGCCGGTCCCGCCGAGAATCGGAGCAGCGTGAACAAGGATGCTCGTTGTAACCGTCACCGTGCCCGTGCCCTGATGGAACACCGCAATCGACGGTCCCGCGGCGCCGCCACCGCCG
>JBGTMF010000100.1:0-25999 GCA_041743795.1 Thermodesulfobacteriota bacterium | reverse complement strand
GGCCGTGTCGCTGGCGGCTCTGCCACGCCGGCGCTGTTCTCGGCGGCCGGCGGCTCTGCCGCGGCGGTCAAGCCGACGATTTGCGCCCGTGTCAGCGGACCTGCCAGATAGGAAAGAGCCCAGCGCGACTGGAAAATGGTCGGACGGTCTTCGTGGACGTTGTTCATCAAGAACACGCGTGCGCTCAGGCCAGCGAGAATGCGCTCCATCTCGGCGCGATCGAATCGCTGTCCGGCGGCGGCTGAGGCACCCTCGAGCCCCTCGATGACGCGCGCTTTGTCTCGCTCGGTCTGCAGGCGGCCGAGGAACCACGTGCCGGCATTGGATAGGGCTTTGTAGTCGAGATCGACCGGATTCTGCGTCGCCAGGACGACGCCGATGCCGAACGCTCGCGCCTGTTTCAGCAGCGTCAGCATCGGCAGCTTCGATGGCGGGTTGGCTGTCGGCGGCAGGTAGCCGAAGACCTCGTCCATATAGAGCAGGGCTCGCAACGTACGACTTCCCGGCTGCGAGCGCATCCAGGCGACGATCTCATTGAGTAGGGATGTGACGAAGAACATCCTCTCGGAATCCGAAAGGTGCGCGATGCTGAGGATCGAAAGGCGCGGCTTGCCCACCGGCGAGTAGAGCAGTTTGCCGACGTCGAGCGGATCACCGGTCGACCAGGCGGCGAAACCGGGCGACGCCATCAGGTTGTTGAGTGTCATCGCGAGTTGGAAGCGCTCGCTCGCCGGGTAGAACGTATTCAAGTCCATGACACCGACACGCTGAATCGGCGGCGATTGGATCTGGTGAATCAAAGCCGGCAGGTCGAGCCCCTGGTGTTGCCGCCAGGCGCGGTCGAAGAGGTTCGACAAGAGGATGTGTTCACGGCTGCGGATCGGATCGGCGGCGATGCCGAGCAGCGCGAGCAGGCCCGACGTGGTCGCCATGATGCGCTCGCGCAGGGCGTCCTCGTCGTTCAGCACCGCGGCGGCAGGTGCGTCGAACGATTTGAGGACCGTCAGGGGCCGGCCGGACAGGCTGCCGGGGGTGTAGATGGCTGCCTCGGTCGCGTCGGCAAAGCGGGCGATGCGGTCGGGCGGCTGGTCCCAATCGGCGAGTCCCTTGCGCCAGAGATCGGCCGTCCATCGCGCGTGCTCTTCCGGCGAATGCCCTTTGCGGGCGGCGTCGCCGTCGTCGATCCAGGGGCGGAAATCCTCCGGCCGCAGGTGCGGAAAGGTGAGCAACAGATTGCCGAGGTCGCCCTTCGGGTCGATGGCGATGACGGGGATGCCGTCGATAGCCGCCTCTTCGATGAGGGCGACGGCAAGGCCGGTCTTGCCGCTGCCGGTCATGCCGACGCAAACGGCGTGCGTGGTTAGATCCTTGGAGTCGTAGAGAAAAGGCTCGGGCCGCGGCGCGCTCGATGGACTCTCCATCGGGCGGCCGAGGTAGAAGGCGCCGAGCTTCTCGTAGTCACTCATTCGCGATCAGACGTAGATCCCGCCTTTGTAATCCGTGTCGCGGCGAATGATCACGTTGACCAGTGCCGGCTTGCCCGAGGCGGCGGCGCGTTCCAGCGCCGGCTGCAATTCCTCCGGTCGTTCGACGAACTCACCGTGACCGCCGAGAGCTTCGACCACCTTGTCGTAGCGCGTGTAGTTGAGCAGCGTCGCGTCGGTGAATCCGTAGAGACCGTTCTGCGGGCGCATCATCTGCCCCCAAGCCCCGTCGTTGCCGATGATACCGATGATCGGCAGATTGAAGCGGACCGCGGTGTCGTATTCGAAACCGTTGAGACCGAACGAGCCGTCGCCGTAGACGATGACGACGTGCTTGTCGGGATTGGCCAGCTGGGCGGCGAGGGCGAACGGCATACCGACGCCGAGCGTGCCGAGCGGCCCGGGATCCATCCACCCACCTTCGCGCTTGACGGGCAGGATCTTCGCCGCGGTAGCGACGATGTCGCCGCCGTCGCCGATGACGATCGGATCGTTCAACGTCTCCAGCCAGTCTCGCACACCGCGGCACATACGCTGCGGATCGACCGGCACCTCGTCGCTGTTGAGGTTGGCTTCGACCTTCTGCTCCTCTTCGTCTTCGACGCCGCGCAACTCGTCGCGCCAGGCCGAGAAGTCGAGTTTGATCTTCTGCTTCTCCATTTCTTCGACCAGTTGATCGAATGTGCAGCCGAGGTTACCGACCAGAGGGACGTCGGTTTGCCGGTTCTGTCCGATGAGAACCGCATCCATGTCGGCCTGAATGATCATCGCGTCGGCCGGAATCGTCTGACCGAACCGCATGCGAAAATCGAGCAGCGTTCCAGCGAGAAAGATGCAATCGATCATCTTCAGCGCGTGGCGGCGGGAGCGGTTGAGGAACTCGGGGGACCCCGGCGGCACCGAGCCGCGGGCCATGCCGTTGGTATACGTCGGAATGTGCGTGGCGTTGATGAAGCGGTTCATCTGGGCGCTTGCGCGCGACCACTTGACGCTGGTTCCCGCCATCAACATTGGCCGTTTGGCGCGCTGTAGCATCTCGAGGGCGCGGTGCACCTCATCGCGGTCGGGCGAAAGTCGCGGCGGCTCGGTGCGGATGCGCGGAATCGGCGCCGTCGCTTCGTCGACTTCGCTCATGAAGATGTCCATCGGGATTTCGAGGTAGGCCGGGCCGGGGATGCCGGATACGGCATGGCGGATCGCCAGTTCGACGTATTCGGGAATGCGGTGTGTCTGGTAGACGGCGTCGGCGTACTTGGTGATGGGTCGCATGACGCCGATGTGATCCATCTCCTGCAGGGAGCCGCGGCGCAGGTTCTCGAATGGACCCTGTCCTCCGAAGACGAGGATCGGCGAGTTGGCCCGCCAGGCGTTGGCGATGCCGGTAACGCCGTCGGTGGCGCCCGGACCGGCGGTGATGGCGGCGACGCCGATCTTGCCTGGGTTGCAACGCGCCCAGGCATCGGCGGCGTGTACGGCGGCCTGCTCGTGGCGCACGTCGATGATTCGAATGCCCTGCTCGCGGCAGCCGTCGTAGAGCGGCATGATGTGCCCGCCCGAGAGAGTAAAAATGACCTCCACACCCGCCTGCTTCAGCGCGCGCGCGGCCAGCTTTCCGCCGTGAACACCCATGTTCGAACTCCTCAGATCACGTGATTTGTTGGGACGCGCCGCGTGCGTAGACTGGCGCCGTGGAAGCAATCGGCGACGCTATCACCCGCTGAACGGCAGTCAACCAGCGGCCTGTATCGCGCCAGGCGAGTCGACCGCCGATCGTTCGGCAACGGGCTGTTGCCCGCGGGTCAGCTGGGATTCGCGAGGGCTGCCGGACGCTGATAAAGTGCGAGACATGGCGCGGGCAGGCAATCGAGTCCGATGGTCTTTGTTCGCCGCAGTCTTGGCGGCGCTAGTCGCGCTCTCATTCAGCGGCGGGTGCGGGGACTGTAATCTGCGGATCGAGACCGAGAGCCTTCTCGATGGTTTCGTCGGCGAGATGTACGAGGATCGGCTACGGTCGCACTGCGGCGGCGATTCGTGGTTCCTCGAGCAGGGAACATTGCCACCGGGGATACAGTTGCAGGAGAACGGTCGCCTTCGTGGGACTCCGACGCGGAGGGGCGTCTACGAGTTCACCGTCAGCGTGATCGATTTCGACGGCTTCGATTTCGAGCGCTTTAACGACATCGCGTTCCAGGGCTTTTCGCTGACCATCGACTAGTGTCCTACTGTCTCAACGGGCTCTCGCCCGTTTCGAGCCGCACCTGTGTCACCGCGACACTGCCGTTGAAGCATACCTCGATGTCACGCCCGGCTTGGCGCGGGCGGCCGTGGTAGTTTCCGGCGTAGACGAGATGGCCGTCGTCGTCGCGGTATTTGACGTCGAGCGGGCTGGTGTCATGCGGGCAGAAGACGATGGGCAGATCTTCGCTGTCGTGTTCGGGGTGCGGTAGATTGATGTTCCAGAAGGCTGCTTCCGGTAGGGGTTGGCGCAGGACCTCGGCGAGAACGCGCCGCGCCCGGCGCGCAGTCAGGTCCCAGTCGATCAGGCGGCCTTGCGCAATGTACTGCGAGATCGCGATGGCACGGCGACGGAAGAGGGCGGCTTCACGGGCGGCGGCGACGGTCCCTGAAGTGTATAGGTCGGCGCCGAGGTTGCCGCCGCGATTGATCCCGGCGAGAACCCACTCCGGGTCGTGTTCGAGTTGTGAGAGGGCTACGCGAACACAGTCGGCGGGCGTGCCGCTCAAACTGTGGCGCAGTGCCCCGGCGGCGGTCAGTCGCAACCGCCCGGACATGGTGATCTGGTGACTGACGCCGGATTGCGCGTCGAGCGGAGCCACCGTCACGTGCGGTCCGAAATTCCCGATGGCCTCGGCCAGGGCGGCCAGGCCGGGCGCGTCGATGCCGTCGTCGTTGGTGAGGAGGAACTTCATGCCGCGTCCCGGCGCTTCAATCTACCGGCGCGCTCGAGGTTGTCGGTGAGCCGACTGACGCGCGAGTCCATCGCGCGGCGATCGTATTTCTCGGGTCGGAATGCCATGGCGGTGTCGTAGTTAGGACGCTAACGGCGAAGAGTCGTTGGGGCAACCATGTGTCCTGCGCGCCTGTGTCACGGGTTGGCTGTGTCACGGCTGGAATGCCCTGGCACGGGCTGCTAGGGCTCTGCGCACACCAGAGCCGGGGAGTTGGAAATGTCGCGATTGCACTTGGTGAGATTGCTTTGTTGTCTGGTGACCGTCGGTGGCGGTTGGGCGGAGGCCCGGGGTGACAAGGTGTACCTGAAGAATGGCGATGTGCTGACCGGTACGGTCGTCAAGTTCGACGCGAAGGCACTGAAGCTGGCAACCGAGTACGCCGGCGACGTTACCATTTCTGCCGGTGAAGTGGAGCGAATCGCGACCGAGGGGCCAGTGGTTCTGAAGCTCGACAGCGGGCGCGAGATCGCCGGCCGGATTGTCGCCGGCGACGACGGCGCCATGGAGATCGACGACGGTGGTGGGAATCTGATTCCGCTGTCACTTTCGCAAGTCTCTTCCCTTGCACCGCCGCCGCCGCCGCGGCCGTGGTTTCGCAACAGCGGAGAAATCAACCTCGGTTTCACAGGTGCTTCGGGAAACACCAAGACTCAGGGTTACCACATCGCGGGGCAGGCACGACCGGAGTTTGGCAGAAACACAATCACCATCAGCGGTCAGCTCAATCGCAGTGAGGCAACCATCGACGGCAGCGACGAGACGACGGCGTCCAACTGGCGCGTGCTCGGGCAATACGACCGTTACCTCACCGATCATTGGTATTGGTTCCTCAACAACGGCTGGGAGAACGACGACCTGAAGGATCTCAACGTGCGAATCTCGACGGCGACTGGTGCCGGTTATAAGTTCTGGGACGACGAGATGCGATACTTCACCGTCGAGCTCGGTCCGGGGTTCATCTACGAGAACTTCAAGCGCGTGCAATTCGTCAACGATCCGGAAGATCCGCTCGACGACGTCGTCGTCAACCCGGATCGCGACTATGTCACGGGGCGGTGGGCGCTCGACTTCAGCCGCGCCGTCTTCGATCCGGGCAAGCGTTTCTTCCACAACCACATCCTGTCGGTTCGCGCCGACAATGCGGACACCTTCATCTTTCAGTCGGCGACTGGTCTCAGGTTCAACCTCATCGCCAGCATCAACGCGGGTGCCGAGGTGCAATTCGACTGGAACAACGACCCGGCGGACGCCGCAGTGAAGGAAGACTTGCGCTATCTGGTGACGCTCGGCTACGCGTTCTGACGCGCAATGATGCAATCACAGACGACCACGAAACGAGAGAACATGAGAAATGCGAGCAATATGGCACTGCGGATCAAGAGTGCCCTTACACTGCTGTTCGTCTCCGGTCTCGCCCTGTCGGCGCCATCAGCGGCTTCGGCATGTCCCGGTGATTGCGACGGCGGCGGCACGGTTTCGATCGCTGAATTGATCCGCGCGGTCAACATCGCTCTCGGCCTCTCCGCGGTCGAATCGTGCGTCGCCGCCGACCTCAACGGCGACGGTGTGGTGAACATCAATGAGTTGATCAGCGCGGTGAACGCCGCATTGTCCGGCTGCCCGCCGGCGACGCCCGTCGCCACCTCGACACCTGGCGAGCAAGCCACTGCAACGGCCACCGCTGTTGCCAGCATTGCAGCCACCCCGACCGCAGCTCCGACCGGCCCGGCGACGGCGACGCCGACACCGGGTGCGCCGCTCGGCATCTTCGTCCATCCGAACTCGGTGTTCCAGCTGCTCGTGTTGCCGCCCGAGTCGGTCACCGCCATCATTATTCTCGCAGTCGATCAGGTGGCCGACGAGACCGCGCAGGTGAGTCTGGTGGGACCAGGTGGGTCCACCGAGATTCCGTTCGTTCGAGTGGTGACCATCGCCGGTCATCAATACGCCCAGTACGTGGTGTCGAGCCCGCAGCCTACTCTCTCCTACGAAGTGGGGGAGACCTACACGCTCTCGATCGTCGCCTCGATCGGGACGGCCGCGGTCGAGTTCACGACGGTCG
Organism: Thermodesulfobacteriota bacterium; assembly: GCA_041743795.1. Taxonomy (GTDB): domain Bacteria; phylum Desulfobacterota; class Binatia; order HRBIN30; family CADEER01; genus CADEER01. Next base: position 19,481 of record JBGTMF010000100.1, on the reverse strand, counting down.
GTGGCATCACCATCGCCGAAGACGGTTCGCAGGTGTCCTGGCAGGTCGACGGCGAGGGCGAGCAGATTCAGGTCTTCTCTCCGGCGCAGACGGTCGGCTTCAATAGTCCGCTGTCGGACAAGACATCGCCGTTTCTGATTCCCGTCAGCGCCTATGGCTCGGGCCCGGCGACCTACCGCATCCTCGCCGAAGTGCGTCAGAATGTGCGGTCCTTTACCGGAGCGGCGCCGGGATCGTCATTGCTACTCTCCAACTCCGCTTTCGCTTTCGTCGTGCCGCCGGTCGTCGGCGACACGCATACGCCGACACAAACTTCGACGCCGTCGCCGACGTGGACCCCGCCGGCGACCGCCACGCCGACGCCGACGAACACGGCGACACCGACAATCACGGGAACCATTCCGCCGACACCGGTGCTCATCGGCGAGATTCTGTTCGAGTCGACGCGCAACGGGGGACGTCACATCTACGTGATGGATGCGGACGGTAATAATGTCGTTCAACTAACCGACGATGCCGGCGCCGACCGCGAGCCGGAATGGAACTCCGACAAGACGCTGATCGCCTTCACCCGGGACGATCGCCTGCATCTCATGAATGGCGATGGTAGCGACGCGGTACCGCTGCGCCCCGCGGGTTCCCAGTATGCGCCGACATTCTCCCCCGATGGCGGCGAGATCGTATTTGCGGAGTTGCTTGACACCCGCATCAATTTGTTCGCCTACCGGCTGGCGGACGATCAGGTGACCCAACTGACCGACGGCCAGTGGACCGACACCTACCCGACGTTCTCTCCGGACGGCCAGCACGTTTTCTTCGTATCGACTCGGGACAGTACCTTCGGCGAGATCTACCGGATGAACGCCGACGGCACGGAAGTGATGCGTGTCACCGACAATGCGAACTTCGAACAACTAGGCGAGGTATCGCCCGACGGTGAGAGCCTCGCCTTCGTTTCGCGCCTGGCAGCCAGCACGGAGTCCCTCGGCGTATTCCTCATGAACCTCTCCGATTTCACGGTCGAACAGCTGACACCGACCGATGACACCATCGATGACGAGAACCCCCTGTGGTCGCCGGATGGCAATTACATCGCCTACCGGCCGTTCTTCGATGGTCGGGCGCGGGTCTTCCGCATGCAGGCCAACGGTCTGTTCATGACCGACCTGACGCCGATCGGCGCATCGGAGGTCGCCGGCGACTGGAAATAGACTGGGCGAGTGACTCCAGCGACTATCGCGGCTTGGTGTTGCTCGCCCGATTCAGGTGAGGTCGCCCGGGGCGTTGCCGGGTTTCCACTTGATGCTGCAGCCGATGCTCGGCTTCTGGTCCGCCGACACTGCCGCGCCGGCGAGGACCGCATCGGCTGCTCGTCGCAGATCGGCGCCGTTGACCGGCATGCCGTTGTCGGGCCGGCTGTCGTCGAACTGGCCGCGGTAGACCAGCTTGTGCCCCTTGTCGAAGAGAAAAAAGTCCGGAGTGCAGGCGGCTCGATAGGCCTTGGCCACCGCTTGCGATTCGTCGAAGAGATACGGAAAGGCGTAGCCGAAAGTGTGCTTTTCCGCCGCCATGCGGTGTGGAGCATCATCCGGGTAGGCAACGGCATCGTTGGCGTTGATACCGGCGATAGCGAGCCCCTTCTCGGAATACTCGCGCGAGAAACTGGCCAGCTCCTCGCGGATGTGGACGACAAACGGACAGTGATTGCAGAGAAAGATCACCAGTAGACCCTGTGCCGGCGACAGTGAGTCGAGACTGACGATATGGCCATCGGTGTCCGGTAAGGCGAAGTCGGGTGCCGGGGTGCCGAGTTCGAGCATCGTCGACTGCATGCGCGCCATCATGAATCTCCGTCGTAAAGAATCTCGATCCCTTGGGATCAGGGTCAAAGAACTAAATGCCTCTCACTTCAGAGACAACTCGGCTTGGCTCTCGAATTCTGCTGATTCCAAATCACATTGAAAAATAGCTGGAGCAGATTCACGGATTTGCCAGCGTCCAGTTCTTTTCCCCGTGTCGCTGCGTCTGCGTGGTGAGGAATCTCCATCCTTTGGGATTGCATCGTCCGTGGTTGGGGAGATGCTCACCTGAATCCGCCGCGGCTTCAGCAACCGTTCAGCGCCGACAGCACCGCTGCGATCAATTCGTTGATGGCAACGTGGCCGCTGCCGTCGCGGTCGGCGGCCAGGCACGACTCGACCGGGCGGGTGCCCAGACTGATGTTCACCGCGGTGATCAACTCGTTGACGTTGACGATACCATCGCCGTTGCAGTCGCCGGGGCAGATCGGCTGGGCCGAGGTTGCGGTCGCCGTCGGCGTATCCGTTGGTAGCGGAGTCGGCGGCGTGGTGACGGTTTGCGTCGGCGTCGACGTGTTTGAGGGGGTTGCGGTCGCAGTGTTGGTCACCGTGGGTGTCGGCGTCGGTGTCGCGGTAGGCGGCGTCGTCGTGTTGGTCGGCGTCAAGGTATTGGTTGGAGTGGGCGTCGGTTCGAGGCAGAGACCGGGTACCGGCAGGCGGACGCACCCGAGAAACGGGTTGCAGGAGTCTTCCGTGCACTCGAGAGCGTCAGCGCAGCTGGCGGGCGAAAGGATCTCGCACTGGAGCGAACAGCTGCCGCACACTTCCGTCGATGCGTCGGCACCGGGGTCGCACACTTCCGGATAGGTGACGATTCCGTCGCCGCAGGGCGGGCTCGGATCGATGCAGAAGGGGCCGTCTTCGGGGAGTCCGGTGCAGGCCGGGCGGGTATCGAAAACAGGCGGCGGGTTGATCTGTCCGGTAATCGTCAGCGGCTGGTTTTCAATCTGCAAGATGTCGTTGGCGCCAGGACTGCCGTCCTGTTGGGTACCGATCGCGGACATGGTGCCGTGGATCCGCAACGCGCGCCGGACGGCCAGGGAGTTGTCGCCGCCGAACGGCGCGGAGGTCGTCAGCGACGCGCTGGCGGCGATGGTAACATCGGCGCCGGTGATATCGATGGACCCGCCGTCGCCGCAGCCGTTTTCCGGCGAACACGTCGGTGGCGAGCTGGCATCGAGACTGTTGCCGATGATGACGTCCCCGTCGCCGGCGCCGCGGAAGCCGGATTCCACGTTGATCAACCCGCCGCTGCCGCCGCGCCGGCTGGCCTTGGCGTCGACGAAACCGAACAGGAGGATGTCGCGACCGGTACTGAGGTCGACGCTGCCACCGCTGTCGCCGCCGCCGGCGTTGATTGTGCCGCCGAGGGATGTGGTCAGGTCGAGTTCGGCGCTGATACAGACGTCGCCACCGCATGTCTCCGCCTGCGGGGCGCTGACGTTGATCGGCCCGAGCGCGGTGAAGCCGCGGCCGGCGATGATCGAGAGCAGGCCGCCGCCGCCGTCGGGCGAAGCACCGGTGGCGATGATGGAACCCGCCACAGCGATAGTGATGTCGCCAAAGGTCGAATCGATGCAGACGACGCCGCCGCAGCCGCCGGATTGAAACGTGCCCGTCGTACCGTTGGAGCGGATGCGCCCGTTCACGGTGGTGCTCGCCCCTCCGTCGATGGCGAGGCAGCCGCCGGAGCCGGCGTCGCCGATGCCGATGCTGTCGATGGCGGCGACGGTGGTGTTGCGGCCGGCGGAAACCGTAACGGCTCCGCCGTCCGAGCCGTTCGCATTGATTGTTCCCAGTGCGTTGATGTTGCCGCGGGCGATCAGGTTGACCTCGCCGCCGCCGGACGAATTATTGCCGCCGCTGGCGTCGATCGTCACGCCGGCGGCGATCGTGATGTCGTTGTCGCTGAGGATCTCCACCGTGCCGCCGCCGGCCGTGGCATTATTGTTGAGGTTGCTCGCATTGATGTTGTTCTGCAACAATACGCTTCCGCCGGCGTCAATGCGCAGAAAGCCGCCGCGCCCATTTCCCGCCAGGCTGAATGAGAACGCCCCACCGTCCGTCAGCACATTGCCCGTGGTCTGGATGACCACCGTTCCGCCGATGCTGGAGGGAAACGAGGATCCCGAGCCGTTGGCGAAGATGTCGCCGGAATTGCCCGTACCCGCCTTCCTGATGTCGAGGCTGCCGGCACGCAGCGTGACGGAGTTGGGGCCGACGGACATGCGCCGTCGCAGCGACACGGCGCGATTGCCGAAATCCAGGACGCAAGCCCCGCTATCGATGGTGATCGGGGAGTCGATGACACACGGCAGCGCGCTGTTCGGGCAGCCGGCGACGGTGGCTATGACTTCCTCAGCGGAGCACAACGCCGTTGCGGCGCTCGCGCTGCAGAGGCCGGCGAGGGCCGCGGCGCTGGCGATGAGGACAGCCCTCGTACCCCTGCGCCAACGCGGTGGAGTCCACTTCACGACTGCGAATCCACCAACACCGGCGCGGGTTCTTTGGTCGTCGTGAACGACTTTCCCTCTCCGACCAGGCCCTGTCGCGGCAGAAATACGCGACGCGCCCGGTCTTCGACCGCGTAGCCGATCACCGCGGCGCGGTGGCCGTGTCGTTCGGCGATGTCGATTACCTCAGAGGCAGCCGCGGCGGCGGCGACGATGCAAAAGCCGATGCCCATATTGAACACCGTATACATTTCGGCCGGTGTGACGCCACCGCGATCTGCGATTGCCGTGAAAATCGGCGCCGGTTCGAGCGGACGGTCGATGACGAAACCCATTTCCGCGCCAATCCGGGAGAGATTCATCAGTCCGTCGCCAGTAATGTGAGCGAGGGATCGAATGGCAAGACCGCGGTCGATCATTTCGACCACCGGGCGTACGTACATCTTCGTCGGCTCGAGGAGTGCGTCGCCGACGCTGCGACCGACCTCGGGAAGGTGATCGTCGATGGCGAGGCCGCCGTTGGCGAAGAGGGCATGGCGAGCCAACGTGAAGCCGTTGCTGTGCACGCCACTGCTGGCGAAACCGATCACCGCATCGCCCGGCTGTACGTCGTCGCCGACGATCAGCCGGTCCGGGTGGACGGTGCCGATGCAAGTTCCCACCAAGTCAAAGCCCAGTCCGTCGCGCGATCCGTGCAGCATTTCACGGACCTGGGCGATCTCGCCGCCGGGGATGTTCACCCCGGCCTGCTGCGCACCCTCGCGCAGGCCGCTGGCGAGCTCGCCGAGTTGGCGGTCGTCCAGGCGTTGCACGGCGATATAGTCCACCATCGAGACCGGGCGGGCGCCGACGCAAATGATGTCGTTGGCGTTCATGGCGACGCAATCGATGCCCACCGTGTCGTATCGATCCATCTGCTGCGCGACGAGAATCTTGGTGCCGACGCCGTCGGTCGAGATGGCGATTCCGACCTCGTCGCTGATGCGGATGACGTTGGCGAAATAGCCGAGGGGAAGAAGCGGTTTGGCGGTGTTGTAATCGAAGGTGGACTCGATGATCGCGCCGAGTCGCTGCAAGCTGCCCTCGACGCCCTGCGTGTCCACGCCGAGCGCGTCGTAGCGGGCTGCCATGGTGCCGAACATAACTCGTCCGCGCCGGCGAGTCCACGTGCGGCCGCCGCGACGGCCGCGGCGGAGCGGGTCTTTTGCGCCTGCCCGGTCCGCCCCCGCTTGACAGAGGTCGTGGCGCCCCCGCAGGATGAGTATCAGTCATGTCGAGTTGGGCGACGGGAATGGTAATGGGTGCCGCCTTCGGCGGTGCCCTGGCGCTCGGGATCTCTTTCCTCGGCGATCGCTATGCGCGTGAGCCGGTGATTCACGCGCAGATGGAAGAGGCGGCCGAAGAGCCAAACGTTACCGAAGACGAGCTCGAACTGTACATCGAGGTGTACCGGGCGATGCAGGCTGATCGGTCGCTGAAAATCGCCGAGGCACTCGAGCGCAGGGAAATGTCGCTAGCGGAGTTTCGCGCCATCGAGCGAAGGGTTCAGATGCAAGAGCGGCTGATCCAGCGGGTGCGCGAGTCGTTGTTGGAACAGGCCGTCGAGAACGCCGCGTCCCTCTCCGAAAGCGGAGCGACCGGCCGTCCGTGATTGGCATTTTCAGCCCCCGACCTTCTCCTTCCGCGTCCCTGTCGGGCAAGCGCAGGCTTGAGCGGCGCTGGCCAAACTCCCCTTGCACTGCGTCAGTGTGCGTGACAACGTCGATGCTACCGGCTTGGCCCGGAGAGGAGGCACTCGATGTCGGAGTATCATGAGGACGTCGCGATCGATCCGGAGGAAATCGTGCGGACGCTCGACGACGTTCGCTCGCGGCTGCGCACCGCGATCTGGGCTTTGCACGGGATGCATCAGGATGTTTCGGGTCTGACGATCGACGATCTGGCCGACCTCGAGCACATGCTGAGCGAGACGCTCGAGCAGGTTCTGACGCCGGCAGTCGACGCAGTCGGGCAGATTCTCGGCGTAGCTCCGGACGGCGCCGCCCCGACGACTCACTGAGCGGACGAGCGGCGCGTTTCCACGAATGGCCAAAGTGTGGTTCGTGCGCCGGCGGGGCACGCAATGGGTGGCGCCCGGCGGAGCGCCGGCGTTTGAGGCGCCGCTCTCGCAGATTCTGTTCCCCCTCGACATTGGCACCCACCGCCGGCTCGATGCGAGTGAGTCGCCGCGGCTGGCGGCGGAATTGCCCGTCGAACCTGCAGAGGCGCTACATCGGGTCATGGTCGAGTTGGATGCCGGCGACGTCGTAGGTCGGGATTTCTCGGGATACCGCCCCGGCCTTTACGATTCGGCACTGTCGCCGACCGCAGCGGCGGTGCGGCTGCGGCACTTGGTGCGGGCGGAGGGATGAATTCGATGGCGCGGACGATTTCGCGGTTGCTATCGATGCTGATCGTCCTGGCGCTTTCGACAGGATTGGGCTGCCATTCGAGTGAGAGTGACACCACCGTCGTCAGCCGCCTGCAAGCGGGCGAGCGAACGTCGGCCTTTCGCGACATCGGCAAGCGATCCGCGTCCGACCTGACCCTGCGCTGAGGAACGGGCGCGCGCTGGCGGAGGAGGACTTTGCCGAACTTCCGCCACCTGCTGTCGCGATCCCAGCGCGTCGTCTACGACAGGAGTGACGCGATCACGGCACTGCGGCTGCGTGCATCGGCGCGCCTGGCGCGCGCGGTTTCCCTGCTGCCACTGGCCCTGACGGGAGAATTTGCGGACGAGGCTGAGCGGCGTCGCAAGGTCGGCAAAGTGGCGCAAGTCATCTGCGACGAGATTTGCAAAGCAATGCGGGTCAGTGCGGCCCGCGTCGTCGTCAAAGGCGTCAGGCCGATCCAGAATCGCGACGAATACCACGGGCTGTACGTGTCGGAGGGCCGGTCGCATGAGATCACGGTTTGGATGTACACCGCCAAGCGCAAGCATGTAGTGGCACCGCGGACGCTGTTGCGGACGTTGTTGCACGAGGTTGCGCACCATCTCGACTTCCACAAGCTGGGCCTGGAGGAGTCGTTCCACAGCGACGGATTCTTCAAGCGCGAGTCGAGTCTGGTTCGCCAGGTCGAGCGGGCCGCGGCGCAGGCCGCTCGCCAAGTCGCGCCGGCGAAGCCAGGTCGCGTGCCCGGCCCGCTTGCGCTAAGCTCGAACCGTGCAGACGAATCTGGCTGAACCGGGCGATCCGACTCTGGAGATCGCCGACGACCTGGACGAGTTGCTGGCGATCCTGCCCGACCCCTGGCGCCGGAGTCTCGTCGAAATGGATGGACTCGAGGGCCTAATCGAAGTCGTCTGTGATCTGGGCCGCTTGCCCGAAGCGCGGGTAGCCGGTGGTGCCCACGCTCTTTCCGAGCGCCCGGTCACGGCGGCGGACCTCGAGGCGATGAGTGCCCGCGTTGGACAGTTTGCCAGCGACAACCGCGCTGGAATCGAGCGCACGCTGCACCGGATATCCGCTCTGCGCAATCGCCGCGGTACCATCGTCGGCTTGACCTGTCGCGTTGGGCGGGCCGTCTACGGGACGATTGACGCGGTGCGGGACTTCGTCGAGTCGGGGCAGAGCGTCCTTCTGGTCGGTCGTCCCGGAGTGGGCAAGACGACGTTGCTGCGGGACGCCGCCAGGCGCCTCGCCGACGATCTCAACAAACGCGTAATGATCGTCGACACCTCCAATGAAATCGGCGGCGATGGCGATGTCGCTCATCCCGGCGTCGGCAGCGCCCGGCGCATTCAGGTTCCGTCGCCGGATCGCCAGCACGACGTGATGATCGAGGCGGTCGAGAATCATATGCCCGAGGTCGTCGTCATCGACGAGATCGGTACCGAACAGGAGGCGCGCGCCGCCCGCACGATCGCCGAGAGAGGTGTGCAGCTCATTGCTACCGCGCACGGGGTAACGTTGGCCAATCTCATCGCCAACCCGACGCTGGCCGACCTGGTAGGCGGCGTCCAGTCGGTGACTCTGGGCGACGAGGAAGCGCGCCGCCGACGCACCCAGAAGACGGTGCTCGAGCGCAAGGCCCCGCCGACGTTCCAGGTAATGGTGGAAATTCACGACCGTGACCGATTCGCCGTACACCGCGACGTCGCCGCCGTCGTCGATGAGTTACTGCGCGGCCGCACGCCGACTCCGGAAGTGCGGGTGCGCCATGCCGACGGCGCTGTCAGCATCGAAGAGGCTGCTCCTGCGGTAGGCGCGCCGCCGTCGCCGCGGACGTCCGAAGAGCCGCGCGGCAGGGTCATGAAAGTGTACCCATACGGATTGCCGCGAGACCGGGTCGAACGAGCGATTCGCAACCTCGCCGTGCCGGCGCGGGTCGTCGACGATCTCGCCGACGCGGATGTATTGCTGACCTCGAAGACCGTCGGGCGCAAACATGCACGGCGCCTGCAGGCCTTGTCGGACAAGGGTGCGCGCGTCCATACCGCCGCATCGAACAGCCTCGCCAAGATCGAACAGAGCGTGCGCAAGTTGTTCGGGCGGCGCCGTCTCGACCACGAGAGCAGCGAAGCGCTGCGCGAGGCGGAAGCGGCCGTTCTCGATGTTCTTTCCATGCGCGAGCCGATCTCCCTGGCGCCGCGCGGCGCGGCCGTTCGCCGGCTGCAGCACGAGTTGGCGTCCGCCTATGGGCTGAACTCGCAGAGCAACGGGCGCGACCCGGCCCGTCACGTCATCCTCTATCCCGCCGAGTCGTTCCCGGCCGAAGGGATGCCAGGCCATGTGGCAGAACGCGTCGCGGGTGTTTCTCTAGGGAGAAACGGCTTGACACCGACCCGGTGATCGTTGCACATAGGAGCGAATCTTTCGTCCGAGTAGACGGGAAAGGAATGGTGGTGGTTGTATGACGAAAGCACAGCTGGTGGAGAAACTGGCGGAGGCCGCAGGCGTCAACAAGAAAGAGGCGGCGGCGATGCTGGAGGGCTTGGTTTCGACGGTGGTCAAAACCGTCAAGAAGGGCGATCCGGTGAAGATTCCGGATCTAGGTACTTTCCGCAAGGTGCAGAGCAAGGCGCGCATGGGGCGCAACCCGCAGACTGGAGAGCCGGTGAAGATCCCGGCTCGCAAGAAGGTCCGCTTCACGGTGGCCAAGAGTTTCAAGGAAACGGTTCTCGGCGCTCGCAAGTAGGCGCCGACGCCATTCTCTCGTTCGACTCGGGCTCGACGGGCCGGGGCGCGACCATGTGTGGCGTGCCGGCTCGTAGGTGTCCCGAGGCGTTCGGGGGAGTTCGTGGGCAAAGGGACCCCGATATTGGGACGGGGCGGACGTGTTGGTTCGATCGGAGCGACGGTGTCGACCCCGAAGGTGGTGTGGTGAGTGGAGGAGAGTCATGAAGGATCGATCCAACGGCCTTTTCGAGCCCGATGCGTTGTTGCCCTCACAGTTCTACGCGGCGTTTCGAACCGGCTCGGCGATTGCGGGCGAGAAGCGGTTGATGCTGGCGGTCCTCGAAGATGCGTTGGACTGCTACCGCAAGTACGCGGCGGCGAGGGAAGGCCAGGGCTTGCAGATGTTCCGCGACGTCGACGTCTGGATAACCTCGCGTGACCGTCGCTGGTTCTATTCGTACGAGAATATTTGCGACACGTTGGATATCAATCCGGACTACCTGCGCGACGGACTGGTGAAGTGGCGCCAGGTGTCGGCGCACCGGCCGCAGACGGTCGCGGTAACCGGCCCGGAATTGGAGCGGACTGCGTTCGGCTGAGACGCGGTCGCGCTTGGGGAAGTTTGTCTTGCGCACTGTCGGCCTGACGGGCGGAATCGGCAGCGGCAAGACGGCGGTTGCCGCGATCCTCGACAAACTCGGCGCTTATGTCGTCGATGCGGACCGGGTTGGCCACGAAGTTTATCTACCTGGCAGCCGCGGTTGGGACGAGGTTGTCGAGGCGTTTGGCGACGGTGTGCTGGCCGCCGACGGAACCATCGATCGCAAAGCGTTGGGCTCGATCGTATTCGCCGACGCGGAGCGGTTGCAGCAGTTGAACACCATCGTGCATCCGCTGATCCGCGACGCGGTGCGCGAGCGGGTGGCCGCCACACGCGCAGCACAACCGGAGCGACCGGTGGTCGTCGAAGCGGCGCTGTTGATCGAGGCGAGGTGGTATGAGTTGGTCGACGAAGTATGGGTCGTCGTCGCCTCTGCCGAGACGGTGATGCGGCGCTTGACCAGCAGCCGAAACTTGGACGCGCCCGCCGTGCAAGCGCGAATCGATGCGCAGCTGAGCGACGCGGATCGCCGCCGAGTCGCCGACGTGATCATCGCCAACGACGGTACACTCGAAGAGTTGCGACGCCAGGTCGAGAACCTCTGGCGAGAGAGGCTCTCGAATTGAGGTGCCGCGTATTCTAAGCCGCCGTCGCGAGTTTCTCTTTTGGCGCCCGCAGTCGGCGACGCACCTGGTCGCGAATTGCCGCGGGTGATAGCCGGAATTGGCAACAGACAGCATCCAGGCTGAATGCACTGGAGTCGGCGTCATAGGCCAGGAAATAAGCCTCGGCGTCGGCGCGCACTGCTGGACAACTGCTGTTGAGATCGGACAATGCCTGTTCGAGCACGGCAAGCATCAGTGTCTCTTCGGACATCAATGTGCGGGAATCGATCTGGGGTGTCAGCACTCTACCTCGTACCATTGCGGCCTCCCTGTTAGCGGGTAGGTTGGAGTGCAAGTCCGGTGCCAACGGCAGCGGCGTTTTTGCAGTTGGTGCGATTGAGCCGATATGCGGAGCGGTGACGAATAGGCGTCCAACAAAGTGCCGTGAAATGACGAAAAAGTGCCCCGTCACCCGTTGTGCGGGTCGCTATTCGTGGTCGCCGGTGCGTGTAGACGGTATCTGGAGTCGAGATGGCTGAGTCGATCGGTTTGAGAGTGGATGATCCGCGGTTCTGGGACGCCGTGGACCTGCGCGGCGAAGTGGACCGAATCTTCGACATTTGCGCCGGCTGTCGCCTTTGCTTCAAGTTCTGTGGCAGTTTCCCCCTCCTGTTCGAGGCGATCGACGGCCGCACGGCGACGCTGCGGGAAGATTATCTTGGCGAACACCCCGAGATTGTCGAGCAAGCGGCGGCGCGCCGGGCCGCGGCGGAGTCGCTGCCCGCCGTCGAGGCAGAGAGCCACCCGGAGGTCGAGGTCGGGGTGACATATGGCGACGAGTTGCCGGAGCTCGAGGGGCATGCCCGCGACCTCGGCGACGCGGAGATCGACGAAATCGTCGATCTCTGCTTCCAGTGCAAACTCTGTTACCCGAACTGCCCCTACACTCCGCCGCACGAGTTCGCCCTCGATTTCCCCCGCCTGCTGTTGCGTTGGAAGGCGCACCGCGTCCGCCGCGAGGGTGTGCCCTGGCGCACGCGACTGATGCGGGACACGCGGACGATCGGCCGTTCGTCGAGCCTGGCGCCGAATCTCGCCAACCGCGTCCTCGCCAATCCCGTAGTCCGCGGCGCCATGCAGGCAACGCTTGCGGTGGATCGCCGCAAGCTGATGCCGTCGTACCACTCGGAAACCTTTCCCGCGTGGTGGAAGAAGCACCGCCCCGATGTTCGGCAGCCGCAGGAGCTGAAGGAAGGGGTGACGGATCCGACGCCGCTCAAGGTCGTGCTATTCTCCACGTGTCTCGTCGACTACAACGACCCGGCGGTGGGCCGCGCCGCCGTCCAGGTACTGGAACACTGCGGTGTCGAGGTCGTGGTTCCCGAGGGGCAGGCGTGTTGCGGCATGCCGTTTCTCGACGGCGGCGACTTGTCTGCCGCGGCGGTGCAAGCAGGCCGCAACGTCGATCTGCTCCATCCCTACGTCGAGCGCGGCTACCGCATCGTCATTCCGTCGCCGAGCTGTAGCTTGATGACGCGCGAGGAGTACCCGCAGATCGTCGCCGGCGAGCGTTCAGAGGCCGTCGCGGCGGCGAGTCACGATCTCGACGAGTATCTCTACCGCATCGCGCGCGAGGGGCGGCTGAAGCGCGACTTCAAGCGGCGATTCGGTGCGATCCGCTATCATGTGCCGTGTCACATCCGCGTGCAGAACGTCGGAATCCGCGGCCGCGATTTGTTGAGGTTGGTCGCCGACGAAGTCACGGCGATCCAGGAGTGCACCGGACACGACGGCACCTGGAGTATGCACGTCGATCATTTCGAGGACTCGTTGCGCTGGGGCAAGAAGGCGTTCGACGGCATGCGCGTCGACGCCGGTGAACCGTGCTCTCTGGCTTGCACGGATTGCCGTCTGGCAGCGCTGCACATCGAGCAGGGGGCGGAGCGCAAGACGGTACATCCGGTGGTCGCGCTGGCCCACGCCTACGGATTCGACCCGGGCATCGAGCTGGAGAGTCGGCCGGCCTGACCGTACCCATTCATTCGTTGCGCGGCGGCTGCGGCAGAATCCATGGCGACGGGCGCCAGCTGCGTTCGACCTTGGCGAGATCTACTTGCGGATCGAGCAGCAGCGCGACCGGTCCGCCGTTGAGCGAGCATTTCCACTCGACGCGAATCTCGGGGTCGGCGATTCCTTCACTCTGCAAGCGATCGCGCGTGTAGTGCGCATACTGCAGCATGATGTCCGGGAAGGTCGCCAGCTTCTTCAGCTGGCGCGATCGCAGTTCGCGCGACGGATCGACGGCCCAGCGCCGTCCAGTGCTTGGGTCACTGGCGATGATGGTGATCTCGGAATCCTTCTTGCGCAGCTTCATGTGCCAGGCGAATCGATGGCCTTCCTCGGTCCAGCTGACCGCCCCCGGAAACAGCAGATGGCGAAACGGGAAAAGCAATTGGAAGGCGACGTAGAGGTGCAGGGTCGCCAGCAGGAAGATTCCGGTGCGCCCCTCCTGGAGGACCAGCGGCGCCGGTGGCCGGGCGCCGCGCAGCCGCCGCGTCAGGCGGCGCGGCCAGTCGGGTTCGAAGAAGATCGTTATCGCGCCGATCATCAAGTAGGAGAAGATGCCGATGCTGAGAAAGATCGCGTTGAGGGCGTGGAACACAAACGCCAACGCGTAACCCAGCCAGCGGCTGCGCCGGATGGAGAGGAGTATGGGAATCACCGCGTCGACCGCCAGCCCGGAGTAGGCGATCGCATATGCCAACAACGCCGGCGGGAAGCGGTGAGCGATTTCGGGGACGTCCTCACCGCGTCGCACGAGTTCCGAGTACATCGGTTCGCCGCGCAGCCAGTCCGGATTCACCTTGGCGATGGCGCCGTAAAAGTAGACGATGAACAGCTGCAGTCGCAGAAGCAGCACGCACCACTGCGGCACCGTCGCCGCCACCGTTGCCCCGCGCCAGCGGTCGAGCGAATAGGCGCGGTGCGCCGGCATCAGCGAGAGCAGCCATGCGAGGAGCAAGATCAGGTAGTAGTGGTTCATGTACACCGCCTGCTCGAGGAGAAAGAAGTAGGTGTAACTGACGGCCAGCGCGACGATCGCCAGGCGGTAGAAGAGGCCGAGGCTGACGAGGATTCCCGCTGCCGCGATGAACCAGAAATGCGCGTAGATCCACGGCGGTGGCAGCGGACGCACGAAGTCGAAATAGAGGTAGGTGAAGTGGATGCTCGGGCGCACGAAGTACTCTTCGACCCAGCCGTTCTGCAGGTACCGGTAGGCGTCCCATGCGATCATCGCGCCGAAGACGATGCGGAAGACGCCCAGCGATGCGGCGTCCACCGGCCGGTTGAGATAGTCACTCCATGGATGGGTGGGGTTCTTCGCCATGCAGATTCCGTTCGTGTGCTCTTGTACCCCGTTCGATTGGCGACGAAAACCCGCCCGCTTGGAGGGGAGGTACCATCGTTTCGCTGGCGCTGCGGCAATCCGTTGAAAAAGTGGACGCTGACTACGCGAGTTTCAGCAGGTGCACGCGCGCGTTGTAGTCCGGTACCCCGCCGAGTGTGTCGACCACGTCGCGCGCGATGAGGACGTTGCCTTCCGGCCAGTGAACCTGCAGATTGCCGCGCGCGATGGCGGCGTGGAAGATTCGTCCCTCGAGGCGCCCCTGTGCGTTTTCCAGGGCAACCCTGTCGCCGCCGCGCAAATGGAGCACCGCGGCGTCGTCAGGGTGGATGAAGACGGCGTCTCGCGCCGCCCCGGTGAGCGGATCGACTTCCGCGTAGATCATGGAATTGAATTGCTTGCCGCGCCGCGTACTGAGTTTGAACGTCCCATCCGCCGGCGGCGGGGACGGGAGATCGACGGCGCGGAAGTGGGCTTTGCCGTCCGCCGTGGCAAACTTCCAACCGGCGCCGAGGTGGGGGCCGCCGTACTGGAAGGCGTCGCCGGCGCGCTGCAGCCTCTCGATTCCCTCGTAGAAGGGGACGATCGCGGCGATCTCCGAGCGAATCGCGGCACCCGAGGCACAGCCGAACGAGGTTGCCCTACCGGCGTCGACGGCTTCCGCGAGCTGGCGCAGCGTCAACCATTCGGCGCGAGCCTCACCGACCTGACGCGGAAGTTGCGGGCTGAAGATGACACGGCGCTCCGAGCTGGTCTGGGTGCCGCCGCCGTCCTGCTCGTAGCGCGTCTTCGCCGGCAACAAGATGACCTCTTCGTTCGGCTCGAGGAAGACCTGGTCGCTGAGCAGGATGTCCTGGTGAACCCGCAGCGGAACCCGCGCCATCGCCGCGGCGACGTAGTCGGGGTCGGGAAGTGTGCGCAGGAAGTTGCCGCCGACGCAGTACAGCATGTCGAGTTCGCCGCGCGCCGCCGCCTCGACCATCTCCGGCGCCGTCAATCCGCGCGCCGTAGGCACCTCGAAACCGTACTGCTGCGAGAGCGCCGCGGCGTTTTCGCGGTCGATCGGCAGACCGCCGGGCAGGGCGGTGGCGTAGGCGCCCATTTCCGCGCCGCCTTGCACGCCGGAGTGGCCGCGGATGGGCATCAAGCCGCAGCCATCGCGTCCGACAAAGCCCTTGAGGAGGCCGAGGTTGAGAATCATCTGCACCGCGTCGCCGCCGAACCGGTGTTGCGTGATTCCCATGCTCCAGACGAGGACGCCGGTCGACGCGTCGCGGATGGTTTCGGCGAATTCGCGCATGCTGGCGCGCGGCAGCCCCGCGCCCTTCTCGAGTTCTTCCCACGACTGCGCGCGACTGGCGGCGACCAGGTCGGCGAACGCGGTGGTGTGATCGCCGACGAAGGCGTCGTCGTACCAACCTTCTTCGATGAGAATCTTTACCGCGCCATAGAGGAACGCGATGTCGCCGCCCTGTGACACGGCATACCAGTCGTCGGCGATGTCGGTGCCGAAGAGGGCGCTGCTTGCGGTCGACGGCACCCAATAGCGATCCATTCCCGGCTCCCGGTAGGGATTGACCATGACGACGCGAGCCCCCTGCTGCTTGGCCAAGTGCAGGTACTTCATGGCGACGGGCTGGTCGTTGGCCGGGTTGGAGCCAAAGAACACGATGACGTCGGCCTTCCACCAATCGCTATAGCTGCAGGTCGACGCGGCAATGCCGAGAGCGTGTTTCATCGCTCCGGTCGAAGGCGAGTGACACAGGCGAGCCGCGTTGTCGATGTTGTTGGTACCGAGAAACCGCGCCATCTTTTGGGCGACGTAGTAGGTCTCGTTGGTGATGCCGCGCGAAGTGAGAAAGAAGGCGATACGCTCGGCGGTCGAATTGTGCACGCGGCGCGCGATTCGCCGCAGGGCTTCGTCCCAGCCGATACGGTGGAATCCGCGCGCGCCCGCTTCCCGCAGGAAGGGAAACGGAATGCGCCCGAGGCGGCGCAGGGCGCGGTTGTCGAGCGATTGCAGTGCGTCGGCATCGTCTAGAATCCGCGGTTCGAACGCGGGCATGGTGTTGAGCCGCAGGAGATTGAGCCGCGTCATGCACAAGTGTGTACCGTCGATCGTCCAGTCGCGGAGACCGGTTGTGCCGAGGGCGCAGCCGTCACAGACGCCGCGGCTCAGCACCTGCCAGGCGTACGGTAGGTTGTCGGCGTTCTCGATGACCACCCGCGCCATGTCGCGAAAGTGGCGCGGCTTGGTGTGGGCCAAGCCGAACGGTACAAAATCCCGCCAGGAGCGATCGCGGCGCAGTGCGTGGGTCATCGAACTTCTTTCGTAACCCGCCGCGAGACGAACCGGAAGCTCTGACCGGAGAACGGCGCCGCGGCGACGTTCATCGGGTGGCCACGTCGCGGGAGACGGAGGTCGATGTCGTGTTGCAAGCGACCGTCGTGTCGCCGCCTTCGCCGTGTAACTTGCTGGTCAGGTGAGGTCGGCGGTTCAGCCGACTGAGCGCCGCAGCTCCGGCTCTTCGGCGGCGAAGTCCGGTTGGCTCTCCTCACGCAGCCGGATCGGGCCCTGGAGTTCCGGGAAACGACCTTCATATTGGCCGTAGAACGCGCGCAGGCGGTCCATGTCGGCAGTCAGGTTGCCGGTCGGCCGCATGACCAAGCCAATCCCCGTGACGCTCTTCGTGTAGTCCAGGTAAGAACAGATGATGTCGACGTTCGCTTCGCGAGCGATATGGTAGAATCCCGACTTCCAGAACTCGGTGAGCGATCGCGTTCCCTCTGCCGGCACCACCAGGTAGAGCCCGGGCGAAGCGTCGAACAGCTCGGCGACCTTCTGCACCATGTTGTGCTTCGCCGATCGATCGATGGGGATGCCGCCGAGCCAGGAAAAGAATCCGGCGAATGGCCAGCGGAAGATCTGCTTCTTCCCCATCCACGCGACCTTCAGTCCCAGCGCCCAGGCGACGCCGAGCATGTGCGGCATGTCCCAATTGCTGGTGTGCGGTGCGGCGATGAAGACGCACTTGGCGATCGGCGGCGCCACCCCTTCGATCTTCCAGCCGAATGCCCAAACCCAGATCCGCCCGAGCATGTGGGCGACTGGACCACAACGCGGTGCGATCTGTTCCGACATCGAATCAGTCAATGGCGGCGCAGATGCGAAGTCAACGTGTAACCGTGTCACAAGATTGTCACGGCGCCTGCGGGCTCCGTAAACGTTGCACAATGAGCGCCGCCAAACAGCTGCGTCGTGGACAGAGCGAGCGAGAATCTGGCAGTGTTTGCCGATGCGCTTTCACTGGAAGGTCTTCCTGATCGCCACGCTTATCGCGCTCGGCATGCTGGCTTGTGACAACGACGATTCCGGGGCGGGTCCCGCGCTTGCCGAGAACGCGGTCCTGGTCGTCGCCGCCGATGAACCGGACGCGCTGCGCGACCGGCTCGTCGGCCTATCGCGCGACTATCTCGAGCGCATTACCGGCATCGTCCCGGGCGTCGTCCGGGTTTCCGCGCCGGCGTCGTCGTCGGCGATCGCCGACATCGCCGCGTCGTCGCGCGCCGGACTGGTACTCGTCCTCGACGCGCAACTGCTGGCGCCGGATCGTGTCATTCCCGACGAAATCGCCGCGCTACCCGAGGGCGGCTACCGCATCTCCACGCTGGAGGTAGGGAGTTTCGAGAACGCGCTGTCGGACGATCGTGCGGGGGCGACGCTGGTATTGCTCGCCGGTCCGTCGAAGCTGGCGCGCCAGTACGCCGTGTATGAGGCGCTGCGTCGATTTGGAGTTCGCTACTTCCACCCCGAGGAGGAGTTCGTACCGCGCCTGCCGCGACAACAGCTGCGCGCGCGCGCTACGACGCCGACTGCGGTGGCGCGACGCCTCGGCGAAACGATCAGCGAAGACTACGTGCCGGATTTCCGTTTCCGCGGCTACACCTTTCACAGCCCGCATCCACTCGAACACCTCGAGTCGTTCTCCGATGGCGACTTTCCGATCGATGAGGCGGCGAACGCGATCGATTGGATCGTCAAGAACCGCGGTGAGAGCTTCCGCGGCGCCGGTCGCGGCGTCGCTTCGCAGGAGGCGCGGGCGCGGCGGGTGGCGGAACTCGAGGAACTGCGTCTGCTCCTCGGCATGACGCGTGCCACCGGCATCACGCTGCACAACGTGCAGCAGGGCGGCCGCCCGCAAATCGATCCGTCGTCGCCGATTCCTGTGCGCCAGCAAATCGAAACCTTGGTCGAGGAGACTCTCGCGGCTACGCCCGACACGACGCAGTTCGGTATCCACTTCGGACCAACCGAAGTTTCGGTGACGCCGGATATCGAGACCGTGCAGTGGATCGACTGGGCGGGGCAGAAGGCGCTCGAACTGCGTCCGGACATTCCGGTGATCATCAACAACCACACCAGTGGCGGCCAGCCGGTCGACAATTTCAGCGACCAGGGCTGTCCGCCGGGCACCAACGCCTCCGGAGTTTCTGACTACTACGACTTGTCGTTCCACACCGATCCGCGCATAGGCGTCTCGGTGCACACGGTGATGCTGCCGCCGCTCGAAGGTCCGGCGATGGTCTACAATCAAGTGACTTTCGCCCACAAACTCTGCCTCATGCAACGCGCCTCCAGCGCGGGACGGCCTCTTGAATGGTTCCCCGAAGGTTCGTGGTGGCTTTCCTACGACAACCCGGTGCCGGTCTACCTGCCGCTGTATCTGGCGACGCGCCACCGCGACGTCGAGTTGGTGGCGCCACTGCTCGAGAACCGCGGCGGCACACTGCGCCGGCACAAGCAGTTCAACAGCGGCCACGAATGGGGATACTGGCAGCAGGATTACGGCGTCGGGCTGTGGCACTGGAATGTCGACGTACCGTTCGAAGCAGTACTCGGCGAGATTGCCGACCCGCTCTGCGATCCTTCCGCGTGGCCGCAGAGCTGCGCGGCGCGCGACGAGATGATCGCCGTTCTCGGCGAGATCGTCGCGCACCAATGGGACTTCTTCCTCGACCGCACCGACCACCAGGGGCGCCCCGGCGGGCTCTACACATACTTCTCCGGAGAAGATCCGGCCGAGGAGCTGTCGGCGCGCGCCGGGTTCATCTTCCATCCGCAACCGGTGACGTTCGCCGAGGTCGCGGGCCTGTCGGCCGCCGAGGCGCAGCACTTCGCCGAATCCGATCTCGGCGCCCTGCGCGAGGCGGCGTCCGCGTATACGGCCTGGCTCGATCGCGTGCGCTCCATCGAGTCGGCTGTGCCGGCGGCCGGCCTACCATGGCTCGCCGAGGTGATCGATGGAGTCGAGATCAACGCATTGCGTGCCGATCACGTCGCTACCTTGTACGAGGGCATGCTTGCCCTCGGCGCCGCCGAACGCGACGGCGCCGCCGA
>JBGTMF010000099.1:0-1928 GCA_041743795.1 Thermodesulfobacteriota bacterium | reverse complement strand
CCGCCGCTCGGGTCGGGACCGTGTTTGACGGCCTCCAGCCGCCCGCGGGCGTCGTACTCGCGGCGGATCGGATGCAGCGCCGGCGTGCCGCCGATTACCTGCACCCGCGTCACCCGCCCCTGCGCGTCCAGCGTCGAAAGCGTCTCGCGTCCCACCGGCGACGCCGTCGCCAGTGTCGCCGGTGGGCCCTTGGTGAACGTCGACGTGAACGTGTCGGTGTCGTTGAAGGTCGTGGTGTCGGTGAATGTCGTCGGATCGTCCGGATCGTCGACCTCCCGGTCGTTCTCGACAATTACCGTCCGCCCCGATGGGGCCTCGGTCTCCGAGCGTACGCGCGGAACCTGCATACCCCACCGGGGATCAGGAAATTGGCTCATCCGCTGCACGTCGCCACTTGCCTGCTGCGTCTCGATCGTACCGTCGAGTTGCGTCGTGCGCACAGTCTGCGTCCCATTGGGATAGATGGTGGTTCGCACCTGGTCGCCGTTGGGCAGGCGGTCCACTTCATACGAAGTCTGCCGCTCCACGCCCAGTTCCACGCAGGTGGCGCAATCCACGCGGTAGCCGTTTGCCGTATCGCTGCGCACCAGCGCCGCCTCGCGTGGGTATCCTGGAAGTCTCTCCAGTCCCCGCCGTCGAAGAGGATGGGATCTTTGTGACCAGCAACTCGATTACTGGCTGCAGCGCGGACATCTAGCCATCGTCCAGAGATCGATCAGCCACGTGCTTGCGTCGGCAGTCCTCAGAATTCCCCACACCGGCCGGTAGCCGCAATTGGGGCATCGGAGGGCGAGAAGCAGCCACAAGACAGCACCAAGACCCACACCCACGAAGACGAACGCGAGATCGACGCTATCGAGTGTCTTGCTTACATAGACGTCGTTTATCGCAAGGACGAGAACCCCAAATAATGTGAGCGCTATTGAGATCAAAAATAAAAACACACCGAGCTTCCATACCTGAGCGGTACGCCTCAGCCAGGGATCCGCGCTGCGCGGACGGGGGTCTATCGGCATGTAGGCTGGGGTTCCTGCGGGCATTGTCCCAGAACACCTTGGAGCCCCGCATTGATCGCAGACCCAGCTATGATCCCCCCCTCAAGGGTGAGCGCCACCAAGGCGCCATTGAGGACGCTGTTCACAGCGAGAGATGCAACGGTAGCTCCAGCCGTGAGATTCGCGACTCCACCTCCGTGGGCTAGAGCGCGGGCTGCCATTCCCAAGTTTGTGAGGCCAGTGGTGCGGGCCACCGCTCCGCTCGTAAGGGCGCCGGTCGCCGTCCGAGAGACGCGTGTTAGACCGTCGAAGAAGAAGTCGTTCGTTAGATCTATGTTGTTTCTGAAGTTTCGATCGAAACATGAGAAGACCTGGAGGCCCTCCGGATCGATCAGGTTGATCGGGTCGTTGAGCACGTACCCGTATAGATTCGTATCCCCACCCCCGAACCGAATCGGATCCTTGGCTGTCCACCTTCCGACTACCGGCTCGTAATCCCGCGCCCCGAATCGCACCAGGCCGGTGTCGGCGTCCCAGATCCCGCCCGCGAAGCCGAACGGCTGGTAGCCCGGGTTGCTGTCGCTCAGCACCACCCCGAACTCGTCGTAGTCAATTCCCTGCACAATCGTTCCGTCGCTGACGTCGATCACCAATCGCACGCTGCCGAGGTGGTCGGAGATGATCCGGTAGGTGCCAATCTCGGTGCCGCCCGAATCGTAACGAACCATGTAGTCCGGCACGTTCCCCTTCGATCCATACACGAACTGCGCCACATTTCCCGCCGCGTCGATTTCCGCGATCGGGTTGAGCTGGTCCTGGTAGAGCCACTGCTTTACCAGCACTCCGTTCAGCTTCTTGCCAATGCGGCGGTTGCGGCCGTCGACCAGGTACTCGATCTCCGGCGTGCCTCCCGGGCCTTCGAAGTGGCGCAGG
>JBGTMF010000098.1:0-8824 GCA_041743795.1 Thermodesulfobacteriota bacterium | reverse complement strand
CAGCGCAGCGCCGACGCCGGCGGTGATGTACTGCCCTTCTACGGCGCCGTGTGCGGTGGTCCCGACGCCACTTGCAATCAGTGCACCCACGTAGACGTTCTTGAGGGTCTCATTGGTGATTGCCTGCCCGATTCCGCCGAGGATCCCACCGGTCACGAGACCGATCCCGGCTCCAATCGCCGCCGCGCCGATCGCTTGGCCAAAACTTGCCCCGTTCGCCAACGCCTGTCCGAAACTCGCCGCCGCACCCGCAACCGGGGCGATCCACCAAAGGTTCGCGGCGAGGAAAACACCGATCTCGCCAAAGATTGCCCCCGTCGGATCCGACCCGTTGATTGGGTCCCACGGACCGTAGGCGTACGGATTCAGATACTGCGCCGCCGGGTCGTACGTCTGAAACGTCGCCGTCACTGGGTCGAGGAAGCGCGCTCCCGCGTAGATGAGTCCTGAGTTCAACTCCGTCTCGTGCCCCGTGTACTCGTGCCGCACGCTGTCGCCGCTCGGCGCCGGCAGCGGGTTGCCGGTCTGTCCGAACCGGCCGCGGATCTCGCCGTACGGGTAGTAGCGAATCTCTTCGACGATCAGTCCGTCGTCGTCGGTGATCACCTGCACCGAGCCCAGGTGGTCGGTGTGGTAGTGGTGCACCGTCTCCGCCGGCGGCGGTTGTGCCTGCGCCGGCCGCAGTAGCAGCGGCCACGGCGTACTCCCGCACACGAACAACACCACGACGATCACCACCTGCCCATGGCGCAGTCGCAGCCCGATCACGCGCCTATTCCGCCCCGGCGCGATCAGCGCCGCCGCCAGCAGCACCACGACCACCGCCGCCACCGCGCTTTGTGCCCCCGCCGAAAGCCCAACGACCAGTACCGGCCGACCACTCCAGCTCGCAGCCGCGATCTCGACTGCGCTGCCGGCCTCTCCCAGCGACGGCCCAGACGCCATCTGCCACGTGTCGTCGTCGATCGCGCGGCTGGCGATCAGTGTGCCGCCCATGAAGTACCGCCGCGTCGTCACGCCGTCGTCGGTCGTGTGCACCAGGTCGCTGAAGTAGCGCGTTATCCGCTCCTGCCCGGGGATCCCCTCATTGATCACGCGCGCGCGCCGGCCCCCCTCGGCGTCGTAGTGGAACGTCACCGGCTCGCCGCCGGCGATACTCATCTCCACCAGCCGGTCCTCGTGGTCGTACTCGTAGCTCTGCCCGCCGTGGCTCACCGTGCGGTTGCCGTTGCGGTCGTGCGCGATCGCCGTCGGGCCACCCCCCAGCCCGGCGACCGCCAGCAGGCGGTGCGGTTTGTTTGCGTGCTCATACTCGAAGCTGAGCGCCCCCTTCTGCCGGATGTTGCCCATAGCGTCGTATTGGTACGTCTGGGCTCCTTCGTAGAAGTTCCAGTATGTTCCCAGCCGTCCGAACGCGTCGTAGACGTGCACGGCCGCGTTCGATCGCGGGCCGCTGTGCAGATCATCGTACACCAACCCCAGTTGCCCGCGCGCGTTGTACGTGAAACCGCTCAGCTTCATCTGATCCGTCGTGCCGCGCTTCACCGATAGACCCGACAGCCGGAATCCGTCCGTCTTCCCATAGTACGTGCGGGTGTCGGTCACCCCGTCGTAACTGGGCGGCGACCCGGGCAACTCCCAGCCGTTGCCGTGCTGCAAGAGCGTCGCCCGGCCGAATACGTCGTAGTGCACGGTTTTGACATACCGGTCTTTCACCACCGGCGGCCACCCGGTGTAGCCGACCAGCCCCTTTGGCTGCCCCACCGCGTTGAACTCCGTGACAACGTACTCGCCGTCGTCGCCGGGGTAGGTGACGACACTCACGTCCCCCGAGTTCGTGTATCCGTAACCGAACTCGGCCTCCGTGTGGCCACCCACCGCGTCGATGATCCTCCTGACGAGCAGTTCGCGCCCCCGCCGGTCGTAGTCCTCTATTTCAGTGCCACCCGCATCGTCGTCGACGTACCACAGGCGCCCACGGCCATGCGGATCAGACGGATTATCGTACCAATACGTAACCGCATGTGCGTTCCCCGAGGTGCAGTTGGCCGGACCGCCAGGGACGTAGTCCACGGATATGAAGCACTTCTTGGTGAGCCGGTTGAGCTCGTCGTAGAAGTACTTGATGTGGCGGTTCTGGTGCGGGTCGTCCTGAACGATTAGATTGCCGGCCGCGTCGTACCAGTACTTCCACCGGCCCGCGGATCCCACCCCGGTTTCGCCGCTGTCGCGATCCGCTACCTCGATCTTGCGACCGAGGGAGTCGTAGGTGATGTGTTTTAGCTCGATGCCATTTTGAAATACACGCGTAAGACGGCCGAGCGGATCATACTCCGATTCGTTGACCGTATACGGAGTGGACCCACCAGCCGCGAACACCTGCGAGCGAGTCACCCGCCCGAAGCTATCGCTCGTCGTCACCGATTTGAGGTCCAGCGGGTCGAAGCCGTGCGTATCGAGCCCGTGGTACTCGACGCGGGTACTCGTGCCGTCCGGATAGCTCGTCTTCCACACCCGACCCAACGGATCGCTGTAGGCCGATCCGTTCAGACGATAATCGAACTCGACGGCGCCGTTGGCGCGGTTGAATGGGCTCCCGGCCGTCTTCTCATACGGGTAGTACCGTCGCAGTAGCCTCCCAGACCGGTCGTACTCGACGTCGTCGCGCACCACCGTGCTGACCGCGCCGGAACCACCGATCACTGCATCGACCTCGGTGCGCACCGGCCGGCCAAGAGCATCGAAGTAACTGCGCGCCGTGCGCCGATCGGCGCTGGTATTCCACTTCTCTTTCACCGTGACGCTCGACAGCGAACCCGGTGTCCCGTCGGCGAACTCGTAGGTCGTCCGCACAGTGCAGTTGCTTCCGTCTCCCGCCGTACTGTCGCCGGGGAGCGCCTCGCACACCGTCCGCCCCGCTGCGTCGAGCAGGCGTATTGTAATGTTGTCGGGCAAACCCAGCCCGCCGACGGCCCCTCCCGGGCCCCACTCGATCACCGTTTGGCCCGTTTTGTAGTCGATCGCCGTCACGGACGTGTACAATCCGGCGTTGGTTACGGCCCAGCTATAAAGCGGAGTGAAGAACGTGCCGTGCCCATCGTTGTATCCACTTACCGTCACGTTGCCGTTCGGATCCTGCACCGAGGTCAGGTTGCCGTAGTGATCATAGGTCATGTTGGTTACGGTATCGGCGCCATTGTCGTTCCATGCGACAATCCGCGTCGCATTTCCCACCGACACCGCGTTGCCGGTCGTCGCACCGTCGTAGAAGAACGTCCGCCTTTCAACCTGCGGCCCACTGGACCCCACCTGCGTGTACGCCACGCTCGGCTTGTCATACGGGCGAAAATCCGCGCTGGAAGGCGGTTCGGCGTACTCCGTGCGGAAGTCGACGCGATCCACCTTCACCCCGCCGACCTCACCGTATTCTGCGCTCGACGTCACCCTACCAAAGCCGTCGACCTCGAAGTTCTCCGTCGTCGCAACATGCGGGTCTGCAGCTCCCAGGTCGTACTGCGCCGTAGTCGTCTTGCCAAGGTACACCAGCGTTCGAGCCCCGTTGTGCAGGTGGGGGTGCGCGTTCCAGACGTTCACCTCCTCAGCCACCGTCGTCAGCTGAAACGTCGAGGACAACGCCATCGTCTGCCTCGATTGCACGCGCCCCGCGCGTGCCGAATCCTGGTGAAAGTTCGTGACCGAGATCGCTCCCGCGAGGTCCACCACCGACACCTCGCCGAAGCCGCGGAACTCCCGGTCGGTCAACTTCGTCCCGTCGTCCTCCACTGCGAATCGGCCGCCGCTGTACGAGTACCACTGGATGATCTCGTGGCCGACCCCGTTGGCGTCCTCGATACACGGATTCTCGGCCGGGTCGAGTACGTCGAGCCAGGGGTTGCCCGGTTGGCAACGTCCGTCGCGCAAGCGGGTCGCCCTCGCAAGCCACTGCACGAACGGTAGGTGAGGTGCTCCGTCTTCGCCAGTGTGGTCGAACATCGTCGACCGCTCGTAGAAGATCGAGTTCTCGCCACCCATCTCGTTGCGCATCGATGCCATCAGGTACGGTTTGGGAATCGACGCTCGCTCGAGCCCCGCCGCGGGAACCGCAGGGAACTGACGACCGAGGCGCACGATCCAATCGCCCGTGGGATTCTGCCCGTCGAGTTCCACCTCGACCCGGTCGAGAAAGCCATCCCCGTTGATGTCCACCATATCCACTATGCCCAGCGTGGATCCGTGCGACCCGTCGTCGTCCCTGAGTACGCCCGATCCCCCGGCCCAGAAGCGCGGGATGAATGAGACGTACGAATTGGAAAACTCCGGGGGGTAATTGAAGGGCTCGTATCGCCAATACGTGGGCTCGAGATCGCCGCCGGTGTTCAGCAGGACCTTCCACGACGAGCCATCCGACCAGACGTAGTCGGGAAGCCCGTCCCCGTTAATGTCGAGGAAGTCCTGTTCGATGAATCGGTTTCCCGAGTCACCCGATCCTCCGGCGATTCCAACGTCGTGCGAGATCATGCCCCCGATCGGCATGCGGACCAGCTTCGCCACCGCCGCAAAGCCATCCCCTTGGTTCAGATAAACCTCAAGGCAATGGGCAAGCCGCGGCGATGAGCCCTGCAAATTCTCGCTGCAGCGCGGGTCATAACCCGGATAAACGTTGTTGCCGTTCAACAACAGATCCGAATAATTCGTGTGGATAAGGTCGATCAGACCATCTCCATTGAAATCGATCGGACTCACGACGAACGTCCAGCCCGCCTCCCCCACCCCCCCATCCCACCGATCGCCGATGGAGATGAAATTGAACGGGGCACCGACCGGGGTTCCCGGCGAGAACCCTCGGCCGTTGTTGTAGTACACCTGCCACTGCTGCGACTTTCCTGTATCGACGTAGTCGGGCAATCCGTCACCGTTAATGTCGATCGTCTCACGGAACATTCGTTGCACATGGGACTGCGCATCTTCGATCTCGCGAATCGGATATGTCCCACTGGTCGTCGGCAAGTTCCACAAGATCGGGGTGGGATCGAATCCCCATTTCTCGCAGAGACCATTTGCGGCGGTGGTCTGACAACCACCTTCATGAACCTGCCATGGATTCGTACCCGCGTTGATGAAATCCGGGAATCCGTCACCGGTGATGTCGAACGTGTCCAAGATTGTCCGGTCGCCGCCGCTGCTGGTACGCCGGATCTCGTCCCACGCCCCTACTTCAACCTGGGGAATGCACCAATCCACCGCATCGTCGAACCCAAAGTCCTCATTGCTTGGGTCGAGGGTGCCGAATTTCACCCTCCAAACCCGCTGGCTCGCTAAACAGGGGTCTCCATTGCCCCACGCTTCCGGCACCCATACCGCGTCAAGGATCCCGTCGCCGTTCATGTCGAGCAAGGTGTTGAACACCTTCCCTTCGGGAGACGTCACCCGCAAGTAGTCCATAGGCGCCGAGATGGGGATCGCCTGGCCTTCCGTCTGGTGGCCCGGTAGTGGCGCCGGCGGCACGGACGGGATGTAGCTGAACGACTGGTCTGCGTACTCGGTCAGCTTCACACCGCCGCGCGTAACCATCACGTTCTGCAACTGGATCATCTCCACCGGATTCCAGGTTTGCGAATCAGTGGGATCGTATCGGTACATGAACTCGTACGTTCGAATCTCCACGGGTGTCGGCTTGTCGGTCCGCACCTCGATCGTCGCCAGCTGACGGCCGATTCGCTCCTCAACGCCGCGGATATGGGAAACGATCCCACTCGGCCGCGGTGTTCCGTCGGGTCCGGTGCCCATCGGCAGGTCGTCGTAGTCGAAGATCACGTGGTAGAAGTGGTCGATCGTCGGTGCGCCGCTCTGATACACACCGGTGCTACCGCCGTACGACACCATCGCCGGAACCGGCACGTTGTACTGCTTGCTCCACGTGATGCGGACCGAGTTTCCGTTGGCGTCCTCGATCTTGGTCAGCATCCACTTCACGGTGAACCGGCACGGGTTCGCACTGAAAAACGTGTCCGTGCCTGAGTACACGCGGGCGGCGTCCGACACGCCGTTCTCGTTGAGTCCGAAGGTGTACTTGAGCCCTGCTCGGTCGCGCACCACCCAGTAGTTTCCGCTTCCGCCACCCTTGAACGCCTTCGCCTCGACGAAGGCCTCCTCCACCGCAGGTCGGTACACATTGCCGCTCGATCCCTCCGGCGCTAGCTCGGCCGACACCCCGCCCGGCATCATCAGCACGAAGTCGTCCGTATGCTCGCCGCCACAGCGCGGAACGCCCCACTTGGTGCTGCGTTCGATGCTCCCGATCGGCAGACTCCATCCATATCCGAACGGACTGGGACCACCACCACTCGAGTACACGAGCGCCAGCGACGGCGTCATGTTCTTGCGGCCCGGCGGGATCTGGATCGCCACCTGCGTCGACACCGAGCCGTTGAACAGATTTGCCTCGGGACTACCCGCCAAGGCGGTGAAGGGCGTACTCCCCTCACCAGAGCGATCGCCAAGCGACGTCTGCGTCTCCAAGCGTTGCGCTCGACCAAGTCAATACGAAGGTCCAGACGATGAACCACCGCACACTCCCTACCATCCCGAACTCCTCTACCCACCGGGCCGCGATCGCTCTCTCGCTCGCCGCCTCGGCGCAATTCCTGTACCAATTAAGATCCACGCCTGTCGGGGAATCTCCGGGCGGCCTGTTTCGGCCCCGTCGAAGCACCCGGTGTCGTCCTCATGACCGAGGGTTATTCAACGGCCGCTACGCGATCCCTGGGATCGCGCTTTGGGAGTCGCTCGAAGATCGCGCGGGCGGACTCCTTCGCGCTTGGCTTGACGTTCTCCAGGGCATGCCAGTACGCCTCTTCCATAGCTTCCACCCGGGCGCGCGCACGGGCTCGGGCGGTCGATCGATCAACACCCGCCCGCATCGACCGGTCGGCCTCTTCGTCAGCATCGAGCCTCCGCCTCGCGGTATCGGCGACGGCGATTATCTCTCCTTCTGAGAAGTCCGACGTGGTTCGCACGCGCTCGGTCGGCGCGCCCTCGGTCCACCCGCGATCGGACGCTCGAACGCTTATGGCCACCACCAACCCCACCAGGGCGATCGCGCCAAACATCCCGCTGATTCGCAGGCGACGCTCTCGCTTCAATTGACCTAGCCGACGAGTGCGACCACCTCGCCGTGTAACACGTCGACGCCTGCGCGAACCAGTTGTCATCATTCTGCCCCCTTGCGAAAATGAGGACGCACTCCTAGCTCTGCGCTGAGCTAGTTTGCAAGTATTATCTCCCGTTCTATCGACACGTTGATCTTGCACTAGTGAAGTCCGAGGGTGACTTACTTTCGTCTCCGTCGCGTGGAAGTGGAGCGCGCAAATGGCGTTCTCGACCTTCAGCAACCACACTCCAGACCGTGTGGCGCAAGACGAGTCGCATCGAACTTTCGACAGGGCACCGCGTGCCGATTGGAGGAACCACTTCAAAGTTGAAACAAGGTGCTACTTATCCTCGACAACATATGGCATCAGTTCTTTTCATGCCGATCAGACTTTATGGTTCCTGTTACAATACGCGCCGCACCGTTCCATGAGAGGCCACGGCACGTTCCGCCCGTGGCCATACAAAACTAGTGATGGCTGGCGCGTGAGGAAAATCGCCCATATCCACTGCGGATCCCCGGCTCCTTTCGCTCCGGGTTGGGCAGCGGCCGCGACATGTGGTGGCCTCGTAGCAGATGGTAGGCGAGATCCGGGCGATCCGGGGTCGGACCAACGCAAGGAATTGAAACCAAACGGCTTCGGTCCGATCGAGCCCTGGCTTTCGCGCTCAGGCGGCCCATTTCGACCCCGGAATGGTGCCGTACTCGTCGGCACCGTCGCGCAGCACTGATGTGCCGTCATCCTCTGCGATCCGCCGGTACCGCTTGCGATGGCACCGTTGGGTGATGTGCCAGACCTGTCCATCAATCCGATATCGGTTCGCACGCGGCATCGTCAGCTCTCCTCAGACATACCATTTGGGGATCGAAATCGAGGCTCTGACCACCAAGTCAAGCGGCCGACGCGGTCACTTTGCAAATGCTTCTCACAGCTTGCGCTGGTCCGACCCCGCGGGGGGCCGCTCACCTCCTCCACCTCCCTACATCGGCTTCCCCCTTTCCCGGGCTTGGCCTGGCGCACAGAGCGTCCCCGGGGGCGCCCCAATTGCGACCGGGGGTGGGCGCTCATGACGGGCTGTGGTAGGGTCATGCACCATGAAGCTGCCAGTGATCCTCGAACGCGACGAGACCGGGATGATCGTGGCTGAATGCCCGGCAATTCCGGGCTGTGTCAGCCAGGGAGCCTCCGAAGACGAGGCACTCGCCAACATCAAGGAGGCCATTCTCGCGTGTCTCGAAGTGCGGGCCGAGCAGGGCCTGCCTCTGACCGTCCGGACGGTCGAGGTCGACGTCGCCGTTGCCTGACCTTCCGGTAGTCAGTGGTCGGCAGGCGCGCCACGCCTTCGAGCGACGCGGCTGGATCTTTCGTCGCCAGACCGGAAGTCACATGATCCTCACCAAGGTCGGCACGATCGTGTCGCTGTCGATCCCGAATCATCGTGAACTCGCTCCCGGAACGCTACGCAAGCTGATCCGACTGGCAGGCATGACGGTCGCGGAGTTCCGAGACGCACTCGACTGATGCGGTCCAGTGCCCGTGTTCTGTCGGTGCCCACCCGCCGGCACTGGCCGGCCACAGCAAGAGCGGCGGCGCCCAAGTGACCCGTGTGGCGTCCGTCAGAAGGAGCGTCGCCGGAGCGCCCACGCCGCTGACGCTCCCGCGTCGAGCCGCGC
>JBGTMF010000097.1:0-18611 GCA_041743795.1 Thermodesulfobacteriota bacterium | reverse complement strand
GTATACCGTATCGGTGACGCGGCCCTCGGCGTCCGTCACCTTAGTGATGTTGCCGTACACGTCGTAGACCATTGCAGTCTCGAGCCAGCGGTCGCCTTCGTCGTCGATCAGCCGCGACTCCACTCGTACCAGATTTCCGTTGCCCGCTCCCGCCGCACCACCGTTCTCGTAGCGAAAGCGCTTCTCCTCCAGCAAAACCTCACCGCCGCTGCCATCCTCCCACGTGGACGTCCATCGCGGCTTGTCGCGCGGCGAGCCCGCGCCGCCCGGTGCGGCGAAAAGGGTTTTACGGCGTTCCTTCATGGTCTGACCATCACAACTAGTTGAAGTTCCTCAACCTCAGTCCTCCTGGAGTGCTGACATCGTCGTTAAACGAGGCATTTCACCCTCGGAACTGCCCGCGTAAGCCCTGGGCACCTCTCGCAGCACCGACATGCCGTCCAGATCGTCGATTTGGCGGTACCTCGCTCGCGCCCCCAACTCCTCCTGGACTCGTTCCACGAACGATCGCCGGCCCACCGCGACCGCTTCGCTCCAGAGTGGCTCGCGTTGCAGGTTCCCTTGCCGCAGCTTCGACTCGATCCACTCGCGGTGCACCCGGGCCAATCGGCTCTCGTCGACACCCAACAGCTCGCACAGCACCGTGCGGTCGACGATACGATACCGGTCACGCGACTCCTGGATCTCGTGGTACCCCGCCCAGCGCCACTGCCTCGGGTGATCCACCACTCCCGCCCGCACCATATTCAGATCGACGTACACCAGGCAGTTGGCCAAGTGCTCCTCCGAGTCGACCGCCGTCGCGTGGTAACAGTCCTCCCAAAACGAGCCTCTCCGGTCTTTTCGCCGGTTATACGCCCGGCCGATACAACCCTCGATCAGCTGCATGCTGCGTCCCACCTCGCCATTGCCTCGATCGATCACGACGAGGTGAACGTGGTTGCAGGTTACCTGGTAGTCGAGCACGCACAGTGCGAACCGCTTGCGGGCCTCGAAGAGCCAATACACCCAGTCACGCCGGTTGCGGGCAAACTTCAACAGAAACTGCTGTCGGTGACATCGACTCGTCAGGTGCCATACGTACCCAGGCAACTGATGGCGATTCCCTCGCGGCACCGCCTCGCTCCTTACAACAATGATTCCGACCGTAAAAGTGTGAACCTAAGCATCTAGATACCCAAGATACGCGACACTTGTCAAATCATTCTCTGCAGTTGCGATGGTCAGACCACGATGGCCACGCCACGATGGCCACGATGGACCACCAACGATGGTCAGACCACGATGGACCACCAAAGAGATCGTCCATGCGTCCCTTCGGCTTCCTCTACTCCTTCGACGGACTGCGCAAGAGCGCTTTGATCAACCTACCGAAGTCGCCGAGGTTGTTCTCGAGAATGCTGAACAATATGGTGCGCCTGGGCTTTTGGTAGTCGTGAACCGCGATGTTTCGGAAACCCACCATCCTTCGCATCGCATCCGCCGTAGCAGCATCGATCGCACCTGCTTTTTCCAGCAGTGAGAACGCCTCTCGGGATTCTTGCGGCACTCCCAAGCGCCGACTCGCGACCACGTGCATTGCCAGGTCGATCGCGGATTCGCAGGCTCGCTGCAGGTTCAGTACGATGGCATCTTCGACCGTCTGATCTTCCAGGCGAGCCGGATCGCCACCGAACTCTTGGTTGATTCGTTCGAGGCAGCGTTCCATCGACAACGCCTTGTTGCGCACGACATCGTCATTCATCGTATGCCGACTCGAACGCTCGAATCGTTGCGGCGCGCTCTTCCTGCAACCTCGCGTAGTCTCTGTATGCGTACATCTCGAACGTATCGGCGGCGACGACATCGGTAGCGAGAATGCGGCGGCCCCTCGACAGAACTTGCAGACGCATCACCGAAGAGGCGCGCTTGAGGTCAACGAGGTCGACGCTGCGACGCAGGCGTTCAGCCAACGATTGCGCGGCATCGAACACCGAAACAACGTCTTCGGAAGCGCTTGTCATAAACGCGAGATCTACGTCGCTGTCGTCACGCATGCATTCTCGAGCCGCCGAGCCGAACAAATAAACGGCGACCACGTCCTCGATCCCCGAGCTTTCGAGTGCGCGGACGACCTCAGCGGCCAACCGTGTGTCCGGTGGGAGCACGACATCGGTCATCGTGCGACTATACAGCAGCGACTTCTGGGGCGGAACAGCAAGACTTCGGCCACCCCCACGCCTACTGGGGGCGGACCCGTGTAGAATTGTGAAACCGTTGACTCGAAGTCAGTTGCGGATCGCTGCGGCCGTTCGATCATAGTTGCTTGATCGATCCACAGATTGCGCAGATGAGCGCAGATCCACCGCCCCTCCCCAAAGAATCTGCGTAGCAAACTCATTCCTGCGCCGCGCGCGGAGATTTCAGGCGGGCTTCCTGTTTGCGTCCGGCCATCGGCCGGACTGGGGCCATCTGCGTCGTCTGTGGATCTGTTCCGAATCCGGGAGAACAGGAAGCTTGCAGCTGACACACCGCCGCTCGTGCGCCCGGTTGACTCGGCCCGGTGAACATGGGAGGGGATTTTGTTGAGGTTTGCGGGGCGATCCACCGGCCCGCATCGCTCCTCGTAGTGAGTCTGGTCGGGCTTCTTGAGCCGAATTTGCCGCGCCGTCTCGGGTATTCCACGGCGGCGGGAAGGGAACAAAGCGAATGGCAGTCAAGGTCGGGATCAACGGATTTGGCCGCATCGGTCGCAACATCTTGCGGGCGGCGGTCGCCCTCCGCGCCGACATCGATTTCGTCGGCGTCAATGATCTCACCGACGCCAAGACGCTGGCGCACCTGCTGAAATACGACTCCGTGCACGGCCGCTTCGACGGCGACGTCGCCGCCGACGGCGACAGTCTGATCGTCAACGGCGACCGGCTGAAGGTCTACTCCGAGCGCGACCCGGGCAAGTTGCCGTGGGCGGAGCTGGGGGCGGACGTGGTCCTCGAGTGTACCGGGTTCTTCGCCTCGCGCGACAAGGCCAGCGCCCACCTTACGGCGGGTGCGAAGAAGGTCCTCATATCGGCGCCGGCCAGCGGCGTCGATATGACCATTTGTTACGGCGTCAACCACGCCGATTACGACGCCGCCAAGCACCACGTGCTGTCGAACGCTTCGTGTACGACCAATTGCCTGGCACCGGTGGCGAAGGTTCTCGACGAGACCGTCGGCATCGTCCGCGGCTTGATGACGACTGTGCACGCCTATACCAACGACCAGCAGATCCTCGACCTGCCGCACTCCGACCTGCGCCGCGCCCGCGCCGCCGCGCTGTCGATGATTCCGACGACGACCGGCGCCGCGCGCGCCGTCGGCGAAGTGCTCCCCTCGCTCAAGGGCAAGCTCGACGGCATGGCGATTCGCGTACCGACGGCAAACGTATCGATCGTCGATCTGGTCGCCGAGACAAAGCGCGACACCAACGAGGCGGAGATCAACGACGCCTTGCGCAGTGCCGCCGATGGCCCGCTGAAGGGCATCCTCAGCTACACAGCCGAGCCCCTGGTTTCGATCGACTTCAACGACAGCCCCTTCTCTTCGACGGTGGACTTGAGCCTCACCAAGGTAATGGACGGCAACTTCATCAAGGTCCTTTCCTGGTATGATAACGAATGGGGTTTCTCGAATCGGATGGTGGACGTCGCCTTGTTGATCGCGCCCTGATTGCGGCGCGCCGCGGCGAAGTCATGAAGCGTATCGACCAACTCGAACTCGCCGGGCGCCGCGTCTTCCTGCGCGTCGATTTGAACGTACCGCTGAAGGACGGCGTCGTCACCGACACGACGCGGATCGACGCCGCTTTGCCGACGATCCGCTTTGCGCGCGAGGCTGGTGCGCGGTTGATTCTGGCGTCACACCTGGGACGGCCGAAAGGCGCTGTGGTGGCGGAACTCAGCCTGGCACCCGTCGCGCGCGTCCTGGCAGAGAAACTGGGCGCGGCGGTCGAGTTGGCACCGGACTGCGTCGGCACCGAAGTCACCGCCCTCGTCGACGCGCTGGCGCCGGGCGAGGTGCTGCTGTTGGAGAACCTGCGCTTCCACCGCGAAGAAGAGAAAAACGATGCGGACTTCGCGGCCCGACTCGCGGCCCTGGCGGATGTCTATGTCAACGACGCCTTCGGCACGGCGCATCGAGCACACGCCTCGACCGACGGTGTTGCCCGCCTGCTGCCTGAGCGGGCGGCGGGCTTTCTTCTCGAACGCGAGTGCAATTACCTCGGGATGGTGATGGCGAAGCCAACGCGACCGCTGGTCGCCATCCTCGGCGGCGCCAAGGTCTCCGACAAGATCGTCGTCATTCGCAGCCTGCTAGAGCGCGTCGACGCCCTGCTGATCGGCGGCGCCATGGCCTATACCTTCCTGCGCGCCGACGGCGTCGAAACAGGCAACTCGTTGGTGGAGGAGGAACACCTGCCCCTCGCCGTCGAACTGCGCGACGAAGCCGCCCGCCGCGGAGTCGAACTGGTCCTGCCCAGTGATCACGTCGTCGCTTCGTCCGCCAAGGCGCCGCAAGCCGCGCACATCGTGCGCGACTCCATTCCACAGGGCGAGATGGGACTCGACATCGGTCCGGACACCGTCGCGCGTTTCTCCCAAGTGGTGGCCGCTGCTGGAACCGTCTTCTGGAACGGCCCCCTCGGGGTATTCGAAGTGCCGCCGTTCGATGCCGGCACGATGGCGATCGCCAATGCGCTGGCCGATAGCGGCGCTGTCTCCATCGTCGGCGGCGGCGATTCCGTCGCCGCCGTCACGCGATCGGGACGCGCCGCGGACATCACGCACATATCGACCGGCGGCGGCGCTTCGCTCGAGTTCCTCGAGGGACGGACCTTGCCGGGACTGGCCGCGCTCGAATAGCGGAAGAGTCCGCGCCGGTTGCGGACCAGGGGACAGATCGCATGGCACGAACCCCATTATTGGCAGGCAATTGGAAGATGCACTGTACCGCCGCCGAGGCGGTCGCGCTGGTCCGCGCCTTGCGCCAACAGATCGACCTGAGCGGGGATCGCGAGGTGCTGATCGCACCCGCCTACCCGGCCCTGGCGGCGGTCGCGCAAGCGCTGGACGGTTCCAACTACCTGCTGGCGGCGCAGGATCTGCACTGGGAGGATACGGGGGCGTATACCGGCGAGGTGTCCGGCCCCATGCTGGCGGCCGTCGGATGCTCGCACGTCATCGTCGGCCACTCGGAGCGGCGCCAGTACTTCGGCGAAACCGACGGACGGGTGGCGCTCAAGGTCAAGGCGGCGCTGCGCAACCAGCTGACGCCGCTCGTCTGCGTCGGCGAGACGCTCGAGCAGCGAGACGACGGGGCGACGGCCGGGGTCATCGAACGCCAGGTGCGCGGCGCGCTGGTCGACCTCGACGCAGCCGCGATTGGCCGCTTGGTCCTCGCTTACGAGCCGGTATGGGCGATCGGCACCGGCCAGGTCGCCACCCCGGAACAGGCGCAAGAGGTCCACGCCGCGATTCGCGCGATCATTGCGGACCTGGCCGGCGACGGCACCGCCGCCGGCTGCCGCATTTTGTACGGCGGCAGCGTCAAACCCGACAATGTCGACGTTTTGATGGCCCAGCCCGACATCGACGGCGCCCTGGTCGGCGGTGCCAGCCTGAAGGCGCAGGATTTTGCGCGAATCGTAGCCTTCCGGAGTTGATTCCCGTCACCAGAACCGGAGAATGCCCTTTTTGCGTCGTGGAGCACACTCATGTTTGAAGCAGTCATCACCGTCATTCACGTACTCGCCTGCCTGTTCCTGATCGTCATCGTACTCTTGCAGACGGGCAAGGGGGCCGAGATGGGCGCCGTCTTCGGCGGGTCCAGCTCGACGGTCTTCGGCAGCTCCGGTGCGGGAAATTTCCTGACGCGGATGACGACGGGAATTGCCGTGCTCTTCATGTGCACGTCCCTCGGCCTCACCTACTTCTCGTCCCGTCAGGGAATTGCGACGATCTTCGACGACGCCCCAGCCGTTTCCGCGCCGGCCGTTCCAGAAGACGCAGCAGCTCCGGCAGCACCACCCGCTCCCGCCGTGCCGGACGAACCGGCGCCGCCCGCGCCAGCGGACTGAAGCAGAGCGCGACACCACAGCAATGCGAGGATGGCGGAATTGGCAGACGCGCTAGGTTGAGGGCCTAGTGGGGGTAATTCCCCGTGGGGGTTCAAGTCCCCCTCCTCGCACTTACCGTCGCTAAAGCTTCAGGGCACAGGCACCACCCAAATAGACTTCGCCAAGCGAGTTGAAATCCTCCGAAGCCTTGGCGAAGGAGGATCCCCCTCCTCGCACTTTCATGCGCTCGATACCTCCCCGCCTATACGGCACCACGGGCCTCGCGCATCGGCGCTGCGGGTCGTCCCCGCTCTCCGTCGACGCCGCTCCCGCAGGCGCTCACCCAGCGGCTGTTCATTCGCCCCTGCGAAGGGCCCGATCCGGCTACACCGTGTACGTTTGGGTCGTCCTCGCCCTGCTCGCCGCCTGCGACGATGCAAGCCAGCAGGAAGCAAAGGGTGGTCCGCCGCCGGTAGCGGTCGGCTTGAGCAGCGTGCGGCGTGAGCCGATCACAGAGATCGTCGATCTCGTCGGCCAGCTGGAGGCGGAGGAGACGGTGACGGTCAAATCGGAGACCGAGGGCACGGTCATCTCCGTAGAATTCAGCGAAGGATCCCGTGTCTCCGTCGGCGACCTACTGTTCCGACTGCGCGACGACGAGCAGAAGGCCCGGTTGCGCGAGGCCGACGCGGCGCGCGAGCTGGCCCGCTCCGACCATGAGCGGGCGCAGGCGCTACACCCGCGCAGGGTGATCTCGGATTCGGAATTGGAGAGCGCGAAGGCGCGACGGGAGCAGGCCGCCGCCACTCGCGACCTCGCCGTCGTCGATCTGCAACGAACGGAGATCCGCGCGCCGTTTGACGGAGTTCTCGGGGCACGCCTGGTGGCACCCGGAGACAGGGTCGACCGCGACGTCGGACTGGTCGAAATCCAGTCCGTCGACCGACTGCGCCTGGTGTTCGCCATTCCCGAAATCGGCATGGCGCTGGCCCGCAAAGGAGGCAAGCTGACACTCTCCGTCGCGCCCTATCCGGACCAGACATTTGAAGGCGAGGTCTATTTCGTCGATCCGGCGCTCAATCCGCAGACGCGGCGCCTGCTGGTGAAGGCGTGGGTGCCGAACCAGGATGGCCTTTTGCGGCCGGGGCTGTTCGCCAACATTCGCGTCCAGATCGCACATCACGAGGACGCTCTGACGGTGCCGGAGGCGTCCCTGGCCTACGACACCCACGGACCGCACGTCTGGCGTGTCGGACACGACGAGACGGTGGAGCGCGTCGCCGTCGAGCTGGGAATTCGCCGTGACGGACGAGTCGAGATCACCGGGACGTCTCTCTCCGAAGGCGACCGTATCGTCTCAGCTGGGACGCATAAGGTGTTCGCCGGTGCGCGTGTGCGCGCCGCGGAACCGCCGCCGCCGCCGGTTCCATGAAGTTCTCGCAGACATGCATCGATCGGCCGGTTCTGACGACGGTCATGTCTCTCGTCATCGTGCTGTTCGGCGCGATCTCAATGTCGCGGCTACAGAACCAACAGTTCCCCAACGTCGATCCTCCAGTAGTCACCGTCACCACAGTATACCCAGGGGCGGCGCCGGAGGTCATCGAGACCTCGGTGACACAACCGCTCGAGGACCAGCTCATCGCCATCGAGGGCGTGCGCCATTTGACGTCGGTCAGCCGCGAACAGGCATCGGTCATTTCGGTCGAGTTCGCACTTGGCCGCGATGTCGACGCCGCCGCCAACGACGTGCGCGACCGCGTCGCCCGCGCGCGCGACGAACTGCCGCGGGAGGTCGAGGAACCGGTCATCGCCAAGCGAGATGCAGATGCGTTTCCGATCATGTGGATCGCGCTGTACGGCGGCAACTACTCGCAGATTGACCTGTCGACGATCGCCGAGACAGAGATCCAGGACCGGCTGGCAAAACTGGCAGGGATCTCCGAAGTCCTCATCGCCGGGGAAAAACGCTTCTCCATCCGCGTCTGGATCGATGGGGAACGACTGGCCGCCCAGGGACTGACGATTGGCGACATCCGCCAATCTCTGCAGCGCGAGAACGTCGACCTGCCGTCCGGGCGGGTCGAGGGGATCGAGCAGGAATTCTCCATCCGCACGCTCGGCGAACTGCAAACTCCCGAGGAGTACGGAGCCCTCGTCGTCGCCAGAGTCGCCGGCGAGCCGGTGCGCCTGCGCGACGTGGCACGGGTGGAGATCGGGCCGGAGGACGAGCGCCGGCTGGTGCGATTCAATCGCGAGCCCGCCGTAGGTCTGGGGATCGTCAAGCAGTCGCGGGCAAACACTCTCGACGTGGCCCGGGTGGTGATGGCCGAGATCGACAGCATTCGCCCGACGCTGCCACCGGGCGTTCGCATGGAGAAGGCCTTCGATTCGTCGATCTACGTCGCACGGTCGCTGCGCGACGTGACGCAGACGATCGCCGAGGCATTCATCCTCGTCGTCGTCGTCATCTTTCTCTTCTTGCGCAGCTTCCGCGCAACCATCGTCCCCGCCGTCGCCATCCCCGTCTCGTTGATCGGGACGTTCACCGTCCTCTACATGCTGGACTTCTCGATCAACACGCTGACGTTGATGGGCATGACTCTGGCCATCGGTCTGGTCGTCGACGACGCCATCGTCGTCCTCGAGAACATCGCCCGCTGGGTCGAAGAGGGCACCCCCCCTGCGGAAGCCGCGCGGCGCGGCATCGACGAGATCGCCTTTGCCGTTCTGGCCGCGACGGTGGCGACGATCGCCGTCTTTCTGCCGCTGGCCTTCCTCACCGACAAAACCGGTCGACTATTTCGCGAGTTCGGCATCACGGTGGCGACGGCCGTCGCCATTTCCGGCTTCGTCGCCCTCACCCTGTCGCCGATGATGTGCGCGCGGATCTTGCGCCCGGCGACGATCGAGAGCGGTCTGCGGGCCCGCCTCGGTCGCGTCGTCGGCCTGCTTTCCGACGGCTACGGCTGGCTACTTGCGCGGGTCCTGCCGCACGGCTGGTTGGTCATGCTGGGCGGCTTCGCCTGGGTGGGACTGGGACTGTGGCTGCTGCGCACCGCGCCGACGGAGTTCATCCCGCTGGCCGACCAGGGCGCCTTGCGCATCTTCACCCAGGGACCCGAGGGCAGCACCATCGAGTACACCGATCGCTACCAGGCGCAGGCCGAGGAGATCGTGCTCGAAACGCCGGAGGTGGCACAGGCGTTCTCGGTCGTCGCCTTCGGCATCGGCGTTCCGGGCGCGGTCAACGAAGGGGCGATGTTCGTCACATTGGCTCCGTGGGAAGAGCGCAGCCGCTCGCAGATGCAGGTCGTCGACACGCTTCGCCAGCAGCTTTTCGAGGTCGAGGGTATCCTCGCCTTTCCGATGAATCTGCCGGCGCTGACGATTGGCCTCGCCGACGCGCCGGTTTCACTCGTCATCCAGGGACCCGATGTCGCGCAGCTCTCGGCCTACGCCGACGAAATCGCCAACCGCGCGCGCGCGATTCCCGGCTTGGTCAACGTGCGCAACGATCTGGTCCTCAACAAGCCGCAGATCGAGGTCACCATCGATCGCGAACGCGCCAGCGACCTCGGCGTCTCGGCGAGCGAAATCGCATCGTCGTTGCAAATCCTCTTCGGCGGTCTCGAACTGACGTCGTTCAAGGTTCGCGGGGAAACCTACGATGTAATCGCCCAACTGAGTCGCGCGGGCCGATCGACGCGGCGGGCCATCCTCGGCACCTACGTGCGCGGCCGCGACGACGCGCTGATCCCGCTGGCTTCGATCGTCAAGCTGACCGACACCATCACTCCGCGCAGTATTCCCCATTTCGATCGCCTGCGCGCCGCCACGGTGACCGGACACCTCACCCAGGGGACTCCGCTCGGCAGTACCCTGGCGGCTGTGCAGCGGATCGCCGACGAAGTGCTGCCCGAACGCGGTAGCTACCGCACGGATTTCTCCGGTGAGTCGGAAGACTACTTCGAATCTGGAAACGCTCTCGCAGTCGCCTACGTGCTGGCACTCGTCGTCATCTACCTCGTCCTCGCCGCACAATTCGAAAGCTTCCTGCATCCGCTGACGATCCTTTCCGCCGTCGGCCTGTCCTTCACCGGAGCGCTCGTCGCACTGCGGATCACAGGCGATACGCTGAACCTGTTCAGCGAGATCGGACTCGTCATGTTGGTCGGATTGGTCACC
Source organism: Thermodesulfobacteriota bacterium (assembly GCA_041743795.1). Taxonomy (GTDB): domain Bacteria; phylum Desulfobacterota; class Binatia; order HRBIN30; family CADEER01; genus CADEER01. Next base: position 8,347 of record JBGTMF010000097.1, on the reverse strand, counting down.
AAGAACTCGATCCTCATCGTCGAATTCGCCAATCAATTGCGCGACCGCGGAGCGAACCTAATCGACGCCACGTTCGAAGCTGCCAAGACACGTTTTCGCCCCATCTTGATGACGGCATTGTCGACCGTGATCGGAATCCTGCCGATCGCCCTCGGCGGCGGCGCAGGTGGCGAATCTCGCGCCCCACTCGGCATCGCCGTAGTCGGCGGCATGGCCTTCTCGACAATGCTCACGTTCTTCGTCGTTCCCGCGATGTACATCCTCATGGCCCAATTACGCGAGCGCTTGGCGAGCCGATAGGCTGAAACTCGCTTCGCTCGTAGGCAGAGGCATGGGCATAGGCACAGGCATAGGGATGTGCGCGCTCCGCGCGATCCATCCTTGGAGCGCCGAGCCCCAGCTCGGCTCGGGCGTTCCCCCGGGTGAATCCTGAGGAGAACTTGGCACTGTCGAGTCCGATTCAGTCCACCAAATGAAATCTGGGTCTTCTCCGAAGTGAGTGGGTATCTATTCAGCGATAGAGGCCTGAGAGGGGGACATAGAGAAGGGGCGTTGGTGAGGTGGGAAGAGTCTTCACCACCGCCGCGAACCCAATCGCCGAACGACACTGCCTCCCCGAACAATTTTAAACGCTAAGTCGCAAAGGCGCCAAGCCGCCAAGCGGACGCCGGGTCTGCACCTTCGAAGTCCGCCCAGCCGCGCGCGTACACAGACCGTGCAAACGGACCACCGACCGAAGAACTGGTCACCCCTTGGCGCCTTCGCGTCTTGGCGCCTTGGCGTTAAGAAGGAAGGCGCAACGTGCAACAACGACGCGAACCCGATCAGCGAAGCAACTGCCTCCCCCAACAGTCTTCAACACCAAACTGCGAGACGAGGCGGATCGAAGCTGGCTTTAGCGCGCGCAAGCGTCAGCTAAATTTGTTCGCGATCGCGGGGCTCGCAGTTTACCCACACGCTTTGGATAAAAGACTGAAATCTAGAGAGGATGTTCCAAAACGCAGAAAGGGCGGGACGCGCATCGCGCGTCCCGCCCTTCCAGCTTGCCAGCTGACTACGTCGGTTACGGAATGATCGTGATGATGTCCGCTTCCGCTCGGTCACCCTGCAGATTCAAATTGAAGGAGGAACGAGAAACAAACGTTGAATCGTCCTCGTCGCCGATGATCTCATTGGCAATACCGATGAAGCCGCTGCCGATCGGGTTCAAACGCGACTGACCAACCAGCGTTCCGGCCACACCTGCGCTGAAGATAGACCGCGTCGGGTTGGTTGTGTCGATTTCCGACAGGCGCCAGTCGGCCTTACAGTCGGCCGTCCGGCTCGTCGAGAAACGTTGCTCGAACTCGTTGTACACCAAGAACTGCACTACTGCGCGTCCCGGGATCTGCCGCAGAAGATCCTGCGTGCAAGGAACCAAAACGATATTCGTAAAACTCGGAACGTCAATCTCATCGATCAGCGGATGCACGCCGAGGTCAAACATGTGGTTGACGATCAGGAAATTCGAACAACCGTTGTACTCGGCCTCTTCGCCACCGAGCACCAGGCGGTTGTCGTCGTTGACAGCACCTTGGATCGCCTTGATGCCGATCGCATTGTGCTTGGCGACGTCACCGTTCGGGTAAACCAACGTCGACTCGCCCTTCAGCACATTGCGGTCCGACGGCGTACCGTCGTCGTTGATCGCGATGCATTTCAAAGCCCCGGTGTACGGATTCTCCGACGTGGGCGGTATCCTGCTACCGGCATTACTACTGCCGTCCGGAAAGCCGATGCTGCCGGGTCGGCCCGTCAGGGGAAAATCGACCAATCCTTCGCTGGCGAGCCAGCCCAATGGCTGGCGAGGCGTCAGGCGGATCCGGAAGTCCGTCTCCAGCCAGCCCGGCCGACAGATGCCGCAGCCGGTGCCTGCGTCGCAGCAGTCGATCGCCTCGACACATACCTGACCGCCGTTTGTGCAGTGGGAATTGGCGTTCTCGTAGAAGCAAGTAACCAAAACCGACTGCGAAGGATCGGTATTGCTAAGCTGGATGATCGTGTCGATCGAAGCGTCCGCATCCGCCTTCACATCCGGCCAGATCAGAATTGCTGCCGCCTGGTCGGATACCACATCCGCATTCGCAGCCCCCATCGAGAGAGCGACTGCGGCGCCAAGGAACATCATCTTCATTGTTCTCATATTCAGATTCCTCTCCGCTCAAACTCAGTTCAGTCGCTGCGGTTACTGGAGCTGGTCGCCCGGGATGGTGATGACATCCTGCTGCGGCCGAGTCCCTTGGTGGTGCACATTGAAGGAGGCCGTACCAATTCGCCCGAACTCCTCAACCTGATGAGACTCGGTGGCGACCATGATTACGCCCGAAGAAGCGTTCGTCGACCGGATGATGGTCTGCCGGTATGTGTCACCCGGGAACAGTACTCCGAATGCGGCATTGATCGCCGTAAGGTCGAAGTCTTCCCAACAGACGAACTGAGCGGAAGCGGAAATATTCTGCTCAAATTCGTTGTACGTCAGCATCTGGAGAGTCACGATGCCTGGATCGAGTAGCGGGTTCTGCAATTCGAAGTTCTGGCTGCAGGGTACCACCGTGATACTCGTGTCGACAGATGAACCTTCGCCGAGCGAGGGGCTTTCGGCCCCGACCGCCAGGTGGTTGAGGATCCACAATTCCGGACAACCGTTGTATTCCGGGTCCGGGCACTGGTCGTTCGACTCACCACCCAGGCACAGTACTCCGTCGCCGTTGTTGAATTCGTTGCCGAGAATGCCGACCGCGTTGTACTTGGCCGCGTCGAAATCCTCACCGCACGTCTCGACCGAGCAGGTGCTGCCGCTTACCGCGCACAGGTTCGTGATCGGGTTGCAGACGTCGTACGTCACGATCGTCGCCTCACCTTTGAGGTGATTGCCGCTGATCGGTGCACCCGTCTGGTCCGTCTCGACGCACTTGAGCTCTCCGATGAAGTCTTCGACAACCGGCGGAACCGCACCGGGATCGAAACCGCTGTTCGGACAGTCGAGGTTGCCGCTGACGAAATCACACGGCGGGTCGATTCCCTGGACATAGTTGTCCTGACGACCCGTCGATACACGCCAGTAAGTCGGCTGTTGCTTCGTCAACCAGATGTCGAAGTCGATCTCCTGCCACAAGGGCGGATTCAAAACGGGATGGGGCGGTACTCCCGGGAAGGTCGGCGCTGCATTCACGTAGAAGCAGTGCGCATGAACCATCGAGTTTGAGGTGTTCGTGATTTGAATCAACGTATCCCTCGTCCCGTTGGCTACTACCTTCGGAAATACCAGCACCGAAGCGCTTCTCTCCGTCACAATGTCGGCCGAAGCGCCGTTGACCAGCACGCCCACGAGCGCCAACGCCATGAGCCCCACTCGTCCTCGATGCCTACGCATTTGCCTCCTCCTTTCAAATACCCTACCGCCAACACCAACGCGTCGTTGAAGCCGTGGCGGAGTTCTCCCTACACAAGTGCCGGCCTTATATCGACGCACCCCGAAGATGTCAAGTCAAAACGGGACTGTTTGTGCCGGCGGGTCTCCTAGTTTCACTGTAATGGTAAATAGATGAAGTCACTCTTCTGTCTGCGGCCCTGGAAATGGACGTTTCGGGCGGCAGAACTGACCAATTTCTCAGTATTTACGAAGTTGCACCTGGGGAACTCCCAAATCGGACCTGAGCAGCGGAATTCGTTGGCGACTGCCAATAGCGCATTGCCGCGCGGTTTTCCACTTGTACCGTCTCCCTCGACGCCGCGCATCCGCGTCTGGCCGGTCAACGTGCCCTGCACGCCGACGCTGAAGATCGAGAGTTCGGGGTCGTTGCTTTGAAGCGTCCAGAGAGGGGCGTGCTTGAAGCACGTCACGGACGTCGACGTTGATAGCCGCTGTTCAAATTCATTGAAGAGCAGGAACTGCACGGTCGTCGTGGCGGGCCCTGAGGTTTCCCCGGGGCGCGGGAAGACGATCCCCTCCTCGTAGTCGCGAGTGCACGGAACCATCGTGATCTCCGTTACGACTCTGACGTCGAGGGTCGTAGGAAGGCAGACGCCCTGCGAGCCGAACGGCCCGCAATTCTGGCCGGACAGCGTGCAGCGCTCGCTCATCGGATCGCAGGTATCCTGGCAGTCGGCGTCTCCGGCGCACGCATGGCCGGTCACCGTACACATCGAAGTACCCATGTCGCATACGTTCTCGATGCACTCGGTGTCGTTACCACAGGCCTGCCCGCTGATCGCGCAGGTGCCTTCGGGCAGGCAGCGGTTGATCGCTTGCGGGTCGACCGCACCATCGAAGTAATGGTCCAAGATGAGAATGTTGGGACAGCCTTCATACTCCGCGCAGCTGCGCGGTTGCGTGGCCAGACAGGCGGCGTCGGCGGGATTCTGCGCCGGGTTCGCCCCCGTTGGTCCACCCAGGATCAGGTTGAGGTCGCGGTTGTTGGCGCCCGGGATCGCCGGAAATCCGATCGGGTTGTAGCCCGCCGTATCGATGAACTCTCCGTCGGCGCGAATGAATCCGATCAATGCATGGCCAATCAGATCATTGCGATCGACCGGCGCGCCCGTCTCATCGACCGCGATACAGGTGAGGTCGCCAATGTACGGATCCTCGGGCGTCGGTGGGATCAAGCTGCCCATGTTCGTCTGCCCGGGGTTGCCGCCTGGAATGCCACCATCCAGCGGCAGGCAAGGCGGCCGCGAACAGCGGGCACCAACGGGGCAATCCTGGAAGTCCACACATTCCGTGATACCGTCGTGCGAGCAACGGCCGAGGCGATTGCAACCGACGCCGGCGCCGCTCGAGGCAAGCCAGCCGGTCGGTTGCTCACCGGTGAGGCGAAAGCGAAAATCGGTCTGCTGCCACTGCGGCAGACACATTCCGGTGCAGGTCCGTTCGGGAAAACACGTGCCGCTCAGGTTGTTACATCGCTCCGTCGCATTGATGTAATAGCAGAGGACGTTGAGCGGCTGCTTCGACACATTGCTGATTGTGAAGAACGTATCCAGACGACCATCGGGTCCGTCGGTGTCGACGACCACTTTCGGGAAAACCAAAATCGCAGCCGGACGATCCGATGTGACTTGTGCTACTGCCGGCTGCTGGCTCGATACGATAGCGCACGCATACATGGCGCCGCACAACACGGCGGTCTGCAACACCGACGGCCATCTGTCGACGCACCGCAGCGAGTGCCTCAAACCGCGGCCGAACCCCAATGATTCCAAAACGTTCCAGCGCATACTCATGATCACGGACCCGCCGGCAGGACGATCACCTCGCGGCCACCGAAATCGCCCTTCTCGTGCATGTTGTAGGCCGCGCGAGAGGTGCTCCCGTTTGGCAACGCGTGGTACTCTTCCATGATCGCGGCGACTGACGAACCATCTCCGGATTGCGGAACAACCGGCCGCATCGAGGTCTGCACCAGCCGCGTTTGAATTACCCGTGCCGTGAAGATCGGATTGATTTCATCCAGGAAAAAACTCCGCCAGCATTCGACCCGCGTCGAAGTCGAGAACGCTTCCTCAAATTCGTTGAAGGCGAGAAACTGAAGCGTCACACCGGTAATATCCAGCGATGCCAGTTCGAAGTTGACACGACACGGCACGACCGTGAACTCGGTGCGCACCGTCGACGTCGGACCGAAGATGGGGTTGTCTACACCGGCCGAGAAATGCGGGATCCAAAAGCGCTCGGGGCAGCCCTGATACTCGGCTCCGGTGGGACACTGCGCACTCGGCTCGCCGCCCAGGCACAGGGTATTGTCGCCGTTGTTGGTGAACGGCTCGCCGAGGATACCGACGGCGTTGTACTTGCTGGCATCACCATCGCGCGAGATGATCGTCGCCTCGCCTTTCAAGTGGTTACCGCTGATCGGCGCGCCGGATTGGTCGACCTCGATGCAGCGCAACTCGCCCTCGAACGGAGCCGGAACCGGGGGAATCAGCCCCGGCGTCAAGCCCGCCTCGTAACAATCGTAGCGGCGCTGCCCGGTCCTGATGTCGCGCCTGCAGTCGGCGGCACCGAGGCTGTCGCGGCGACCGAGACTGACGCCCCAATGGGTCGGCTGCTGCTTGGTAAGCCAGATGTTGAAATCGATCTCCTGCCACTGCGGGACACATGGACCGCTGCACGTGCCCTCTTGGCAATCGCCGATGCCCTGGCACAAAGGGTAGGCGTTGACGTACAGGCAGTGGGCGTGAACCACCGAATTGGCGGTGTTGCTGATCTGGATGAAGGTGTCTCGCGTGCCGTCGGCGATCACCTTGGGAAATATCAGAATCGACGACGGCTGCTCGGTCGTCGTTCGCGCCGACACATGCATGGGAATGAGGATCCACGCCAACGCGACCGGCGCAATCGCCAGCGCGATCGAGCGCGCTCGCCCAAATGATCCTCTCCTCATCTTGCCACCGCGGAACTCTCGAACCGCTCCGGATCCCGCCGACGACGGCGAGATGGAGCTTCTGCGACCCGGTATCACCCCGGGACGGGAGTGCCGTTGCTTATAGTGAAACCTGCCCGATCGTGTCAAGGAAAAAGGCCCCCCGTCGCCTGTCTCCGGTGAAAGATGCACCGGCGCGTCGGTTTGCGTCAAGGCGCGGCCGCCACGATGGAGAGCCAGTCGGCGGGGCTCTCGGTCTCGCCGTGGGTGATACTTCGGTACCCCTGCTGGATGGCGCGGGTGATCGGCCCGGGTTGCCCGGCGCCGATGCGCCGGTCGTCGAGCTCGCGAACCGGCGTGATCTCGGCCGCCGTGCCGGTGAAGAAGGCTTCGTCGGCGATGTAGACCTCGTCGCGCGCGAAGAATTGCTCGACGACCCGGACGTCGCGCTCGCCAAGCAGGTGCAACACGGTGTCGCGGGTGATGCCCGAGAGCGCCGAAGTCAGCGGCGGAGTGAGCACCTCGCCGCGCCGCACGACGAACAGGTTCTCACCGCTGCCCTCGGCGACAAACCCTTGTGAGTCAAGGAGAAGCGCCTCGTCGTAGCCGTTTCGTCGCGCCTCGGAGCTGGCCAGGATGGAGTTGACGTAATGGCCGACGGCCTTGGCCCGGCTCATCAGGGAGTTGACGTGGAATCGCTGGTACGACGATGTGCAGACGCGGATCCCCTTGGCCACTCCCTCTTCGCCGAGGTAGGACCCCCACGGCCACGCGGCGATCGCCAGGCGCACCTTGTTGCTCTTGGCCGACAGCCCCATTTCTCCGTCGCCGATGAAGGCCAGCGGTCGGATGTAGCACGACTTGAGTTGGTTGACGCGGACGATGTCGATACAGGCTGCGTTGATTTCGTCGGCGGAGTACGGAATCGCCATGCCGAGGATGTGCGCCGATGCCAAAAGCCGCCGGGTGTGATCCTGCAAGCGAAAGATCGCCGGCCCGCGCGCGCCGTCGTAACAGCGAATGCCTTCGAAGACGCCGAGACCGTAGTGCAAGGTGTGGGTGAGAACGTGAACATGGGCGTCGTCCCACGCCACCAACTCGCCGTCCATCCATATAAATCGCGACTTTTCCATCGGCGCGACTGCTAGCAGCCCGTTGAGAAAGTAGGTCGGGCTGCAAATGGATCTTTCGCCCCAGCTCTGCGTTGCCGAATCCTCAACAAAAGTCCCGACTTTGCCTCCGGTTCGGCGCCTTGATCTGGGACGAAATCTCTCATTTTCGCTCCTGCCCTACTTTTTCAACGGACTGCTAACGGAGCGCTTCCGAGGTGTCAACTTCGACAGCCGCGCCGGTGGTTGTCTCACCCAGCCCCAGTCCTTCCATCCACGTCGCCGCGTCGCGCAAGGCCCGCTCGCCCATCTGCTTGCGGCGTTCGCGACCGCGGTAGCGCGGTTGCTCCGGCAGGTCGGGGAAGAGACCGTAGTTGGCATTCATCGGCTGGAATTCCTTGCGGCTCCGATCGGTGACGTAGCGCAGCAGCGATCCGAGCGCGGTGGTCGCCGGCGGCACCAATAGCTCCTCGCCGGCCAATAGACGCGCGGCGTTGAGCCCGGCGAGAATCCCGGTCGCCGCCGATTCGACGTATCCCTCGACACCAACCAGTTGACCGGCGAGAAAAACCGAGTCGTCACCGCGCAGCTGCAGAGTCGGCCGCAAGGCGCGCGGCGAATTGATGAACGTGTTGCGGTGCAGACTGCCGAGGCGAACGAACGAAGCGTTCTCGAGGCCCGGTACCATGCGCAGAACACGACGTTGCTCCGGATAGGTCATCTTGGTCTGGAAGCCGACGAGGTTGTACAGACGACCTTCGCTGTCGTCCTGCCGGGCCTGCGCCACCGCGTGCGGCCGCCGGCCGCTGCGCGGGTCGATCAGGCCGACCGGCC
>JBGTMF010000096.1:0-3121 GCA_041743795.1 Thermodesulfobacteriota bacterium | reverse complement strand
CGAGCCGTCAGGCGCCGGCGCGCAGGGAGGAATGTGGACCGCTCCTCAACGCACCGCGACCTTCTCGCCGGCGAGCTCGGAGTCGCGCTCCAGGCACAACAGGCGAACGCGCCCGGTCGAAACCACTTTCCCCTGTTCGTCGCGCGCGGTGGCCTCCCAGACTTGCGAGCGCCGCCCGCGCGTGATCGGCGTCGCCGTCACCGTGACGCGCCCCGATCGCACGGCGCGAATGAAGCTGGTGTGGTTTTCGACGCCGACGACCGAGCGCCCATCCGCCATCGCATTGAGGCCGGCGCCGATCGAACACGCCGACTCGACGACGGTGCAATGCATGCCGCCGTGGACGATGCCGTACGGCTGGCGGTGGCGTTCGTCGATATCGTATTCGAGCACCACCTCGTCGCGCGTGGCGCGGACGGTGCGCACTCCCAAGTGGGTGTCCATACCCGCGACGGGGTTTCTTCCGCCTGCTTCGAGCTCGGCCATCGCCGCAATCTACCGGCAACGGAAGGCAAAGGCGACATCGGTGGCTGAGACACCGCGCGCCCGCCGGTCGCCCCCGCGATCATTGCGCCGGATCGAGAAACTCCTTGAAGCCGTATCGGGCATGCGGGCCGATCGCCAATTGTTCGAGGACGCCGACGCCGGTCTTGCCGGCCGACGTCGCCCGCATCACCTGCTGGACGTGTTGGTTCTCGATCGCCATCGGGTCGAGGTCGTCGCAGCGCCACGATTCGCCGCCGATCGCCAGATCCCCCTTCCAGTGGCCGTGTCCCCACGTCGGATGGGTATAACCGATGCCTTTCATCTGAAAGCAGATCAGTGGCTCCAACTGGATCTCGCGCCGCTCGCCGCCGCGCTCGATCAGGGCGATGGTCGCTCCGGCCGCCCGCCGGGTGCCGGCGCGGTAGCGCAACTGGTGCTCGACGCGGACGATCTTCGGTTCGCTCTGCGCCTCGACGCCGGGGATCAACTCGGGGCTCTCGTAGGCTGGCACGACCGCGCCGTCCCAATGCCACGCCTCGCCGTCGGCATTCTCGAAGATGCCGAAGTGAGTGCAGTGGTCGTCCCAGTGGATCGGCGACCAGAGGAAAAAGAACTGCGGCAGCTCGGTTGACGGCGCGCCGCCCGGATCGGGGTCGCCCACCGGCCGAACTCCCCACGACCGATCCTTCGTACCAAATACCCGAGCAGCGTCGATCGGAACCGTCTGGCCGGCGTAGCGGATGGAGCCGCTCCAGCGGCCGAACTGGGCGAAGCGCGTAGCGTCCATCGCCAGTCGTCCGTTCTGGTACCAGGTCTGTCTTCCCTCTTCGACGCAGGCGGTGCGCGCGCGGAAGGTGAGATCACACTCGATGCCGGTATCGTTGGCGTCGAGGACGACGCGCAGCGTCCGCATCGGCTCGATCACCTCGATGCGGAAGGGGCCGACCGTCGTCTCTGTCGGTTCGCGCGGCGCCCGCCGCGATGCGTGAAAGGCGTGCTGCTCGCCGCCGCGGACGATGCTGAATCCGCAATCCATGATGCGAAGGTTTGGATAGACGGCCAAGCCGATGCCGAAGTAGAACTCGCCGTCGGCGGCGTATCCGTTGAACCAATACCGATCGTAGGCGTTGCGGTCGCCGCTGGCGACCTGTGCCACCGGCTCGGCGGTCTGGTGAATCGGATAGTCGTCGAACTTCGAAAGCATCGCTGTCTCCTCAACGGTCGCGTTCCCGTCGCACTATAACCGGCTCACCGCGCGGATCCAGCTTCTCGAAGTACTCCTCGGGCGGCGCTCCATAGCGACCGCGCGCGTAATCGAAAAATCCACGCAGACGCGCGCGCGGCGCGAACAGCAACGGCCGTGCGGACGGATTGATCAGACCGCGCACGAGACCGACCAGGGCGATCGCCAAGCGGGTCATGGCGTGGCTCCAGCCCGACAGCTCGCGGACGATGAGCAGGGTGTTGCGCTGCATCAGGTAGTCGACGGCCGCCGTGCCGAGCCGCGAGGTCGGATTGACCACGCGAGCGCCGCGCACCAGCCCCACCTCCCAGCGGAGCGCGCGAGCGCGGGCGCCAATCTCCACCTCTTCGCCATAGGCGAAGAATCGCTCGTCGAAGAGTCCGATCTCCAGCAGGCAGATACGCCGCGCCATGAAGAGCGTGCCGTGCACGTAGTCGGCCGGCTCCCAGCCTTCGACGACGCGCGCCGGCACACTGATGCCGCCGAGATAGGGGTTGATGTAAGGCGTCAGGCCGTCTCCGACATCGGCGCACGCCAAGCCGGCGGTCGGCCGCGCGAGAAACTCAGCCGCCATCCGTTCGAGGCAGTCGGGCGCGGGCAACGCATCGTGCGGCGCGACGACGAGCAACTGGTGATCGCCGTGTTGCAACCAATGCCGCAAGCCGACGTTGGCGGTCGGCCCAAACCCCCGATTGCAGCCCAGCTCGCAAATGTTCATCCGCGGGCGAAAGGCGCGCAGCTCGGCGATCACTTGCGGCCGCGAACCGTTGTCGACGACCAGCAGGTCCACGGCAACGGTTTGCTCCTCGAAGGCCGCGATCGTCCGTTTGATTCTGTCGGGCTGGTTCCAGTGGACGATCACCACGGCGATGCGACCCAGCGCGGTCTGCTTGGCCCCTCGATTCTCCGCTTGGTTGTCGCCCATACATCGGCACCGCCGATCTGCTGACTAACGGCCGACCTCGCCTACCGCAAGGCAGCCGCAGGCGGACCGCCGCTAGCAGTCCTTTGAGAAACAGGCGCGCAAGCGAAAATGAGGATTTCGGCGTCAGGGCAAGGCGCGAAGCCGGCCCGTCGGCCGTAGCGTTGGCGAAGGACGGAAGCAAAGTTGAAACTTTTGTCGAGGATTTCGCAACGCAGCCATGGCGCCGGGAAAAAGCGGGAAAAAGAGGGACAGGCACCAATTAACCACCGCAATACCTTGATTCTATTATGATTTTGAACCGAAATAGGTGCCTGTCACCTATTTTCTACTCGATCTCCTCAGCAATCACCGGACTCGCCCCGTCGATCCCCGCCACGATCCGCACGCTGCCGAGATGATCGCTCAGCACCTGGTAGGTTGTCGACTGTCCGGGTGCAGGATCATCGTGACGAACGATGAAGCTCGGC
>JBGTMF010000095.1:0-37091 GCA_041743795.1 Thermodesulfobacteriota bacterium | reverse complement strand
GAGCGACAGCGCGAGTCCGGCGGCGCCGTCGCTGGTGAGGCGATGATCCCCCGACCGCAGACCGATCTCGACCGCCTCGCGACCGGCGGCGACGGCGTCGCTCGACTGGCGCGCCGTCCAATACACGTGTGCCAACAGGGCAAGCGCCGAGCCGCGCAGGCGTTCCTCCGAGGCGTCGAGCCGTTGCATCGCCTCGAGCAAACCACCGAGTTCCGGCAGCGTGCCATAGGCGACCGAGGAAAGTGTTACGAAGACACGCACACGGTCCATCTCGGCGAGAAGCCAGCCGCGCACGTCGTCGCAACTCCGGAAGATCCGCACTGCCAAGGTGAAATGCTCGAGTGCCACCGACGCCTCTTCGATGCGGAACCGCGCTCGACCGGCGGATAGGTGAAGACCGGCGAGCTCGCGGGGCGGAAGAGCAGCGTTTTGCGAGGACTGCGCGATGGCGGATTCTAAAAAGCGCGCCGCCTGAGCCCAGGCACAGATGGCAAATGCGCGCTCTCCCGCATCGCGGCAAACTCGGATGACGCTGTCGGCATCGGCCAGCGGACCGGCTTCGAGAAGATGGTGCGCGACCTCCAGAACTCGCTCCGAACGGTCGGCCTCCACCGCTGATGCGAGATACTCGGCGATTCGCAGGTGCGTGCGCTGTCGCTCAGCGGTCGATATCCGGCTGGCGAAGATGTGGCGCATCAGCGGGTGGGCGAAGCGCGGCGACGCGGCATCGTCGCGCAAGATCCCAGCGGTGGAAGCCTCGTCGAGCAAGCGAAAGACCACATCTCTCTCACCCCCGGTGACGCCAGCGAGATACTCGGCGGAGAATTCGTCTCCCAGACACGAAGCCGTAACCAGGAGGTCGTGGCACCCCTTCGAAATCGCCTCGGCACGGGCCGACATCGCTCCCACAACAGTCCGCGGCAAAGACAAACCGGGCTCGATGTCTAGGCGGGTTCGGCCAGCCGAGTGCGCCAGCGACTCGCTGCGCTGCAGGTGAAAGACCACCTCCTCGGCGAAGAGGGGGTTGCCCAGCGTGAGGTCCTCGACGGTGCGAACGAGTGTAGAGGACGGTCGCGCCATGCCGAGATTCTCCATCAACTCGACGAGGTCGGCCTCTTCGAGCCCGCCGACGTCGATCTCCGACGCGATGTTCTCACGCAGAACGACGGCGAGCGCTTCTGCAACGGGCGACCCCTCCTCGAAAGGCCGGTAGCTGGCGAAGATTACCAACGGAAGCGGCACGCTCTCGGCGTGGTCTGCCGCGGAGAAGATGAGATGCGCGAGCAGCTGCGCCGACGGCGGGTCGGCCCAGTGCAAGTCGTCGATCGCGACCAACGTGGGACGAATCTCGGCCGCGCTAATCGCGATCCGGGCGATACTCTGGAAGCGGCAGAGTTGGTCGTAGGTACCCGGATCGGATCCACTTCGGTCCTCGGCCGAAATGTCCAGCCCGTCGGAGCGGAGGATGCGGCCGATCGATTCGAGATCGAGGCGGCTGTCGTTGCGTTCGTCGAAGCGCAGTGTCTCGATCAGAGGCCGCAGCGCTTCCGTAAAGGGCAGGTACGGTATCGCCATATCGGCGCGCGCGCGACCCGTGTCGACGAGAAAATGTAAGAGACGAGCATGGTCGGCAGCCTCTCGCAAGAGCCGCGACTTACCGATCCCCGCCTCCCCTCTGACGAGAACGACCTGCGGTACGCCGGTGAGGGCGTTTTCCAGACACGCGCGCAAGAACTCGATCTCGGTCCGTCGTCCGACGAAGGGGCTCGTCGAGCGATGGCGGAGCGAGGAGGCGGTCGGAAAGGACATCGATCCGCCACTTCAACGTGATCTGTCCGGCTCGCCGCGCGTATCCCGCAAACCGGCCAAATCGGCATGGGGAGTCTCGTCGGCGACGTGTTTCGGACGCGACAGAGATCGTGCGCCGGTTGTAGATCGAGTCGGCAAGGGCGTCTCCCGGGAAGCGAATCTATGATGGAGAGCGCCGGGCGACGCAAGAGAATCTTGTTTTTCGGCAGATTTCTATCTTTTCAAAGGGCGGTTAGAGGGAACGTGCTCATGCGACTCGGCGATCCTCGAAGGTATCTTCCGCCGGGATGATTTCGTCGATGAGCGCCGTCAGACCCCGCATGCACTGATCCATCGACCACGACGACCTGTTCTCAAAGCAGCGTGCGGCGAGATCCATACGCACCAGATGTGCCAGTGAATCGGCGCCGATCTTCTTCATTGCGTTGGAGCGGTGCACCTCGACTGTACGCTCGCTGATCCCGAGCTCAAAGGATACGACCTTGTTGGCGTGCCCCTGGGCAACCAGCCGCATGACGTCGCGCTCCCGTTTGGTCAGGCGGCGAACGCGGTGGAGAACGGACTCTAGACGATGGTACAGGCGTCTTCGTTCCCTGCCCGCGTGAACCGCCGCAGCAACGCGAGCTACGAGGGTCTCCTGATCACTCGGCCACTGCAGGAAGTCAAATGCACCGCCTCGCAAGCATGCCGCGACATCCGCGGTGCGGGCCGTGTGATCGATCAGCACCACTGGAGAATCGATGCGCCTTCGGGCCAGGTTCGACACCAGCTCGGAAGAGTCGGGAAGCCGAAAGTCCAACAACAAGCACGCGGCCCGGGAACTCGGTGGCTCCACCCATGAGGCAATCGAGGAGAATGACTGGACAGGGAGTTGCGCCGCCTCCAGGGAACGGTTGATTTCGCCGCGGCGTTTGTCGTCAGCGTCGATCAGGGCGACGAGAGAGATCGGGGTTCCGGAGTTCATCATGTCTCTTCTCCACAAGGTGGTACTTCCGAGGGCAGGAGGGGCGACAGTGGGCGACGCATGTTGCCCTTGCGAATCATCGTCGTTCTCTTCTCAGCGCGATGAGGATTTTCGTCCTGCGCGCGGGGACCGGCAGCCTGACCAACCCTATTGGCTGCCCGTGAGCGTGTACGTACGTGACCGACCGCCTGCGGCACGAGTAGGATCGGCCACGTCGCGAGCGATGTCGGAAAGCCGACTACGGCAATCGCGCTTTCCTGGGCGGCCAAGTTCCTCATTCGAATCATATTCTCTCCGTCCCTTGGGGGGTGCTTTGGCCCCACTCTGAAAGGAGGGAAATACACAATCCGTGCCAGTGGCTCGGCGCGTTCTCGAGCCAGCTGCGCTTTGCCGCCGGTACGACTTCTGAGTTTACTCTCCGCCCCCAGTCCCTACTTTGCTTCGCGCGAATCCTTGTCGCACATCAGTTTGCGACAGGGTGTAAACCAGAGTTTACAAACACTTGTTATTTACAGTTGACTGACAGAGACTAGGCGCGGTTCGATGAGTGATGGCGTACCGCCGTATTCGCGGCTCCGGGAATTCGGGCGTTCGCGGTTCTCGTCCGGGGAGGGGTCAGTAAAAGAAGGATGGCGATGGTAAAGGGAGGTGTTGCTGGACCTGGCCGCCAGGCAAACGATCTCGAATGGCAGATCCGCGAACGCGCACTGCTGTACGAGATTCAGCGCAGTTTCAGCGGCATCATCGATCTCGACGAGCTTCTACCCGTCGTCATTTCGCGCACCAAGGCCGCCCTCGGGGTTGAAAGTAGCGCCATTCTCCTCGTCGACCCGGCAACGGCGGAGCTGTACTTCCCGCACGTCGCCGATACGCACGCCGAGGTCGAACGCCGCTTCGCGACCATCAGGATCCCGGCCGGGGAGGGAATCGCCGGCTGGGTAATGCAACACGGAGAGACCCAGTGCGTTGCCGACGTGCGCACGGATCCACGCTGGTACGGCAAGGTCGACGAGCAATCCGGCATGGTCTCCGAATCGCTCCTCTGCACTCCCCTGCGCGGACGGGATGGCGTCATCGGTGTCATCGAGCTTCGCAACAAACTCGACGGTGAGTTTTGTTCCGGGGACATACACATGGTCGAAGCGTTGGCCGACGCTATCGGCGGCGCGATCGACAACGCCCTGCGGTACCGCAGCGCGCAAACGACGGAAGCTCGCCTGCGGGAGGAGCTCAACGAGTGGCATCGGCGCGCAGCGCGCGACGGCGGTTTTGCCAACATCGTCGGTCAGAGCGAGCCCATGCGCCGGGTTTTCCGGCTGATGGAAAGCGCCATCGCCGCTCCAGTCACCGTCCTCCTGCAAGGAGAGACCGGAACGGGTAAGGAACTGGTCGCCAGGGCGATCCACGATTGCGGACCGCGCGGCGAGCGGCCGTTCATCGCGGTCAACTGCGGCGGGCTCAGCGAGACGTTGCTGGAGAGCGAGCTGTTCGGGCACAAGAAGGGAGCCTTCACCGGGGCGGTCTCCGACAGGCCCGGTGTCTTCGAGGTCGCGGACAACGGTACGATCTTTCTCGACGAGGTCGGCGACATGCCGGCGTCGATGCAGATCCGCTTGCTGCGGGTCCTCCAGGAAGGAGAGGTGGTTCGGCTTGGCGAGAGCATACCGCGCCATGTCGATGTCCGCGTCATCTCCGCCAGTCATCGAGACCTGGCCGAAATCGTCACAGACGGGCGATTTCGTGACGATCTCTTCTTTCGGCTGAGCACGTTTCCGATCCACTTGCCGCCGCTGCGCGAGAGAAGAGAAGACCTGCGGCTGATCGCCGCGGTTCTCCTCGAGCGGACCATGCAGAAGTTCGGCAAGCCGGCCAAGTCTTTCGCGCCCGAGGTGCTGACGGCCTTCGAGGCGCACGCCTGGCCCGGCAACGTGCGCGAGCTCCAGAACGAGATCGAGCGAGCCGCGGCTCTGGCCGCTCACGGCGACCGAATCGAGGTCGAGCACCTCTCCGCGAAACTCGGCGCGGCGCACGGGCCGAGAACGCTGTCGGCACTCTCGACGGGGCACATGTCGCTAAAGGAGGCGCGCCTACTCTTCGAAAAGGAATACGTGGCGCAGGTGCTCGCCGAACACCGCGGCAACGCGGTGCAAGCCGCGCGGCGACTCGGTATCAGCCGGGTCATGCTACAGAAGAAGATCCGCGCCTACGGCCTACGCGGCGACCGGGGAGACTGCGAGACGTAGCCTAGCAGCCCGTTTCGCGCACGTCGGCCGCGCCTCAGTTGCGACGGACGTGTAGAGCACGCATCAGCTCACTCATCCTGCCGATCCACGGCCGGCACCACGTCGGCAGGCCGCGCGGAGGCCGACGGTACAGCGCACGGTACTGTCTGTGCCGCCGCAAGAGCTTTGAGCGAGTCATCGGCGCGCGACCGCGAAACAACAGGGACGTCTGTGAGGCGATGTTTCGGTTCTGCAAGCTCAGCGGCACGTCCAATACCCGCACCAGGGATTCGTTCGCGACGAACCAGCTGGATGCTTGGACGTGACTGCCGACGATCTTCGCCCCTTCGGGGGTTCTCTCGATGACGTAGTTGTTCGTCGTGCATACCCACGTCAACGGCGTGCTGGGAATCAGCCAGCGCCGCCAGGCGCCCAGCCATTGATCCAAGTCTGGCGGGATTTCGAGAAAGCGTGCCGGCCAACGGTATCCGCGATGGCAGTCGTCGCGATACCCCGACACGTGTGTCGCCATATCGGGAGAGAACCAGTCATCATCATCGACGGGGGCGATCAGCGCACCGGCTGGAACATCTTCCAATACCGCCGTCACGGCGCCTTCGACGTTTGCGTGGTTGTCGGCGGCGATCTGCTTCAACCGGTGTCGGAACTGGTGATACGGCATTTCAAACGTATCGTTCCAAAGATCGAACAGACGCTCGAAACCATCAGGGAGCTGGGCGCGGACGCTCGACTCGTTCGACCAGTCGGTGGTCTGCCTGACTACGATGTACAGGAGTGGTTTCATCGATCGAGTCTCCGGTGTCACGCAAGATCTATTTCATGCGCCACCACACCGACGCTCTCGTTCATCGACCGGTCTATCTCTTCAACAGCACTAAATCAGCGCGAGGATGCGGTCGACAATCGCCCCTCGTTCGCCGATCGTGCGCAGCTCCCAATGGCGTGCCGTTGCCAGCCTCGCAGAGTACTCGCCCGCGTCATCCCACAATCGGGCGAGAGCGTCGTGCACAACCGCTTCATCAACGATTCCGCGTGTGGTTTCCGCCAGCGGCACGGCCAATCCGAGCTGTTGGCAGCGCGCCGCCAGCATTGGCTGGTCGGCGAAGAACGGATACGAGAGCATCGGCACCTGGTGGAAAATCGCCTCGTGCGTCGAGTTGAGGCCGTGATGGGTGATGAAGACGTCCGCCTCGTCCAACTCGATCCACTGATCGACCTCGTCGACGACGGCGACATTCTCCCGAGCGATCTGGCGGCGCATTTCGGGATCAAGAAGGTGTCCACCGAGACTGATGACGACGTCGGCGTCCAGATCGGCGCAGGCCCGGGCGATGACCTGCAACGCGGCGACGGCCTCTGCTTCGTAATAGCGCCAGACGATCGTACCGAAGGATACGAGGATCCGCCGCGATCGCCGTCGATGCGGAAACACCGACGTCCCGCGTCCACCGCGCAGCTCCGGCGCGAGGCAGCCAAAGAACTCGAGTGGCTCGAGCGCCGCGCGGCCCGCCGCATCGAGAAACTCCACCGGCTCTGGGTAGATGTTGAGAAACGGACTCAGCGCATCGACATAGGAGAACGGATTCGCGTCCGCCAGGCCGAAGGTATCGCGTAGACGTCGCACCGCTCGCCAGCATTCCGGGGCGGTCGACACCCGGGGGTCGAGGCGCAGGTCCGAAAGTGTACGCGCCGGCACGAGCGCGTGATTTGGCGACACGTTGATGTACGGCACACCGAGCATCCTGCCGACGACCAAGCCGACCAGCATGAAGGTATCGTAGACGATCAGCGCCGGATCGAGTGCGGCGATCTCCGCCGCCAGCGCTTCGGCATAGAAACCGGCGTAGCTGACGTAGCGACTCGGCTTCGGCGACGACCTCGCGTCCGCCACCTCCAGCGGGTATCGCGCGAAGACGTCTACGAAAGACGCCCCTGCACGCTCGACGTGTTCGCGGAACTCCGCATCGGTGAATACGCGGACATTGCAGCCGCGGCGGCTCAGTGCCTCGATCACCGGCAGCACTGCGTGGAAATGGCCCATCGCGCGGACGCAAAGGACGACGACCGAGCAGTTCATCATTGCCTCTCTGCCGTTCCTTCCACTTCGGCGACACACTGACGCAGCCGGGCGAGTTGGGCGTCTAACCGCTTCGGCATGCGTTGCATGAACACCCGCGCGAGGATGAGGCCGGTGACGATGCGCCAGTAATGCTGGGCGAAGGGTTGCCACGGAGACGACGATCGATAGGCGGCAACGAAACGCGCCCAGGACGCGGCCGACATCGGCCAGCGATGCCACGTCCAGCCGAGATCGAATCCGCCCGAGTCGAAGGCGAGTTGCTCCGTATCGATGATTCGCAGCTGCCCAGATCCGTCGATCAGCATGTTCTCGACGCAAAAATCCTTGTGGTTCAATACGACACGCGATCGAACGGGATCCGCTGCTCGGAGCGCGTCGCGCACCGCTCGGCACTCGCCCGCGGTGAGCGCCGACGCCGCCTGCAGCGTGTCCAGATCGATTTCCGCGGTTTCGTTCCTGCGCGCGGTTCCCACCTCGGCGGCGACACCCGTCGGCAGCGGTCGCGCATGCAGCCGGCCGAGAAGGGCCCCCGCAAGAGGCACCCACTCCTCCGCTGCGAGGACATCGAGCATCTCGCCTTCCACCCACTCCTCGAGGAGGACGGCGCCGATACGCTCCAACACCGGTGCAAACGAGTCCTCGAGGCCGCGGCGCAACTCTTCAATCCGCTGCGCCTCGTTGGCATCGCCGCAATGCCGCGCTTTCAGGGTCTGACCATCGTGTGTCTCGACCCGGAAGGCGAACCGCATCCCTTTGCGTTCGCCCAGCGGCGAGATCAGTACCAGCCGGAGCGGCTGATGCCCGCTGCGTTCGAGAGCGTCGCGGATCTCCATCTCCGCCCCGGGCAGATCAGTCGTCATCGCCCCACAAGTAATTGCCGGAGGTGCTCGCTCAGTCCGCCGTTGGCGTAGGCCTGACGTCCCAGGCGGACACGGTATCCCGCGACGCCGGCGCCGATCGCCGCGGCGAGAGCGTGCGACACCCCGTGCGAACCCCCGCCGAGCGTCTCGAAGAAAGTCGCCGGACGCTCGCCTGTGGCGACGCCGTAAAGGTTGTCATGGACGGCGGCGACTACATCGTTCGCCGCGATCGGTTCCACACTCCAGGTCGCCTCATCCGGGCACACCTGCGGAAAGACGATTGCGCCGAGTCGGGCCTCCGCGTGCGTCCGCGCTCGCAGGCGCGGTGCGATCTGGTTCGGAGTCAGAATGAAGTCCACCGAGTCGACGGGCTCCTCACTCGGCTCTGCGTTCTCGAGCTCGGCGATCGTATAGAGATACGGACGCGCTACCGCCGGCAGTCCGCGACGCAATTCCGGATATTGCGCCAAGGTCGGAGGCCGGATCCTGACCGCTGTCGGCATGCCGGCAACAGCGAACACCGGCGATTGGCCGCCGATGAAGGTTCGATCGTTGGCAATCCAGTCCCAACCGCGCGGGCCGATCAGGTAGAAAGAGAGGGTCGTCTTACCGGCGCCCTTCGGCCCGGCGATTGCCATGGCGCGCCCCGCGCCCGCGTCGAAAACCGATGCCGCGTGCATGTCCACATGCGACTGGCGCAGACGCGTCGCGGCGATCTCCTGTACGATCCACAATAGCGTGAAGCGCCAGCGGCGGGAACTCGGATCGACGATGAGATCGACACGGCCTCGGCCAAGCCGCAGAAAGCAAGCACGGTTCGCGTCGACGACGTCGATGGTGTCGCCGGAGCGCCAGGCCGGCAACGACAACACCTGCTGGTCGTGGGCGAAGCATGCCTGAGGCATCGCGTCAGCCGGCTGCTGGCGCCGCATCTCGTCGTAGCTCGGCGCCGCCGAGCGAATGTCGATCCGCCACTCGGCGGCACGCGTCGTCGGTCGGAACCACGGGTCGAAGTATTCGAGGACGAAGTCGATCACCGACCGGTCGGCCGAAGTAACCTCGACACCGATCGACGCGCAGTCGAGGCTTTGGCTGAAGACGTCTTTCTTCACTGCCACAGATTTACTTCCGGGGCGCACGCTATCTGCCGCACCGCGAAGCGACAAGCGGAGCGTCGAGCAGACCGTGCGCGGATCCGAGTCGCCCCCGGCGCGGGGAATTACGAGATGGTCGCCCAGGCGTTCTCGTGTGACTTCAAGTAGCGGTTCACCTTCAGGTTTGCCACCAGGTACGCCATGGTCTCCATCGCACTGCCGGGAGGCGGCGGGAATAAGCGTTTCAGGATGGAGCGCGCCGAGTAGAATCCCTCGTACACGTACTTGAAGCCGTCCATCATGTCGTCGGCGGTCATCTGCGCCGGCTTCACCAGCGCGCTGCCGTAATCATAGCGGCCCCAGTCGCCGACCTCGATGCGGCCGGCCGCCATCATGTCGTCGTAGTACTTCGTCCCAGGATACGGGCAGGGGGTGAAGAGCTTGAGAAACGTCACCTTGTTGTCGAGCAGAAACTGCAGGGAACGGGGAAATGTCTCGACCGTGTCACCGTCGAGGCCAACCATCAGCAGCCCGATGACCTGGATCCCCTTGTTGCGAATCGCTCGCAGATCCTCCGCGAAGCGCGGCGCCTGGTTGAAGCCCTTGCGGATCGACTCCAGGCTCTCCTGGTTGACGCTCTCAAGCCCGATTGAAAGGCTCACACACCCGCTGCGGGCGGCGAGATCGAGCAGCTCTGGATCTCGCGCGATGTTGATTGTCGACTGGCTGGCCCATTTGAGCTTGAGCGGAATCATTGCCGCGAAGAGTTCTTTGGCGGCGTCGGGCCGGGCGATGGGATTGTCATCGAGAAAGAGAATACGATCGGCGCCGAGGGCCTTCATCTCTCGCAGCTCGTCGATGACCTCGGCCACCGGCCGGGTTCGATAGCTGCGTTCGTAGTAAGTTTGCACCGCGCAGTACTCGCACGGATGCGGACAGCCGCGCGAGAAAACGATTGGCCAGTGGAAGTACATGCGGTAGAGCCAACTGGACTTGAACGCTTCGTATTTGAGCAGCGGAAGATGCGTGTAGTCGATGCGGGGAAGACCGGCGAGATCGGCGCGGCGCGGTGCCCGGTAGACACCGCGACTGCGCCCTGCGGCGAAGTCGGCCAGCAGCGGCCCCCATACGTCCTCCGCTTCGCCGGCGACGACCGCGTCGGCATGCTTCAACGATTCGTCGACGGTGAGAGTGACCCAGGTGCCGCCGAGAACGACGCGAACGCCGCGGGCACGGAAGTGGTCGGCGAGGTCGTAGGCGCGCTTGATCTGCGGCCCCATGGCGGTGATACCCACTAGGTCGACATCGGCGGCCAGATCGACGTCGTAAAAGAGTTCGTCGACCATCGCGACGTCGTGTCCGGGCGGCGTCAGCGCTTCCAGATAGGGCAGCGTCAGGCCGCTGGTCCAGTAGCGTGTGGTTTTGTGAAGCGAGCCGTCCGCGTTGTAGTGCGTCGGTGAAATCAACAGGATCCGCATCGCTTACCGCTCTATAGACACACGCTCGCCGAAACAAGCTCGCCCCAGGCTCCCACGTCGCGGTTTGCAGCGAAAGTCGGCGAGCGATTGACTGCGAAGCCAATGCGCGAGGACGACGGGTTATCTGAGGTTTCTCCAGGGAGAAGCTACTCCGACATCGGCGGCGCGCGTCGGAGTAGTCCGTGAGTCCGCGACTCGGATCGCCGGCGGGCGGGGTGGTTTTCGCGGAGCGCAATTGGGAGTAGTTTGCCGACATGACGGCCGATACTCGCACTCTCGAAGCGCAGCATCCGAGGATCCGGGTGATTCTCAATCGCCTGATCTTCCGGGTAATGCTGTTCTCCTCCGGCCTCGTCGCCATCGCCATCTACCAGGTAAACCGCCGATTGGCGTGGCGCTTCGCCAAGGCGCAAGCGCGCAATCTGGCACGACTTTGCGGCGTTCGGGTACACGTGCGCGGCGCCGAACGGCTGGGCGATGGCCCGTACATTTTCACGCCGAACCACCAGAGTCATTTCGACATCGTCGCGTTACTCGGCTACCTGCCCGGCGATAATCGTTTTGCGGCAAAGAAGGACCTGTTCCGTGAGCCCGTCCTCGGCGCTGTCATGCGCACGCTCGGAATGATTCCGATCGATCGCAGCGACTCCGAGGGCTCGATTCGCCGGTTGCGTTCGCTCAAGGACCGCAATTTCTCGGTGGTCATCTTCCCCGAAGGGACCCGCAGCCGCGACGACTCGCTGTTGCCGTTCAAGAAAGGCGCGTTCGTCGCAGCCATCGAGTTGGGCATCCCGATCGTCCCGGTGGTTTGCCGCGGCACCACCGGGGTGATGCCGAAAGGCGGTTACCTGTCGATCCTGCCCGGGTGGGTGGAGATGACCGTCCTCGAGCCGATCGCCACCACCGGGCTCACCTATGAAGATCGCGATCGCCTGCGCGACACGGTGCGCGAACGCATCGCAGCCGCTCTTTTGCCGTAGGATTGCTTGATAAAGCCGCCGCGCCGCACGCTCATTCGCCGCGGCCGACTCGCTGGCGCTTGGGACTGCGCCGCATCGGCAATCCAAAAGGGCTCAAATTGGAACCATTGATTGGGGTGACGGCGGATCATCTCCTCCATCTCCGCGGCGACGCTACTGGCGCATGCTTCGACCTGCTGCGCCGTGGCGTTGCGCGGTAGCGAGCGCAGTTCACCGAGGTTGATCTGATAGTGGCGCGTGCCGACACGAGGAGAGAAAACGGCCACCAGCGGCGCACCCGAAAGCCGTGCCAGTTCGAAGGGGCCACTCGGCAAACGGACGTCGGAACCGAACATCGCGACCTCCCGCGCACTGTCCGAGGCGGCGAGTCGGTCGATTTGCAGCGCGACAATCTCGTTGCGGCGCAGGGCGTGCAGCAACTCCAGAGACGAGAGGACAGACTGGTCCGAGTAGACGACATTGAGGCCGAGATCCTCGCGCATCCGCTCGACGTATGGGTTGATCGATTCGTTGGCCTCGTGCGCCATCACAACGTGCGTCGGGCGCCCGTAGCGCAGCAACTCGAGCGCCGCGATGTCCCAATTGCCGAAGTGGCCGGTCACGACGACGACGCCACGTCCGGCGTCGATGGCGTCGCGAATTCTGTCGACGCGGGGGAGATCGACGCGCACCGCGACCGGGTACGGGCCGAAGCGCTCCAGTGTCTCGGAGAAGCAGTACGCGAAGTCTACGAACATCCTCAGCGCGACCGTCGTCGGATTGCGCGAGCTATCGGCCAGGACGCGGCGCATATTGGCGATCGCACCACGGCGATTGGCGGCAATCATGGCGAAGCACATTCCGCCAATCACCGTCGGCGACGTGCGCTTCCACCACTCCGGTCCATACGAAGCCCCCAGCGCGGCGAACTTGCGCCACCACAGGCCATCGTACCGCAGCTTTTCGACCAGTGCCGGGACCTCCATCGGTGCGCGACACTACCTTGCATCCGGCGCGACGTCCACGTGCCCCGATCCGCATCGGTCCGCGCCCTGGCGAGGCTGAGGCGGCTGATTGACTCGCTCGCGGGCGCGCGCGACACTTCCGCCATGACGCGACTGCGCGATCCTGACGCCGGCGGTCTGTTTCTCCAGGCCGCGGCCGCCGCCGTCGAGCGCGACGTCCGCCGCGGCGGCTCCAGATCGGGCACCGATTGACGGCCGACCAGAGCGGGAAGCTCTTGCGTGTCGCGGTCGTCATCCCGGCCTACGACTGCGCCGCCACCTTGGCCAACGCAGTGACCGAGGTGCGCGGCCAGGGCTTGGAGGTGCTCGTCGTCGACGACGGTTCGACGGATGGCACCGCCGAGATCGGCGAAGCGGCCGGTGCCACGGTACTGCGCAACGAGCGCAATCGCGGCAAAGGGGTCAGCTTGCGCAGGGGGCTGCGCTGGTGCCACGAACGGCGATTCTCGCACGCGGTAACTATGGATGGCGACGGCCAGCATCTGGCGAGCCAGCTTCCGGCGCTGATCGCCGCGGCGGCGGCCGAGCCGCTTTCACTCGTCATCGGCCAGCGCATCATCGATCCCGTGGCCGTCTCGCCCAGCAAACTATTCGGCAACCGCTTCGCCAACCGCTGGGTGGAGATCGCCTGCCGCGAGGCGATACCGGATACGCAGTCCGGCTTCCGCGTCTATCCAGTCGAAGCGACGCTAGGCCTCGCCTGCCGCGCCCGGCGATTCGCCTTCGAAACGGAAGTGCTGATCCGGGCGGTGCGCGGCGGGCTGCGCATCGTGTCGGTTCCCGTCGAGGTGTATTACCCACCGCCAGATCAGCGCTGGAGCCACTACCGGCCTTGGCTCGACACGGTGCGCATCATCTTCGTGGTCCTCGGACTGATCTTCCGGGTGTACTGATCCAGGTCGACGGGTGGTGCCCACCGCGAGGCGAGAGAACCCGCGACTGCACCGCTACCACCGCCTACCCGTCGCTCTGCGGGGTCCAGGGTGCGGTGGCGGTGAGACTGCAGGAATCAAGCGGGCAGGTGCCGCCAAAGACGATCTCGAAGAAATAGCTGGCAACGGCCGGGGAAGCATCGGTGGCGACTCGCACCGTCGTCGTCAATAACACCGTGCATCCGCTTTCCTCGCCAAATTCGTCAGGTAGCGCGTAGGTAATCCGCCCGAGGAGATCGACTTCACCGAGAAGGACTCGCTCATTGCAGTCGACTACGGTAGCCGCCGGCCCGTCACTCGAGACGTCGTGCAGGCAAGGCGGGCGCCGCGCCAATTCGGCGGCAAACTCAACGGCGAATGTCTCGAGACATGTCGATGAGGCGAGAGCCAACGTCTCCTCCAGCCACAGACCCGATACATCGGGAAAGGTACCCGTGCGCGTCGCCGTCGCACTGGGCGTCGCCGTCGCGGGCGTTTCTTCGACGCCGGTCGGAGTCGGGGTCTCCGTAGTGTCAACCGTCGCCTGCGCGGTAGCTGTCGCGGAAGGTTCGGGTGTGGGCGTCGGCGGGCATCCGCGCAGGCCGTTGCCGACCGCCGCGACGAGCTCGGCGATCGATACCTGGCCGTTGCCATCGCGATCCGCTGCCGCACATGCCGAGACATCGGTCGCGCCCAGCGATATGTTCACCGCAGTGATCAAATCGGCAATCGACACCGCGCCGTCGCCGTTGCAGTCGCCGACACAAACCTGAGCTTTCGCCGGATTCATCCCCAACAGCAACGGGGTCAGCAATATCGCCGCAAGGCAACGCATCGGTCCCTTTGCTTATAACAGCCGCTGTTCGATTTGCAGCAAGGGGCGCGTTCGATTGGAATTCCGTCGGGCGACCGCGCTATCCTCCGCCGCGGAAGGGGCGTGGCCATGGACAAGCAGCAATTCGACGAACATGCGGAACGAATTCGGCGTGACGGCTATTCGATCGTCGAAAACGCGATCGAGGCAGACCTCGTCAATGCCCTGGCGGAGGATCTCGAACGCCTCGAACAAGAGAACGGCGTCGTCCCCGCCAAGAACGCGTTCGAGGGACCGAACACCGTGCGCATCTACAATCTCCTCGTCTATGGTCCGAACTTCGAGCGCATCCCCGTGCACGGCAACGTCCTGCCGATCGTCGAACGCGTCCTCGACCGCGGCTGTCTCGTCTCATCGCTGTCGTCGATCGCCATCTGCCCGGGCGAAGGCGCGCAGCCGATTCACGCCGACGACCAACTGATGCCGATTCCGAAACCGCACGTGCCGACCGTCTGCAACACCATGTGGGCAATCACCGATTTCACCGATGCCAACGGAGCGACGCGGATCGTTCCAGGCTCGCACCTCTACGACCACTCACCGGATTTCATGAAGGAGTACGAATCGATTCCCGCCGAGATGTCCAAGGGCAGTGTCCTCATCTACCACGGCAGCCTCTGGCACGGCGGCGGACCCAATCGCACGCACGAGCGTAGGATCGGCATCGCCATGAACTACTGCGCCGGCTACATCCGGCAGCAGGAGAATCAACAATTGGGGATACCCCGTGAGATCGCCGCCGGCTTCGACACCCGCCTGCAGGAGCTGATTGGCTACAGCCTGTACAACGGCTTGATCGGCCACATCGACAAGAGCCATCCCAAGGAGCTCCTCGGCGCGCGATCGAAGGGCCGCCTGGTCTGGGAGGAGTAATCCAAGGTTGAGATCCATCGCCGGTGCAATCATTCGGCAAGCGGGTTCTAAGTCTGCAGACAAAGTGGGACGGATGGGGGGCAACGGCTCTCTAAGCCTATCACCCGCAGGCTGCACCGCGTGCCGCCATGGCCCGCGCGCTCTCGGCGCCGAGGCCGCTCGACGCGCCGGTAATCAGAACCGTCTTGCCACGCAGATCCACACCCTCGAGCACTTCGTCGGCCGTCGTCGCCCCGCCGAATTGCGCCGCGTCTCTCATCATCGCCACCTCCCCTGATGTGTACCAGCGCCAGATGGGCGAAGCGAGTTGCAGGCGCTCCGTCAGTAAGCGCCGCGGCAAGAGAGCACGGCGGGAATCGTCAGCAACAGCACCTTCAAATCGAGCCACAGGCTCTGCTTCTCGATGTACGACAGGTCGAGTTCGAGCTGGCGCTCGAAGCTGAGTTCGCTGCGTCCGGAAATCTGCCAGAGGCACGTTATCCCCGGCTTCACTTCGAGCCGGCGTCGCGCTGCTTCCGAGTATTCAGCGACCTCACTCGGCAGTGGCGGGCGAGGGCCGACCATCGACATCTGTCCTTCGAGGACGCACCAGAGCTGTGGCAGCTCGTCTATACTCAGCTTGCGAATGACACGGCCGACGGCGAACAGCCGCGGATCATTCTTGACCTTTGGAGTCGGGACCACGTCGAGAGAGGTACCCCGCACTGAGGCTATCGAATGCATGGAGCGAAACTTGGGGCACCAGAAATCGTGTCCATCCAACCCCACCCGCCGCTGCCAGAAGATCACAGGGCGGCCAGCTGTCGCGAGGATGGCAACAGCCACGATCGCCATGAGCGGCGCGAAAACGATCAGAAGAACGACTGCGGTGACAATGTCGAAGAGGCGCTTCTTCGAGTGATACGAATCGCGGCGGCTCAAAGCGATGGACGTCATCCGTGCAACTGTCGTTAAACCAACCGAATAGGGGAAAGCAAATCCGATCTTGACGCCAGAGGGTACGCTCGCGCCAGCGCCGGATTCAGACGGTTGGAGAGGGTGGGAATCCCGCTTGAAATGAACTATCTCGGCTGACGTGTCGACGGTCGTACCGAGTGTGGCGGTGGTCCAGGACGCTTTGCCGTTCCGCGGTGGTGCCGAGAATGTTCTAGAAGCCGCCCTGGAACTGCTGCCCGATGCGCCGGTGTACACCACCGTCTACGGCAAGAAGCACTTCCAAGGGACGCCGCTGGACAGGCACGTCGTACTCACTTCGTTCATCGATCGCCTGCCGGGTGCGCATTCCAACCACTATCGATACGCGCCGCTCTTTCCCTGGGCCGTCGAGCGTTTCGACCTCAGCGGCTACGATGCCGTACTTTCCTTCAGTTATGCGTTTGCTCACGGCGTCGTCCCCGAGCCCGAGCAATTGCACATCAGTTACATGTACACGCCTTTGCGTTACGCGTGGCGCCGCGACTCGCTCGACGGCACTTTCCCCGTGGCAAAGGCACGACTCATCAGCCCGCTGCTGCACTATCTGCGTCTCTGGGACGTCGCCGCATCGATGCGTGTAGACCATTTCATCACCGTCTCCAAATGGATCGCAACGTGCATCCGCCGCAGTTATCGAAGGCGCGCGGAGGTGATCTATCCACCCGTCGACGTCGATCGCTTCCACTGGAATAGGCCTCGGGGCGACCACTACATCGCCGTGACGCGACTTGCGCCGCACAAACGGGTCGGGATCATCGTGGACGCATTTTCGCGCCTCGGTCATCCACTCTATGTGGTGGGGGACGGTCCCGAGCGCGACCGGCTTGCCGAGCGCGCCGCTGCAAACGTGCACTTTCTCGGCCATCAGCCGGACAGCGCTGTGGCGGAGCTGCTGGGCAGCGCCCGCGGCTTCGTCCATGCCGCCGAGGAGGATTTCGGCATCGCCTTGGTGGAGGCTCAGGCAGCGGGGTGTCCCGTCATCGCCTACGGCAGGGGAGCGAGCCGCGAGATCGTCAGCGAAGGCGAGACCGGAATCCTTTTCGAGGAGCAGAGCGCGCCGAGCCTGATGGCGGCGGTGCGTTCGATCGAGGAAGGAGACCTCCGCTTCGATCCCGGCGAGCTGCGGCGGAATGCCGAACGCTTCCGCAAAGAGCGCTTTCAACACGAGCTGAAACGGGCATTTGAGCGTGAGTGGGACCGATTCAAGCGCGCGGCGCGACGTTGACCCGAGGCGCCAGGGGCAGGGCGATGTAGCCCGAAACGCGCTCCTCAAGCTTTCTTCCGAAATCGTTGGTCGAGCAGCGTCGCTGGCACTCACACTGTTGGCCGTGCAGCACCTGGGGCCGCGCGGGTTCGGGGTTTACAGCCACGGGCTGGCAATTGGGCTGGTCATCGCCCAGGTGGCCGATCTGGGGCTGCAGGTCACCTGTGCTCGCGAAGTCGCGATGCACGGCCGAGCGGCTCGCCGTTTCGTGGCGAGCGCATTCGCACTCAAGTTCCTGCTTTGCCTGCCGGTGCTGCTGATCCTGCTCCCGCTTGCCGCGACACGCACTGCCGAGCTTCGTTCGACATACCTCTGGCTTGGCCTGGCCATGCTGGCGCAGACCTTCATCGAGTTCGCCGCCCACGTCTTTCGCGGCCAGCAGCAGATTGGTCGCGAGGCTCGGCTGCTCGCCGGGGCGCGTATCGTCATGCTGGTCGTCGGCGCCGCGGTCCTGTCGCAAAGCACCGAGCTGTCCGCGTTCGCCCTGGCGATCCTCCTTTCCACGGCGCTCTTCGGGGCGCTGGCAATCCGTGAGCTACGGCGAGACCAGTGGTTGGCACCGGCGGGCAGGAGCGAAGCGTATCAACCGATATTGATGAAAGTCCTGCGCCAGGCATTGCCCCTCGGCATCGCTACCGTGATCTCCATTACCTACACGCGAACCGCGATTCTGCTCCTCGACTACTTGCTCGACGAGCAGGCGGTGGCTCAATACAGTGCCGCGTTCCGATTGGTGGAGCCGCTGCAAATCGTCCCGGCGGCCGTCATGGCCGCCGTCTTTCCCGCTTATGCACGTGCCCTGACCGAGGACCCGAGACGGGCGAAGTGGTTGGGGCTTGCCAGCACCGTGCTGTTGGCGAGCCTGGGCGCAGCTCTGGGATTGATTCTTTGGCTGGGTGCACCGTGGATCGTGGCCGTCTTGTTCCCCGATTCGATGGCGGACAGCGCGGGTGTTCTGCGCGTTCTCGGGCTCGCGTTGGCACCGACCTTCGCCAACTACGTTCTGACTCATCTCCTGATCGCGCGCGGCCAAACGCATTTCAATCTGCTCTTCGTACTACTGATGTTCATCGTCCACCTGGGTGTGAGCTGGTGGCTGATCCCCGAGCACGGTGCGACCGGAGCTGCCATCTCCGTCGTTGTGGCGGAGCTGGGACTCACTTTGTTCTGCGCCTCGACGCTCGCATGGATGCCTTGGGCAGACGAAGCGCCGCGCCGCGCGACTGGCTACGAATGAACCGACGGCCTATTCCAGTGAAACTCTGGTCGCGCAACCGCCGGTTCGCGTTAGCGACGGCACATGGGGAGTTCGTGTGGCATTCCGCGTAGGATTCGAGGCGACAGCGTTGCACGGCCAACGTTCGGGCGTTGGGACCTACACGTTGCAGTTGTTTCAGGCAATGTTGGAATCAGCGCCGCCGGATTGGACTTTCTTCACCTTCAGCAATCGGAGTCTGGCAGGGCTTCAATCGGAGATCGTACGCGCCGTCCTCGCCCCGCACGGGCGCTTTGCGCCGAGCCGCTGGTTGTGGGTTCAGCTGCGCCTCGCCGCGCTGGCACGACGAGAGGAATGTACGGTCCTGCATTGTCCGAACGGTATGGGGCCGCTGTGGTCGACGACGCCCCTCGTCCTCACGATTCACGATCTATCGCTCATCCGCTATCCCGAGTACCACCCGCTCAGGCGAATCCCCTCGCGCACTCTCCTGCCCCGCCTGGCGCGTCGCGCCGCCGCCGTCATCGCCGTGTCCGAATTCACCCGCGGCGAAATTCTCCGCGTGCTCGGGCTTCCAGGTGACAAGGTCCACACGGTGCACGCGGCGGCGGCGCAGTACTTCCAGCCGGTGACCGACCCGGAACGAATGGCCGCGGTTCGAGACAAGTACGGCCTTCCTCCCCTTTTCGTCCTGTATGTCGGCGCCGTCGAGCCGCGCAAGAACCTACACAGGCTATTGCGCGCCTTTCGGGACGTGCGGCAACGCGGGTTCCCACATCAGCTCATTCTCGCCGGACCGCCGGGTTGGATGATGGATGACTTTGCGCACGAACGCTCGCGCCTCGGGCTCGATGGGGTCGTGCGGCTTCTCGGTTACGTGCCGGCCGACGACATGCCGGCTCTCTACTCACTCGCGGAGCTGTTCGTGTACCCCTCTCTGTACGAAGGCTTCGGCCTGCCGACGCTCGAAGCGATGGCCTGCGGAACGCCCGTTCTCACCAGCAACGGCTCGGCGCTGGCCGAGGTGTGCGGCGACTCGTCGCGTCTCGTCGACCCGGAAAACGAAGAAGATCTTGCCGAGACGATGGCGATTCTGCTCGGCGATGCGGACTTACGAGCCGATCTCAGCAAGAAGGGGCTGCAGCGCGCGCGCGATTTTTCATGGCAGCGAGCCGCCAAAGAGACGATGGCGGTCTACGCTCGCGCGGCAAAGACCCCGGGGGCATTGTGACGATCGGACGCGATCCGGTGATCCAGGCTTGGTGGTGTCTCGTCGCCGGAGGGTTGCCGTTCTGCCTCTATCTGCGAACCATCGCGCCTACGGTTTACGCGCTCGATAGCGCCGAGCTGACGACGGGAGCCTACGTGCTCGGGATCGTGCATGCGCCGGGCACTCCAACCTATCTGCTGCTGGGCCATTTGTTCTCCTGGCTGCCGTTTGGAGACATTGGCTATCGCCTGAATCTGATGTCCGCCTGTGCAGCCGCCGTGACGAGCTCGTTGTTCTATCTTCTCGCTTGCAGGCTGGTACACGACCGGGCTCTCGCGCTCGGCGGCGCCTGGCTCCTCGCCACCAGCTACTACTTCTGGATCAACGCCCTGATGGCCGAGCTCTATGCGCCCCAGGTGTGTTTCGCCACCGCGCTATTGCTGCTCGCTCTGCAGTGGCAAGACGTGGGAGGCACTTGGCGTTGCTGCGCAGCCGGCCTGCTCTTCGGGCTCGGGCTGGGAGTACACCTCGCCCTGGTGTTGATGGTTCCTGGCCTCGTCTGGCTCTTGCTGGCGGGACCCCTACCACGACAGCGACGGCTCGCCGCAGGTCTGTTCCTCGCCGTCGCCGTCTTCTTCTGCATCGGCGCTTCGGTGTATGCCTACCTTCCCCTGCGCTACATGTCCGACACGCCGCTCAACTACGCGCGCGACTACTGGCAGGTCGATCTGACCACCGCGCGAGGTTTCCTCTGGATGGTGACCGCGCGAATGTTCGCCGGCTCTTTCTTCGGCATTGGAGCCTCCGCGTTGCCCGGCGAGATCGGACTTTTCGGGTGGCGACTGGTGGGAAATTTCGTCGGGCTGGGTGCGTTACTCGGGATCCTCGGTCTCGTCGAGGGGCTACGCGATCGTCCGAGATTCCACGTGGGCCTGTTGCTGATGTTCGCAGGGCACACGATCTTCTTCATCGGCTACGCGGTGGCGGACAAAGAGCTGATGTTTCTGCCTGCCTATCTGGTCTGGACGGTCTGGATCGTTTTGGGCGCACGGCGCCTGGGTGGCATCCTGGCCCGTGAGCTCGGCGAGCGCTGGGCCGTGCCGGGCTCGGTACTGCTGATGTTTCTCGCCGCAGGCAACACCATCGCGAGTTTCCATCGCGTCGATTTGAGTGACGACTGGTCGGCGCGCCTGCGCGGCGAACGCATTCTGAATCACATGCCGGCGGGCGCGATATACCTCGGCACCTGGGCGGACGTGCCCATTCTCGAGTATCTGCAGATCGTCGAAAGCCGGCGCCCCGATGTCGAGGTGAGAAACCTGCTGTTCATGGGACCGAAGGGCGCCAGGGTAGCAAGTGGAGGGCTAGCTGCCGGACATAGAGTCTACACGTCGGCACCGCGCCTATTGCCGAGCGAATTCCTCGCCTTCACGTATCATGAAAAATGCGCCTGCTATGCCGTCCGCGCCGAGTCGCCCCCAGCCGTGCGCTAACGTGTCATTTCATTTCTGATCAGGCGGCCCGCGGCACGCCCTTTGCCGTGACGAAATGCCCTGGACTTGGCAGGCTGCGATCGTGTATGCATTCGCTCGTCGGGCGAAAAAATGTCGAGGGTGCGTGGCATAGCATGAAAGCGCGGATTGTCGAGCAGCTGGGTGCGAACTGGAGACGGTTGACCGTAGCCGCCCTGATCGTCGTGCTCAACGTCATCTCACTCGACTTCTTGGGTGTATCTCAGGGGCGTTTCGACTGGCAGGTGTTTGCGCAGGTGTATCTCCCGGGGGAGAACGAATTTCCGGGTGGATGCACGGACGGCGTGGACAATGACGGGGACATGCTGGTCGATTGCGATGACCCCGACTGCTTCGGGTTCTCGGGCTGTGCGAGTCATCAAGCTCCGGTACTTTCATGGTACGCGTTGCTCGTCACCATCGTCATCCTCTCCGGATGCGGTTACTTCGCCATGCGACGCAGTAAGCGGGAAACCGCCAGCGGCTGAGCGCGCCCGGTCTCGATGGGGAAGGATCCATCTCGGCGACTCCCGGCGTTGCCGCGAATCAACCGGGCGGCTGGCGGCCGGATCGCTCGGCGCTGATCTTGTCGTAGAGACCGCCGTAATCGATGCGGTGGAGCCTGGCTGCCCCTTCACTGACGACGATGCCGGCGCCGAACGCCTCCGGATACATGCGCCGCAAGCGGCGCGAGTAGAAGAGATAGGCGTGCCGGTTCATGGCAGTCAAAAACTGGGACTGTACTGAAGACGGCTTTTCAGCCGAATCGTCGATCATGTAAAAGCGATTGCCGTTCAATTCGGCCGGCGCGTTGGGCAGGTAGCGGAAGACCCAGCGGTTCGCGTCGATCAGTCGGTCACCCAACCCGCGGTCGACGAGCGGCACCATGCTCATCAGCTGAACCGCCGTGTAGTAGCTCTGGTGCGTGATCGGAAGGTGATCCTCGTCGACGAGATAGTTGATGCATAAGATATCACGCTGGCCGGCTGCCCGGCTGAATGCGATCATCGCCAGGAAGGTCAGCCAGAGTCGGTTCGGCGCCGTCACGACGAACAAGTCGAGATCGTCCGTCTGGCGGCACGATTCGAATGCGTTGGCGCCGGTCAGACCCATGAACCGAACCCAT
The DNA here is from genome assembly GCA_041743795.1 of Thermodesulfobacteriota bacterium. GTDB lineage: Bacteria > Desulfobacterota > Binatia > HRBIN30 > CADEER01 > CADEER01. The sequence goes on along the minus strand of JBGTMF010000095.1, from coordinate 14,619 downwards.
GGAAGGCGACACAACAGGCGCAGAGAGCGCTCGTGACGTTTGAACAGTTCGCGGCTCCAGGCGCGTTTGCGTTCGGGGTCCCCCTCCACCTCTTGTGCATAGAGGCGCGCGCCCTTTTCGCAAACGAGGCCGTCCTCGGTCAGCTGCCGTAGCGCCTCCTCGAAGGCGTCCGAGTTGAGCTTCAGTGGCAGATAGCGGTGCACCTGGTCGCGATCGAAGGCGCAGCCAAAGTAATGGGGAAGATCGATTGTCTTCAGGATCTCGTCGCAGCGGTCGTGAAGTTCATCGTCAGCTGGGACATCGCTGTCGTCGGTACGCATCTCAATGGCACCCGCAACTGCGTCGGCCGTCGCGTTCGCAGCCCTCGAAGATCACCTGATTGTCCGGGCTATCGCCAATCAGCAACGCGCGCAAGGCGAAGACAGCGCTCCTTGGTGCGTTTCGATCTCGTGTCAGAGGAGTTGGTTGGAGCACTGTGTCGATGGATTTCCCACCGCTGGCTCGTAGAGTCGGCCAAATTCGCCGACGGTGTCGTCGATCGATTCCGCCGGCGGCGTCGGGTGCGATTCGTGGCTCTTCAGCTGCTGTTTGAGACGCTCGAGCATCTCGGCTTCGTCGCGGCACGCGGAGGCCATCGGCCCTTCCGGCAGATATCCCACATCGAAGCTGACGACCCGCATCCCTGCGCGCAGTGCCTCGAGAAAGACGTAACCCTGGCCTTCGTAGCTCGATGGGTGGAGAAGGATCTTGCTCTCGAACATGGCGTCGATTACCAGGGGCCTGGGGAGGGAACCGCGCAGCTCGAGGATACGGGTCAACCCATGCGCCGCGATGCGCCGCTCCAAGGCAGGCCGCTCCGGGCCTTCTCCGATGATTACGGCGCGCAACGAGGGGACATCAATGCTCAAGCGCGCGACCAATTCGACGAACAGGTCATAGCGTTTGAGCGGCGTGAGTGAGCCGACTCCTAGGACATCGATGGTGCGCGGCCTGGGCTCGCGCCCCGCGAAACTGTGGGTGTCGAGCCCGAACGGAACGATTCGATCGGGAGGTCGTCCGGTAGCCGACTCGAAGCGGCGGCCGGCGAAAGCGGAGCCACATGTGATGGTCGGGCGCCGCAGGTCGATACGTCGCAAATAACGGTTCTCCGCCTTGGCGTCTTGCCCCATAATCGAAGCGACATGCCGAATCCCAGCCAAGCGGGCGAGAAGCTGGGCGACCAAGGTGCATTCCTCGAGCCAGAAGCTGTGCAGCGCCACCATCTCGGCTCGGCGATGGATACGGAAGAAGCGCGATGCCACCCGCGCCCATGTCAGCAAACGAAGCGCACCGCGCGCATTACGCCCACCCGCGGAGTAAACCTCGATCCCGTTCCAGCGGTACGTGCCCCGGCAGGGAGGGTGTTGAAAGGTGATGACGCGAACCTGCAGATCAGGTCTCAGTCGCGCCAGCGCGAGCAAATAGCTCTGCAACGCGGGAATGCAGGTGGAGTCCTCCTCGTTCGCGGGAAAGCCGGGCACGAAGAGCACGAGTTGGCGGGCTCCTGTGCTTGCAGATGTTCCGCTCATGGAGAGTGAGTTTCGAGATGGAAAAGGACCCACGTAGAATGCCGACCGACCTCGACCAGGGAACCATGCCTGCGGAATGACTCGAAGTTCACGTCCGGCGCCATTCCGCGCCACTGGCCCGCCAACTCACTCGGATCGACCAACAGAAATATTGGGACACCCGGTCGGCTCTGGCTGCGCGCCGATCTCGCGTCCGTGGAATACAGCTCCATGACCTCGCGTCCCGTGTAGTGGCGTATCATCTCGGTCAGCCCCAATGCCACGATCTTCGCTCCGGGAGGAGCCTGCTCGTCGGCCCAGCGAGTGATGGCAAGACCGGATCGTTTGACACCGACGAATCGATGCAGGTCCAGCGCCGTCCACGACAGGTTGCCCGCGAGCCCGACGGCTGCGGCGGCCATCGAGACCCGTCGCCATTGGCTCCGCAGAGCCCGGTCAAAGCCGATTGCGGCCAAAATCGCGAGCGGCGGGAACATGGCGAGCGAGAAACGCGGGTTCTCCCACGCGATCCCGATCAGGAGAGTGAGAACGATTGCCGGCCAGCCCGCAAGAAGGGCGACGTGGCTCGCAGGGCTCTTGCGGAGCTCCCACAGCCCGAGCAGAAGAAAGGGGGCGAGGACGGGGAAGATGAAGCGCGGGTGCACTGCCTGCATCGCGTAAAACATTCCGATCGGCCATCGATAGTGAAACGTGCCGTCGGAATTCGCCACGGTGGCGCGAACGGCATTGGCCGGATTCCATCCCACGGTCAGGAAATCGCCAGTGTGAGGAAGTTCGCGCACCGCCGATCCTATCGCCGGCAGGAACTGCATGCCCACCACGACGAGCCCTATGGCGGCGGTGAGGAGAGCCGCGCGAACGGCAGGCTTCCACCCGACGGCGCCCGCCCGCCAGCACAGGAGTAAGGCCGTGCCCCAGGGCACGAGGGCGGTCAGGTAGACCCAGCGTGTGAGAATCGCCCATGAGAGTGAAAAGGCCGCCAATCCGAGCACGCGCAGTCGCAGAGTTCGCGAGTACCGCAGCAGCGCCCAGGCCGACAGCGTCATCCATGCGACTCCGGCCGCGTCGGACATGACCGACAGGCTCCAGATCACGGGTTGCGCCGCCGACGCAGCAAGCGAGCCGGCCAGCGCCGCTCCAGCCGCTCTCACGCCGCTCTCGCGGGCGAGGCCGTAGAGGAGGGGTGCGAGCAGCGCCCCCCCCAGCACGCTGACCGCCTGGCCCGCCAATGGTCCGGTCCCTGCTACTGTCATTGCAGTAGCCACCATGAGTGGATAGCCGATGGGCCAGAAGAAAGGGGGCGGCGGCTGCGACGACGCCAACGCCTCCCGCAACTCCGCTGCGTAACGGTGGTAGGCGAAGGCATCCTGGCCATGGAGGCCGTCGAACCCGGTGATCGAGATGGCGGCCAGCCGGATGACGAGTGCGCCGGCAAACAAGCATCCGCAAGCCAACCAGTCGCTGCGGTTCATCCCGGAGGAGGCAGCGAGGGCTCTCACGGCAAGGCCTTGTGGATTCAGAAACCGGCGGTTTCCGGCCGCTGATAGGAGAAGAGCTTCTGTGCGATCCGCAGCTCGACAGGAAAGTGATAGAATCCACTGTGGTAGCGCCACGCGCTGACGCCGCGCAGAATTCGCCGATGCAAGCTCGATAGGGCTTCGTCCGTGGTCGTCGGATAATAGGCATTGAGCACGCGTTGGAAGTTTTGAATTCGCCGACGCGTCGCCGGTTTCAACCATGGCATCACGTCGCTATGGCGCTGTGCGAACTGCTTCCACCGTTCGTTCACCCATTCGTCCAGAGTGCTCGGGAAGCGAAAGCCGGTGGCCGTCGCGGCCTCGTACAGGTCGCCGGCGAGAGGCTCCGGCGTGTAGAGATAGAGGACGATCTCGGTCGCAGGGTTGATCCGCTTGACGCGGCGCACGAACTCCAGGGTTCCCCGTATGTCGGATTCTGCGTCGGGCGGATTGCCGAGAATGAAAGACAGCTCGGGAATGATCGAGTGCTCGGACATCTTCGCCACGATCGCCATCGTCTTTTCGGGCGTGACAGTGCCTCCCTTGCGCATGCGCTGGAGTGTTTCGAGCGATGCTGACTCAGCGCCCATGAAGACCATCTTCAAGCCCGACTGTTGCATGGCGCGCCAGGTGCTGTCCGAGTACTTCAGCAGCGTGTCGATCCTCGCTTCGCCCCACCAGGCCAGGCTCAGAGGACTCAAACGCTCGGCGATCTCGGCCGTTCGTCCTTCCTGAGCAAAGAAATTGCTGTCGTAGAACTCCAACGCGTTAACGCCCCACTCATCGACGTAGCGCTTCGCAATCGCGGCAACGCGTCTGGGAGACTGCGCCAACCAGCGACCGTCGACCATGTTGACCACCGCACAGAAATTGCAGCGAAAGGGGCAGCCATAGCTCGAATGGTGCGCCAGCGTGCGGGAGCCTAGAAACGTCGGGCGAACGTAACGCCGCATCTCGAGTCGCTGGTACGGATACTCTGGAAGATGTTCGGGATGCGGGACCGCAGCGAGCGGGTTGGCGATGATCTCTCCCATCCCGTCGCGGCAGGAAAGTCCGGGGATGCCGCTGCAAGGACGGCCGGCGGCAAGCGCGTCGAGGAGCTGGAGGAAAACCAATTCACCGTGGCCGCGCACCACGAAGTCGATGGCCGGATCGCGTAGCGCAACCTGAGAATGCTGTGTCGGAAAGTATCCTCCCCACACGATCTTGAGGTCCGGAAATTCCGCGTCTAGCGCGCGGCAGATGGGCACGGCGTCGGCGAGTTGCGGTCCCGGCATCAGCGTAACGCCGAGAACGTCGCAGCCTGCGTGGATCGCCTCGCGCAGGCGCGCCAGCGCATCGTTTTCGCAGTTGCCGTCGATGATTCGATAGTCGTGCTTTCCTTCGAGCACGGCGCCGAGCGCGAGCAGGGACATCGGCAGCATTCGCTTACCGGTGGCATTGCTGACCGGATTGTACAGAACCACGCGCATGGGGTGCTGGGTGTGATCGCCGGTGGAACGTTCAGTGTTCACGGTGCGGCGACCTCGTAGATGCTCAACGTCTTGTCGCGCACTCGACGGGTGCGCAAAACCGCGATCGACAGGCCGGATTCCCACAGGGATTGTTCGATATCGGTGTCGGGAGAGAGGACGACGACGGCTCGACCGCGCGAGGTCAGGTGCCGCGGAAATTGGCGCAAGAAGCGTTCGAAGGCATCGGGACTGCGCAACGCCTGGTCCGCGGAGTCGCTAGGGCGACCGCGAAAGTAGGGCGGATTGAACAGGATCAGATCGAAGCGCTCGTCACGCACGGGTTCGAAGAGATCACCGCCGCGCGTCTCGACGACACCTTCGAGGTGATGCGCCAAGACGTTGATCTGAGCGCAGCGGACCGCCTCGGGGTTGATGTCCGTTGCCACCACCCGAGCGGCCCGCCGGGCCGCGAAGACTGCACAGACTCCGGAGCCTGTACCGAGATCGAGCACCGAGGCATCGGACTGGATCAGCTCCGGCGACAGGGTCTCGGCGAGAAACGCTCCCGTGTGATAGAGGATTCCGTTGAAGACACCCGGAAGGACGATGATCGAATAGCCGTTTACTCGCTCGATCGCCGGCTCCGGGTGTGACGTCGTCCTGTCGTTCGGCGCACCGAGCCAACGGCGGAGGCGACCTTTCGCTTGTCGCCAGGAATGGAACGGAATCGCGGTCGTTCTCATGTGATATCGACCCGCTGCTCTGTGCGTTCGAACACCATCACATAGTGGTCGGCGAATCGGCTCGCCATGGAGGTACGGGCCAGCCGGCGATCGAGAGCGCGCAACAAGGCAAAGCCGCGCGGCCAACGCGCGACAAGGTGATGCAGCTCGGTGGGGGGTAGAAAAACACCGAGCCCCGATAGCGACCGTTGCCGAAACAGCGGGGTAAGGTCGCTCGCCAACTCACGCGGCGATGGATACCAAACGGGAAATTCCAGTCCACCAGATACGCGCGCCGTCGCACCAGCCCGACGGCGGCGCCATGCGGCGCGCAGCTCACCGTGGCCGAGGCGCCAGGCGATCTCCCAGGCGCACAGCGATCCCATCATCACGACGACCATGCGTGCTCCCGGACGCACGGCCGGAGCCAGCCGTCTGGCAAGGCCGCGGCGATCGCCGATGCAATTGAGCACACCGAAATTGGCGAGCACGCCGTCGTATGGGATCGGCGCGGCCACTCCCACGTCGGCAGTGCTCCAGTCGATTTGTCGAAACACGACGCGTCCATCGAGGGATTGGCGTTGCGCCTTGGATCGCCCGACGGCCAGCATGCCCGCCGATGCGTCCGTCGCTGTGACCTCGACTCCCCATTTGGCAAGCCAGACGGCGTCTTCTCCGGTGCCCGCGCCGATCTCGAGGACATGTTGGCCGGCGCAGAAATTGTCGCGCAGCACGTCCCAGACCGCCGCGCGCAGCCAGCGCCCGAGGAGTGTGTGGGTGAAGTGCTGGTCGTAGTCGACTGCGTGTGCGTCGAATGGATGTGCGGCGGCCGAAAGGGGGCTCGCTTCAGCCATGCTCGACCTCATGCTCGGTGAGCCTCATGCCCATTCGGCCGAAGCGCGCATTGACGTACGTCCTCAGCATACGCCCAAAATCGCGTTCGGCGCTGTTGCGCTCCTGGGACCAAGCGACTTCGTTCACCATCCAGCGCGTCGCGAAAGAATAGAACCGCTGCGAATGCCGGCCGGCGATGGTCGTATCGCGATCCGAGCCGAGCTCCCATGGCTTGAGCGCAATGACGCGGTCGGCGACATCGTCGTGATATGGCGTTCCCTTGATCGGATAGGCCAGCGTGGTGAGAAACGCGTCGGGGCCCGCGGCCTTCAGATGCTCGACGGTTTCCTCGATGTCGGCTGTCTCTTCGCCTTCGAAACCGAGCATGATGAAGAGACCCGCCTCGATGCCGTGGCGCTGCAAGAGCTTCACCATGTCGCGAACTCGGCCCGCATCGGTGCGTCGCTGCATGCGGTCGAGCACTACCTGCGAGCCGCTTTCGGAGCCGATCCAGAGACGCCGGCAACCCATCCTGGCGAGTGTTTCGACGACGTCACCGTCGAGTCGATCCTCGCGGGAGATGGTCTCGAAGGGGATGCGCACCCCGCGGCGCTCGAGCTCGGCGGCATAGGCGAAGACCCAGCGTCGGCTAAGGGTGAAGACGTCGTCGGCGTACCAGAGCATGTCCGGCTGATAGCGGTCGAGGATGGTTTCCACCTCGTCGGCGACGTTGCTTGCCGAGCGCTGCCGATGGCCAAACCCGAACACGGCGTGACTGCACCAAGTGCATGTGTACGGACAGCCCCGACCGGTGATGAGCGATAGCGACCCAACGCCGTGACACCGCCGCCATGCCTCGAGGTATTCTCGCACGTCGATCGCATCGCGATCCGGGAATGGCTGGGCGTCGAGATCGCGAAGCTGCGGCCGCGGCGGGTTGCGAACCACGACACCGTCGCCCCCGAGATAAATAATCCCTTTGATCTCGTCGAGTCGGGTAAGTCCGTGCCGAGACAGGTGCGGAAGGAGCTCCTCGAGAGTCCGTTCTCCTTCGCCGGCCACGACGATGTCCGCACCACGAGCCAGATACTCTTCGGCGTGGGGGGCAGGCTCAGGGCCGCCCAGGATCACTGTCGAGCCGATCTGCTTACAGAGTCGTATCGCTTCGAGGACCGGCCGCCGCGTCATCAGTGTCGCGTACAGGCCGACCACGGAAGGACGCTCGCGCTCGAGAAGGTGGCGAAGATCCTCGAAACGTCGAAACGTGGTGTCGAACACCCCGACGTCGAATCCTCTCTGCTTCAAATGCGAACTCAGGTAGAGAAGCCCGAGCGGAGGGTACGGCCGCATCACGGCGCGCTCGTGCGGATCTTCGTGCAGGCAGTAGCCGTGCGTCAGGAGCAGATCCATCAGACGAGCCGAGGGGATGGCTTGAGAACGTCGACCAGAACCTTCTCAACGGGGAGCGAGAAGAGATCGCGCTTCATGCGCCATCGCGACATGACCTGCAAAGGCCAGCGGCGCCATGTTTCCGGGCCGCCCGCAAAGCGGTTGTAGAACTTGAACCGCTCGATGCGGTCGCGCTTGGCGGGGCTCACCCATGGACCGCTGGTCTCGACAAATTCGAAGTCGGCCCACTCTGCGAGTGAGTTCGGGAGTCGATACCCCAGCGATCCCAGATCGGCTGCGAGGGGCGAGCCGGGATACGGCTTGTAGTAGAAGATCGGGGTGTCGAACCGCGGGCTCATCGCCCGCAATCGCTTGGCTAGATCGAGCGTCGCGTCGACGCTGTCGTCGTCCTCCCGTGGAAAGCCGACGATGAACGGAAACACGGCTCCGATGCCGTGGCGCAGACACAGCTCCGCGGCGGCTAGAACCTCTTCCGTGGTGTTGTCCTTCTTCATCCAGTCGAGCATCCGCTGAGAACCCGACTCAACTCCGATCAAAACGCGCCGCAACCCAGCGCGGGCGCAGAGTGTCCACATTTCTTCGTCGAGGCGCACGCCCTGGTCGGCGCGCATCGTGGCCATCCAGGTAAACCGCATCCCGCGACGCAGGATCTCGTCGGCGACCTGCGCCACCCAGCGACGATCCGTGAAGAACGTCTCATCCAGAAAGCCGACATCGGTGAAGGCGTAGCGGCGCCACAGACTCTCGAGCTCGCCGGCGACTCGGAGTGGATCCAGGACGACCCAGCCGCGATTGTAGACCAGCGGATCCGCGCAGAACGCGCAGCGGAACCGACAGCCCATGGAGGCGACGTAGTCGAGCTGCCGTTCCCCTTTGGCGCGGAAATAACTTTCGACCGGGATGCGTTCGTAGTCGTAGGCCGGATAGTCGTTCACCTCGCGCAAGCCACGCGGCGGATTGACGCATGGGCCCGCTTCCGAACGGAATGCCGTGCCCGCGACTCCGGCGATCGTTTCGTTGGCAGCGAGACGCTCGAGCACCTCCGCAAAGCTCGTCTCTCCCTGGCCTTGGATGGTTATGTCGATCGACGAGTCGACGAGCGGGTCGACCGGGCACAGCGACGGGTACCAACCGCCCCAGATCACCGGTAGCTCCGGCCGTCGCCCTTTTGCCGCGCGCGAGATGCGCAAGGCGTCGCGGATGGGAGCGCCGGTGTGCACCGTAACGCCCAGACAAAGCGCACCGTCGACCTCCTCGAGAACACGAGAAAGCCCGTCTTCGATCCGTCCGTCGATGATGCGCACATCGTAGCGACTTGGGTCGAGCGCCGAGCCAACAGCCAGGAGCGGCAAAGGCATGGTGTAGAACGGGGCCTCGGGGTTATAGAGGACGACCCTGTGCCGAGAGGTCTTCGTCATGATTGCGCCGTCGGCTGAGAGGCCGCTTCGCGGCCCATCGCCTGATGGTGAGAGAGCGACACGGACGAGCCCGACCGACGCGCCAGGTGATCGAGGCGGCGCCGATCGAGGGGGAGAGTACAAAGAGCGCCGAGCGTGGAGGCGGCGCGGCGGACGTGGCGCCAGCTAGCCTTCGAGGGATGGCGCACCAGGCCGCGCGCCTCGCGGAGGAACTGGCGCGAGCGAAACTCCTTGTGCAGGACGGAATGCAACTGGCGATAGAAGTCCGTCGAGAACGGACCTTCGTACATCATGTCGAGGTCGTCCGAATCGACCCAATTGCGCTTCTCTCCGAGCTCCCGTCGGACAACCGCGAAGAAGCGCGTCCCCGGCAGCGGATACGACACCGAGACGCCGATGTCGTCTGGCTGGCATTCGCGGACCAGACGAAACGTCTCCTCAATGTGCGAGCGGTATTCTCCAGGGTATCCGAACTGGAGAAAGAACCCGACCTCGATGCCGGCCTCGTGCAGTTTCGCCGCTGCCTCGCGGATCTGCTCGACGCTGATCCCCTTATCCATGGCGTCGAGAATCTCTTGCGATCCAGATTCCGCGCCCATCCAGACGGTGCGACAACCGGCGCGTCTCAGGGACGTAATCTCTCCGTCGCGCAACAACAGGTCGGCTCGACTGAGACATTTGAACGGCAGAACGAGGTCCCGCGCCTCCAGAAGGTCGGCGTATCTGCTCACCCACCCGGGCTTCAGGCCGAAGATGTCGTCGACGAACTCGATCTGGTCAGGCCCATACACTTCCTTCAGCTCAGCGAGTTCCTCGACGACATTCTCAGGACTGCGCGCATTGTATCGCTGTCCCCAGATGGGCTTGGCGCACCAGTTGCAGTGATACGGACAACCGCGCGTCGTCACCATGTTCATCGAGAAATAGCCGTGACGCCCGCGCCACAGTTCGCGATAGGGTGCCATGTCGATCAGATCCCAAGCCGGAAACGGCAGTTCGTCGAGCTGCGTGAGATCCGGCCGTCGCGGCGAGCGGCTGACCCCGCGGGTTGGACCGGTGAACACCAACCCGCGGATCGATTCGAACGGCACGCGGCCATCGCGAGCGAGCTGATCGATCAGCTCGCGCAGGGTGGCCTCCCCCTCGCCGGCGATCACGAAGTCGGCGCCGCGCTGCAAGTACGCCTCAGGATGGTCGGTCGCGTCCGATCCGGCAACGATCACCGTGCAGCCGCGCTTGCGCGCCTCCTCTATCATGGTGAAGGATGCTGCGCGCATGCGCAGCAAACACATCTTCGAGAGGTAGTTGAAGTTGTCTTCATACAAAACGGCGAAGCGCGGCCGATGGCGGTCGAGAGAAACGCTCCACTCCGCTTCCGACTCGGCGAGCATTGCGTCGAAGAGCGCCACGTCGAAGCCGGCCTCGCGCAGACAACTCGCCGCGTAGAGCGTACCGAGCGGCGGATGAGGTTGCATCGCTCGCCAGAGCTTGGGATCAAATCGTAGAAAATACGACTGTCCAAAGAGAATCTCACACATGACCAAACATCCGGCAGTCCAGTCGCCTCTGATAGGGTGATGCAACATCCGGCAAGAAAGGGCAATCAAGAATCGGTTGCGGGCGCCGCGGTGAGACGCGTCAACCAGCGCTGGTCTCATCTTTCGGAGAGTCTCCTGCTTCTCTTGGCGCTCATCCTGCCGTTCGAGCTGAAGAGTCCGTTGTGGACGATCGGCGCGCTCGAGATAACCAACGTCGAGCTGGTCTGGTATCTGCTTCTCTTCGTCTGGGGGATCGGCAAGCTCCGCGCGCCGTCCTTCCGCTGGACGTTCGTACATTCGGCCGTCGTCCTGTGGGCCCTGGTAATCGCGCTGTCGGCGGTACTGGCGCCGACGGACCGGGTCGCCGTATTGAAGTTCGCAGTGCGTAGCTTCACGGGGTGTGCGCTGTTCATCGCTGCGGCGGATATGGTTGGCGGGTCCCGGCGGGCTGCGCGGTTGATACTCGCGCTTGCGCTCGGTGCCGCCCTGTCCGCCTTCGCAGCGGTCGCCGAAGTGTGGATCCCCGAAGCTCGAGCCATCTCGTCCGAGTTCAGAACCGCTCCGATCTTCGTCGGCGGTTTCCAACGCGCCACAGGAACCTTCCAGTACCCCAACATCGGCGCCATGTACTGGGAGGCCGCGCTTCCGCTGACTCTCGCCGGCGCCCTTTGGTTTGCTGCGAGAAACACTCCTTGGGCCCGTTGGGTGGGCGTTCTCGGCTGCGTGCTGCTGGCGGCGGCGATCGTCCTCAGCGCCAGCCGCGCCAGCGTCATCGTAGCATTCCTCCTCTTCGCCGCGATGATCGCCGTGCGGCCTGCCAGCATCCCCGGCATGAGAGTTCCGGCAACGGTCGGCATGCTCGCACTGCTGGCGTTGACCACGGCAAGCGACGTCTTCCGCCTGCGTCTCCAAGGCGACGAGATGACGACCTGGTACCGCGCCGAGTATTCCGCGATTCGGTACCCGGACCGCGTTCGAGCAGGGGATACGTTCGCCGTGACGGTCGCGGTTCGCAACGCCGGTCTCGCGACCTGGAAAGCCGGTGGAGACCACTCGATCCGACTCGGCTATTGCTGGAACAATCCAACGACGAGATCCTCGGCCTGCGCGAAAGCTCGGGGTGGATTCCTTCTAGACGATGTTGCGCCGCGGCAAGAGGTCGAGCTGGCGATCGAAGTTACGGCACCCGCCGCGCCTGGGTCCTATCGATTGCAGTGGGACATGATGCTGGAGGGGATCTCCTGGTTCAGTTCGTGGGGGGCGCAACGCGGCGCTCTCCCCATGGCGGTCGAATCGGCCGGCGAGGGCGCCACCGTGTCCGACGTGCACTGGCAGGAGCCGGCGGTGGCGCTGACTTCGCCGAGCCGCATCCAACTGTGGCGTGCGGCGGCGGGGCTGTGGAGACAACGGCCACTGTTGGGTATTGGGCCAGATAATTTCCGCCGCCACTACGGCGAAGTTTTGGACCAGTCTCACTGGGATGACCGCATTCACGCCAACAGCTGGTACATGGAAACTGCGGCGACGCTGGGAACAGTCGGTGTGCTGGCACTGCTGGCCTTTATGGCATCGCTCGTGGTGCTGGCACGCCGCGCCTGGATGAACGCCGACTCCGATTCACATCGGCCTCTCGTGTTCGCGGTCGTGCTTGCGCTGGCAGCCTTCTTCGTCCACGGTTTGGTCGATTATTTCATGTCGTTCACGCCGACCAGCGGCCTCTTCTGGCTCCTCACCGGTACGTTGGTAGGACTGGCCAGCTCCCCATCTCACCAAAAGTCGGATCGTTGATCCGTTGGCAAACCTGACCGTGTCGCATCTGTAGCCATCGTTGAAACTGCTCGTCGAGAGAGCGGCTCACGCCTTTTCCCTCTCCGAGCGGTGGTAAGCGGCAGCGCACAGGCCGAGAACTGTCGCCGTGAGCAGGCGCCCCGAGACCAACGCCCAGGGATAACTGTCGAAGAGCGCAATCACACCCAGTGCGAGCCAAGCGCACAGCAAAACGACCACGCGAGCGGATAGCCGATTTCGGTCGCGCCAGAGCAGATAAGCTCCGCCGCCCCACAAGCCGAGCCAGATCACCCCGGCTGCGCACCCCGCCTCGGCCGCGATGAGGAGCGGAACGTTGTGAACGTATTGCGGCGGAGCCTTGGTTTGCGCCGCCAACATGGCCAGAGGGAAGTTGCCCGCTCCGATCCCCGACAAAGGATGTACCGCGATCAGTTGCAACGACAGACCGATCATTTCCAGACGATCCGAGATCGACTCCTCGCTCGGCAGAGACAGCAGCGCTTCCGGATTGGCGGACCTGTCGGTGCCCGCGGCGATCGGTGCCCGGCGAAAAAAACGTGCTTCGATCTGGTCTCCCGTGACCCAACCGAGGACGAGGAGGATGGCGAACGCGCCCAAGGCTGTTCGACGCAGGGACAAGCGTAGGCGCGGCTCATGACGGTAGAGCCACCCTGCGGCTATCAGCGCGGAAATCAGCATGCCGAGCCACGCCGAGCGTGAAAAAGTCAAAAGCAAGCCGGACCAAAGGATCCACCAGAGAACTCTGAAACCGAGCTGGCCCACCGTCGGCAGTCCGAGTACCAGTCCCACAGCGAGAAAGCCCGCAAGCACGTTCGGATGAAATGTGAGGCCGTAGGGACGCAACCACGGACCTCCTTGCAGGGCCAGCACCGCGGCCCCTTCCTGCCCGTGGTCGAGAGCCCACTCCGCCGGCAACCCGAGCGGACTTTGTTGCACGACCTGGCCCGCACCGATCAGTACGTGGATCGCCAGGCTCACCATCATTGCGGCGGTGAGGCGTTCGAAGGAAAGCCGCAGATGCGCCACGGACCAGCAAACGGCAGCCGCCAGGAGCCAACGGCAAGCCGAGTAAGCAGCAAGCTGGGGCAACATGGCCACGGGCGACAATGCCAAGGCGAGGAGGCCGATCGCCACTAGCGCAGCAAACGCGAGAGAAGACTTGTCGGAGTTCCTCGCACGGTCAGACCAAACGACGAGAACGACGAGAAGGGCGGCCGCCTCTGAGAGCTCGATGCCTAGGGTCACGTACAACGGCAACACACCTGCTGCGACCGACGGGGCGACGGGTAGCACCACCGTCAGTGGCATCAGCACAAGAAGCAGGGCAGCCGCAAAGGCTTGCATCGTGCCGCTTAGGCGCGCCGCTCCTCCCTTGTCAAGGCGGACAACCTCAGTCGCACGCTCGCCACAGGTACCAGCTCGCCACCGAGCGGTAAGGACGCCAGCGTTCGCCGCGCCGTGTGATGTCGGCCGGCGCGGCGGGGTCGTCGGCCGTGCGGAACACCCGGGCGAAACCCTTGCGGATGCCAAAGTCGGCGACGGGCAGGACGTCGGGACGGCCGAGGCGGAAGATCAACAACATCTCTGCCGTCCAGCGGCCGATGCCGCGCACGGCCGTGAGCGCCTCGACGATCGCGTCGTCGTCCATGCTGCTCAACTGGCGCAGGGTTGGCATGCCGCCGCTCTGTGTTCGCTCGGCGAGGTCGCGCAGGCCGGCGAGCTTGGCGCGCGACAATCCCGCGCCGCGCAATGCGTCGTCACTCGCGGCGAGAATGCCGGCGGGTGTGATGCGGCCCTTCGGGAAAAGCGCGGCGACGCGGCCGTGGATGGTCGCCGCCGCTTTGCCGGAGAGTTGCTGGTAGACGATGGCCTCGGCGAGCGCGCCGAACACGTCCTTCGTGTGTTTGATTTCGAGGGCGAATGGGCCGGTTCGCGCGATGTGGCGGCCGAGCACGACGTCGGCCGCTGTAAGGTGCCGGATCGCGGCGTCGGTGTCGAACGGCGGCACGACTTTCGACAGTCGTACTGGGGATCGCTCGATGGCGAGCAGCCGATCCTTCGTGACGAGGCCTCCGAACGCCGAGAACCCCCCGGCTTTGCCGCCCGCCGCCATGACGCGATGACATGGCACGACGATGGGGAACGGGTTGGTCGCCATCGCGCGTCCGATGGCGCGCGCCGCACCTGGCGAACCGGCGAGCGTCGCCAGCTCGCCGTACGAAACCGTGGCGCCGGAGGACACCCGGCGCAGCGCCTCGTAAACGCGATGGGTGAATGGCGAAAACCGCGTCGCGTCGAGGCGCAGCGCGGTCAGGTCTTGCGGCCGGCCGTCGAGGTGGGCGCGAATTC
>JBGTMF010000094.1:0-5009 GCA_041743795.1 Thermodesulfobacteriota bacterium | reverse complement strand
ATGCGCCGCGCCACGCACCAGCCATTGCCGTCCTCTCGGCAACGGCGGACTGCGGCGGCGTCGGCCGCGGAGCAGGCAATGGCGCAAGCGAGAACCAACAGCGGGGCGCTTCGGGCCCGCGGCGCGCGGCGCTGCCGATGCCGGCCCGCTTGGGCCGGCATCGGATAGGCGCCTACAGGCAGCAACCGACCCAGTGTTGCAGGGCGCAGAGATTGCCGGTCGTCAGCGAACCCAGCGCACCGGTGCCGTTGTTGAGACTGACTACGTCACCGAACTGACCGGTGTGCGCCGTCGCGTAATCCCACGGCACCGTCACCGTGCACTGGTCGTCGTCGGGACGCATCGAATCGATCGCCCAGAAGGACGTCACGTTGCTGCCGCCGGTGTCCTGAGCGCCGACCAGGTCGCCGGCACCTTCGGCGATCAGCAACTCTGCGTAGGTGCACGCGTGCGTCGCGGAGAACTGCGCGGCACATTCGGCGTCGGCTCCGCTGATGCCGACGGTCGCCTGGTAGGTGAAGCGCCCGGTACTGCGCACCAACGCTCCCTGGAATTCGAAACCTGGTACGGGCGTCGCGGTCGGGGTCGGCGGTGGTCCGGCGCCGGAGGCACACGAGGTGTTCACCGCGCCGTCGTCAAACAGATCGCAGTTGACGGAGATGTCGTCCACCTCGTTGATCATCTGGCAGACGCGGCACTCGATCTGCACATCGATACAGGTTGCCAGCGCGGCGCCGGTGAGGGCGCTGCAGGTCCCGGCAACGGCGCCGCTGACTCCACTGCACTTGGCGTCGACGTCGGCGCCGAGCTTGGCGACCTTCTTCTGAATTTTCTGCTTGCTGTCGGCTGCGACCGATCCGGCGGTGCCGGCGTCGGCGACGCAATTCTCCAGGGCCGTCGCGGTAGTCGCCCCCGACTTCAGCGCCTGCTTCTTGCATTTGAGGAATTCCTTGACCTTGGTGACGGCGATCTTCTCCGCGTTGAGCAGAATCTTCTGCTGGCAAATGCATCCCGCCTTGTCGGCCGCGCAACTGATGACCGCCGTGTCCAGCGGCGAGCCGAAGAGATCGGCGAGCAGGTCGAGTTTCGCCTGCACCGCGGCGTTGTTGAGAGTGGCCGCACCCGTGAAGCCGAAGTCCGGCGCTTGACCGCAGAACTTGGCCTGGTCGGCGACGGTCTTGTCGCGTTTCTTGAGAACCTTTTGCTTCGGATCGAGGGTCAGGCAGTCCTCTGCGGTTCCAGTCAATTTGCCCTTCCCGGCATTCTTCAGGCAGGCCCGGTTCTCCTTGCCCTGCGCCATCGCCACCGCCGAGCTGTCTTTGTTGAGTTTGTTGATGCAGGCTTGTTGTTGCTTGGACTGCGCTTGTCCGTGAGCACTGCCTGTCGCCAGCAAGAGTGTGGCGCCAGCCACCGTAAACCATCCTGCTCGTGTATTGCCCAACATCGACTCACCTCCTGCGATTTGGTGCCCGGGTTGGCACCGCGAACCAGCCGTCGATAGCACATCCGGGTCCGCCGAGTCACGGTCGAATTGCCGCTCGGTCTAGCCGCCCGGCCTGACCGGCAAGCCGGGCGGATTGTTGCGACGACGACGAATCAATCGACCGCCGTGACTGCCCCCTTTACCTGCTCTTTGACGGCGCCCAACCGCGGGGAAGGCCACTCGAAAGCCGAATCAGGCCTGCCCAACCGCCGTGCCCGGCTGTTGCTGAGCGACCGGGACGCGGCGTCCGCGGATGTCTTCCAGGATCACGTAGAGCGACGGCACCATGACCAGCGATATGAGGGTGGCAAAGACGACGCCGAAGGCGAGGGAAATGGCCATCGGGATTAGGAACTGCGCTTGCACGCTGCGCTCCATCATGAGCGGCGTCAGGCCGGCAAAAGTCGTCAACGACGTCAGCAGGATCGGCCGAAAGCGCGCCGCGCCTGCTTCGCGAACGGCGCGCAACAGGGGGACGCCGTCGTCGCGGCTGGCGTTGACGTAACTGACCAGCACCAGGCTGTCGTTCACCACCACCCCGGTAAGCGCGACGATGCCGATGACGGAGAACATGCTCATGTCCCATCCCAGCAGGGCGTGGCCCCAGATGGCGCCGATCAGGCCGAAGGGAATCGCGCTCATGATGATCAGCGGTTGGCCATAGGAGGCGAGCGGAACGGCGAGCAACGCATAGATCGCGAGAATCGCTAGCAGAAACCCGCGCGTCATCGCCCCCATGAACTCCGCCTGATCGCGCTGCTGTCCTTCCAGGCTATAGCGAACCGTCGGGAATGCGCCGCGCAGGCCCGGTAGGAAGCTCTGCTGCATCGTCTCGATGATCTCGTTGGCGTTGGCCTGCTCGACGTCGACGTCCGCCGTCACGTTGATCACCCGTTGCCGATCGACGCGGTTGATGCTGGCGTAGCCGCGGCCCAGCTCCACAGCGGCGACGGCGCTGAACGGCACCTCGCTGCCGTCAGCGGCGCGCACCCGCATCTGCTCGATGTCCGCCAGCGACCGCCGCTGCTCGGCGGGGTAGCGCACCATCACCCGGACATCGTCCCGTCCGCGCTGGATGCGCTGTGCCTCCTCGCCGTAGAAAGCCTGCCGCACCTGGCGCCCGAGTTGCGCCATGGTGAGACCGATCGCCTCGGCCGACGGCAGGACGTGGAGTTTCACCTCCCGCTTTCCCTCGCGAAAGGAATCGGCAATGTCGGCGACGCCGGGATAACCAGCCAGGTGCTCCTTGACGTGGTTGGCCGCGGCGATCAACTGATCGAGGTTGGTTCCGCGCAGTTGGATGTTGATCGGCTCGCCACTCTGCAGCAGCGACGAGCTGAAACTGACTTCAACCGCTCCGGGGATGGATTCCGTTGCTTTGCGCCAGCGCCGCATCACCTCGCTGCTGGGTATGGAGCGACGCTCGGAGGGCAGCAGGGCTATGTTGACCTCTCCGAGATGCGGACTGGCGACCCGTCCGGCAAAGGCGGATCGCGACTGTTGCTCCTTGAACGGCTGCTCACCGACTGACGCCATCAGATGGCGCAATACGCTCTCGCCTTCTTCGCCGCGAATCTCGTTGAGTACCCTGCCGGCGCTGTGCTCGAGGGTGGCGACTGCTTCTGCCGTCACGCGTGCCGGCGTGCCCTGCGGCATGGTGACGAAGGCGGCGACGTTGTCGGCCTCGACCGACGGAAAGAAGGTGAAGCGAACCCATCCGCCGACGGTGAGGCCGGTGGTCGTGATCAGCGTGGCGACGCCGACGGCGACCGTCAGGTAGCGCCAGGAGATCGCGACTTCGAGGGACGGACGGTAGAGTCTGTCGACGACGAACTCCAACCCGTCGGCGAAGCGCCGTTGGATCGCTTCCCAGACCGCTCCGATGCGGGTCGGCACGCGGTCGACTGCACGCATGTGCGCCAGGTGCGCCGGCAGGATCATCGTCGACTCGACCAGTGAAAACAGCAAGGCCGTGATGACGCAGAGTGGAATCTGGATCATCAGCTTGCCCATCGGCCCGGGAATGTTCATCAGAGGGGCGAAAGCAGCGACGGTCGTCAACACGCCGAAGGTAACGGGGACGGCGACCTGCGTCGCGCCGGAAATCGCCCCTGACAGACCGCGCTCTCCGCCTTGTTGGCGCACGTGGATGTTCTCGCCGACGACGATGGCGTCGTCGACGAGAACGCCGAGGACGACGATGAAGGCGAATAGTGAAATGACGTTGATCGAGATGTCGAAGAGCGGCATCAGCCAAAGCGTGCCGAGAAAGCACACCGGCACGCCGAGGATCACCCAGAACGCGACGCGCAGCTTGAGGAAGAGTGCGAGCACGACGATGACCAGGATGAAGCCGTCGCGGCCGTTGCGCAGCAGCGTGTTGAGGCGAGCGCGCAGGATCTCCGAGGAGTCGTCCCAGACGATGATGTCGATACCCTCGGGAACGGTGCTACGTACCTGTTCGACATACTCGTGGACGGCGGCGGCGATGCGCAGAGCGCTCTGTTGGCCGACGCGGTACACCTTTACGAGGACAGCGGGCTTGCCGTCGAATCGCGCGGATTGATCTGTTTCCTGAAACCCGTCGACCACCGTCGCGACGTCGCCAAGCGTCAGCCTGGTGCCGTCGCGCTGCGACAACAGGGCCAACCGTTCGAACTCGTCGCCGCGGTAGGCCTGGCCTTTGGTGCGCAACAGGATCTCGCCGGCGTCGCTCTTGATCGAACCTCCCGGCAGATCCACCGAGCGGCGCCGCACGGCATCGGCGACTTCGTCGAATGTCAGGCCGTGGCGCCGCAGCTTCTCCTCCGACACCTCTATGGCGATCTCGTACGGTCTAGCGAGGGTCAGGTCGACGTGCGTGATTTCGGGCAATGCCGCCAGGTCGTCGCGCACGCGCTGCCCGAGGAGCTTGAGGCTGGCCTCGTCGGAGTCGCCGGCAATCGCCACCGATAGCACGCTCTGGCGCACGACCAGTTGTTGGACGATCGGCCTCTCTGCTTCCTCGGGAAAGGTATCGATGGCATCGACCCGTGCCTTGATCTCGTCGAGAGTGCGGCGCACGTCGGCGCGGGTCTGCAACTCGATCGTAATCTGGCCAACTCCCTCGCGGGCGGTCGAGTGGACGCGGTCGATGCCGTCGATACCGTTCAGTTGCTCCTCGACGCGGACGCAGATGCCCTCTTCGACCTCTTCGGGGGCGGCACCCGGGTAGGCGACGGCGACGGTGATGACGTCGACGCTGATCTCCGGGAACACTTCCTGGCGGATCGAGGAAATGGTCAGCAAACCGCCGACCGTGATGAGGAGCAGTAAGAGGTTCGCGGCGACGCCGTTCGAGGCGAACCAAGTGATAGCGTGATTCATGACTGGCTGGAGCGTCGTTTACGGTGTGGGATTGTGCCGCAGGGGGCGAGGGCCATGTCTCCGCGCTCCGCCGAGTCGCTGTCGCCGGCTCCGCGCTCAGCGCGTCGCGGCGTGCCTCGCATCGTCGCCGTCGGCTGTGCGGATTCGCATGCCGTCGACC
>JBGTMF010000093.1:0-15783 GCA_041743795.1 Thermodesulfobacteriota bacterium | reverse complement strand
GGTCGAAAACGCTGCCGTCGGGCGCTGCGGCCTGGCACGGCGCTTGAACTCGTCTCCAACAACCCAACAGCGCGCGAGCCGCCGGCCCGCGCAGGAGAGGAGAGAGATGAACTTCAAATTGATCGGATTGGTTGTAGTCATGGCGGATTTTGTCGGCCTGACCGCCTACGCGGTTTACCACCACGGCTATTTCGCCTTCTTCGACGCCTTCTTCGGCAACGCAATTGGCCTACAGGTCTTTTTCGACCTGTGTATCGCCTTGGTGTTGTTCACGGTGTGGATGTGGCGCGACGCACGCGAGCGCGGCCTCTCGCCGATGCCCTACCTAGCCTTGATGCTCACGCTCGGCAGCATCGGAGCGCTCGCCTACCTGATTCGCCGCGAAGTGGGCGCCGCCGAAGTCGTCGGCGAGACCGCTCTGGCGCACTGACGGAACGCGATCGTCGTGGCACACTGCGCGGCGGCGCCTTCAGGCGCAGCCGCGCAGCGCGCTGTTTACAGCGGCGATCAACTCGCCGACGGTCACCTGATTGTCGCCGTCGCGATCGAAAGCGCGGCATTCGTCGATCGGCGCTCTTCCGAGGGCGATGTTGACTCCGCGCACCAATTCGTCGACCGAGACGACGCCGTCTTGCGAGCAATCGCCGACGCACTGATCCGTCGGTGGTCGAGGAGTTGCCGTCGGTGTCGGGGTTGCCGTCGCTAGCGGAGTAAACCCGGGCGGCAATGCGATGCCGACGCTGCGGCTCGCGTGCAGGAAGCCGTCGCCCGCGGTCACATCGAGCAGGACCGAATCGTGCGGTGTGTTGCGCAGCAGCACATCGGTCGACAACGTGACGGGGCTCTGCCCTCGCGCCGCGTAGAGTTCGGTCGCGTAGACCGACTCGCCAACCTCGTCCGGAAAGTAGAGTTGCGAGGTTCCGACAGTCCGGTCGTCGAGAAACACCTTGAAGTGAATGTGCGGCACGCGTCCGGGATACCAGCCCGGATAAATCGTATCGATCTCGATGCGGCCGTCGCCGTCGGTGACCTGCAGGCCGCGCATGAACGTCTGCCCGCGGGTGTCGATCGTTCCGATGTCTCCTTGTCCCGGGTATCCGGAGTACAGACCGAGACGGTCCGTATGCCAGATCTGGACGACGGCGTTGGCGACGGGAGAGCACATCGCATCGTCGAGGAACTGAAGCGACAGCCGCAGGGGATAGCCCGGGCGTCCCTCGCTGATGTCCGAACGAAGCAGCCCAGGATCGAAGAAGAAGGGGCCCTCGGTCTGACTCGGGTAGAGAGTACAACCAACGCCGGCAATCGCCCGACGAGGTGTACCGATGCCGCTACCGGCGAGGGCGGCTAGGGAGCAGGTAGCGCGAAGGAAACTGCGGCGATTCATGTGGCGAGCTAGTCAGCCTAAAGAATATCCTTGCCGCCGTGTGCCGCGCGTCCCTTTGGATCCTCCAAACGTTCGAGAGTTCGCTTGAGGGACCGCTCGAGCTTGCCGGCGGCGCCGTCGATGGCGAGCTCGACCGATGCGGCCTGATCGTGGACCGAGATCGGCTGGAGTCCAGCGACGCGGACTTCCATGACGCACCGCTTGTCATTGTCGCCGGCTTTGGCGCTGCTGTTCTCGTCGCTCAGATGAACCTCTACCCGTGTGATGCGGTCGGCGAATCGCCCGATGGCGCCTTCAACCACCATCTCGACGTGACTGGTCAATCGTTCGCTGCCTTGAATGTGATTGTCGGTGTTGACTTGAATCTGCATGGTTGCGTCCTCTCAGTCGGTCTGGAAGCGCGGCGGCAAGTCGCTTGCGCGCCTTGCTCTGACGCTGGAATCCTCTTTCTCGCTTGTGCGCCTGCTATTCGACGGAGCAGGTTGTCAATGGCGCCGTCCTTGCGGTGACCCGTATCGAGCGATCATGCTACACCGTCCCTGGGCACACACCAAGGACAGCGGGACAGGACACCCATCAGAGATCGAAGGGGAATCTTCGTCGGATGAGCACGTTTCAGAAATTCGCCGCGCGCGATGCCACCATCATCTTGCTGGCGGCGATGGTCTGGTGGTTGGGCGCCGGCGTCTCGGCGGGGACCGGGCCACTCAGCGACCTTTCCGGTGTGGTCGCCGGCCTGCTGGTCGGTGTCAGCGGATTCGTTCTGCACGAATGGGGACACCTGCTGGCAGGCTTCGCGGCCGGTGCCACGGCGTATCCAAATTCCAACCTCGTCAGCGCGTCCCTGTTCACGTTCGACTCCCGGCGCAGCACTCTCGCGCAATTCCTCATCATGTCGATCGGAGGCTTTCTCGTCACCGGCCTCTTTCTCTTGCTGGTGTACTGGGTGCTGCCCGACGGTCTCCTCGCCACCCGCGTCGCGCGCGGCTCGATCCTCTTCCTGGCGTCGTTGACCGTGCTCCTCGAGTTCCCCCTGGTGGCAATCGGCGTGCTGCAGGGCCGCGCCCCGGCGCAAGCCGGCATGTGACCACACAGTTCGGCACGGTTCATCGCTGGCAGCCGACGTCTCTACCGGCGCCGATCTCGCGCCGGCAGGGGTGGCGACAGCGGTTGTCCTCGTAGCGACTCGTCGCGTTAGTCTGCATTGACCGGTGGCGCGCTTGCCGGCTTGAGTGTGGGACTCGAAGGAAGAGGGAGTTCTCCGCGATGGCCGATCCGCATTTGACCCTTACGAAGGTTATCGAGCGCCTGGCGACGAGTTCGCACGAGCCGGTCCGCGGCCTGTTGGCGGGCGCGCTACGCGATCTTGCCCGTGCGCTTTCGCATCGCGCGCGCTGGAACGACTCCTTGGCCCTGTACGACGCAGTTCTTCAGTGGCTCGTGGCTCTGCCCGACCCGTCGACGCGGGCGATGGCGACGCAGTTGCGGATCGACCGGGCCGCGGCGTTGGTCGCCGTCGAGGAGATCGAGATCGCCATACGCGAGTATCGAGAGGTTGCCGCGGAACATGCGGATGCCGAATCTCCCGTGCTGAGAGCGGCAGCGGCGCTGGCGTTGCGTGGCGAAGCCACAGTCCTCGATAACCTAGGGCGCGCCGACGAAGCGATCGCCGTCCTGCGCGGTATCGTCGACCGCTATGGCGGCGAGGACGACGAGGAGGTACTCGATCACGTCGGGCTGGCGCTCGTCCGGATTGCCACAATCACTTACCAGGAACTGCGCACGCCCGAAGAGGCGATCACCGTACTCAGCGAAGCGATCGACCGGTTTGATCGATTCGCTGAATCGCAACTGCGTGTGCATGCGATGAACGCCCTGCACGATCGCGGCTTCATTCGCCGTCAGCATGGCGATGCAAACGCTGCGGTACGGGACCTGGCGGCTGCAATCCGCCTCGCCCGCGCGGATCAGGACCCGGAGATCCAGGCGGCCCGCGCCCGCGCTCATGTCGGTAAGGGAATTACCCTGCAGGGACTGGGTCGCGCGCATGAGGCCAGGTGGGAGTACCAGTGCGTCTTGCTACATTGCCATCGAATCGATCACCCAGAGGTGATGCTGGAAGTTTGCAATGCGGCACTCCATCTCGCCAACCAGCTGCGGGCGAACGGCGATCCCGCGGCTGCGATTCCGATTCTCGAAACGGTGACCGAAGGCGGTCTACAACATGACGACGGAGAAGTGCGTTCAGCGACGGCCATGGCGCTTCTGCTCAAGGCCGTCGCGCAGTGGGAGGCCGAGTGCGAGCACGAGGCGCTCGAGACATATGAGGACACCGTCAGCCTGTACGCATCCGATCCAGCAGCAGCCGCCCACGTGGCGGAGGCGCTGCACAACAAGGGCATACGACTCAACCAATTGGGCCGCCGCGAGGAGTCCATCGCCACCTACGACAGGTTGATCGACGAATTCTCCGAGCTCGCTCAACCGGAGGTCGAGGAATGGATTGCCTGCGCCGCGGCCAACCGTGCCGAAATCATCGCCGCGCTGCGACAGTGACGGGCGCCGGCGAAGGCGGTCAGCGCGGCGGCAATTTCGACGATGTCGCGGGCGTTGCCTGGCGGCGGTTGGAATGCCATGACCATGAGCCATGGTTGCCAGCGTGCAGATGGTCCCCAGCGCATCCGACGACGGCCGGGTGCGTCGCGGCCAACGCAGTCGCGAAACGATCGTCGCCGCGCTCTTCGAGCTGATCAGCGACGGTGTGCCGCGCCCGACGGCGCAGCAGGTTGCGGAATGCGCTCGCGTCAATATCCGCACGGTGTTTCGCCACTTCTCGGAGATGGAGAGCCTTTACGCCGCGCTCGACGCGCGCCTGCGCGACGAAGTGCGCGAGGTGCTCGAACGTGAACCGCCGGAAGGCGGTCTCGAGCTGCGTGCTGTAGCACTGGTGCGGCAGCACTGTCAGGTGTTCGAAAAGATCGCGCCCTTCAAGCGTTCGAGCAATTCGAAACGATGGGGATCGGAGTTCCTCACCGAGGCGCACCGGGAATTGGTGCGTGAGATCCGCCGTCGATTGCGGTTGTGGTTGCCTGAACTACAGGACCTCTCGTCCGAGTCGCGCAATGCGATCGAACTGCTGATGTCGTTCGAAGCGTGGGACCGCCTGCGCTCGGATCAGGGACTCGGCCGCTCCGCGGTGCGCGCCACTTTGGAGCGCGCCGTAGCGGCCGTGCTGGTAGCGGGCTGACCGTCAGCCGGCGGTTCTGCGGATCGAGGCAGGAGAATAGAACGCGGCGCAGCCCCGCTATCAGCCGAACCAAACCGCGGCGCGTTCGAAAGTCCAAAACGCCGCCAGAATGCCCATCGCGTAGACGGCCGGCGTGCGCAAGTGCGCCGCACCGGGCAACAGGCGCCGCGCCACAGCCGCCACCAGCAATGCCGCGGCGACGAAAGCGAGCTGGCCGATCTCGATCCCCGTGTTGAAAGAAAGCAGCGCGAGCGGGATGTCTCCGGCGGGTAGTCCGGTTTCGGCCAAGGCGCCGGCGAACCCGAACCCGTGCAAAAGGCCGAATCCAGCCGCCACGAGCCAGGGTGAACGCCGAATTCTCGTCGCTGCGCTGTCGCCGCGGGTCAATTCGACGGCGATCGCCAGGACGCTCAGCGCGATCAACAGTTCGACTGGACGCGATGGAACCACCGCGAGATCGAGCGCGGCGGCTGACAGGGTGATGCTGTGGCCCAAAGTGAAAGCCGTGACGGTTTTCAGCAGCAT
This sequence comes from Thermodesulfobacteriota bacterium, assembly GCA_041743795.1. GTDB lineage: Bacteria > Desulfobacterota > Binatia > HRBIN30 > CADEER01 > CADEER01. The sequence continues at coordinate 10,624 of JBGTMF010000093.1, read as the reverse complement.
CAAACCGCTGGGAACCAGCAACAGGAGTCCGAAGACGAAGAGCAGATGGTCGAGACCGGTGAGTATGTGCTCGATACCGAGAGCGATATAGTCGCGCAGCACGTCGAACGACGATGCAACCTCGGGAATGATGAACGAAGTCCGGCGTGGATTGAGCACCACTTGTATCGTCTGCCGCCCGCTCTCCTCGATCCGCAGCAGCGCATTGATGCGCGCCGCATCGAGATCGCGCACGGCGATCGTCTCGCCGGATAGGCCGCCTGGCCCGCAGTCGACCGTCCATTGCAGTGCGATCTGATCGAGTCCCTCTGCTGTGTCGGCGCCGCCGACCTGACGGCAGCGCGGTGGGAGTATGGGCTGAACGTCGGCGCCGGGAAGTCGCTCCGCCGCCGTGCGCCAGGTGACGTCGAACCTCCCGCCACCGCTGTCGCGCAGCGACAGGAAGGCCGGATCGAGACCGTGGCCGAGAACCGGGGCGACCTGCGCGAGCGAAAGCGCCGCCAGGGCAACGCCGACGAGGCGAGCGAGGAGGTCGCGGCTCAAGAGCTGATCCGTTCGCGCCACGCCGCGGACTCGATCCGCAGCGGGTAGCGGGTCTTCAGTGCACGCAGCGTGTCTTGCAAGCGCAACTTGCGCTGCTCGTCGAGCCAGCGCTCGGTGAGTTGACCGCGCACGTCCTCGAGCGGTGGCGTCTCGCGCGGTATGCGCTGCTCGACCCAGACCAGGTGCCAGCCATACGGCGACGCGATCGGCCCGCTCCATTCTCCGGCGCGTGCGGTGGAGAGCTGCTCGCTGAATTCCGCGCCGAAGCGCCGCGCCAGGTCGGCCGGTGACTGAGCCCGCAAGTAGGGCGGTGCGGCAAACGTCTCACTGCGCTGAACCGCTTGTGCGGGCGCTACCGCGCCGGCACGCAACTCGGCGAGAAGGTCGGCGGCGGATTGCGACGACGGGTTAGGCGAGAACACGTGCCACAGCGTCACCCGCTCGGCGATGCCGTAGTCGGCGGCGTGCTCTTCATAGTATGAGCGCAAAACCTCGTCCGCGGGCGGTTGCTCGTTCGCTCGCGCTGCCAACAGGCGCATCTTCTGCACGAGAATGCGGCGAACGACGAGATCGGTACGGTCGAGTCCGAGCGCCCGCGCCTGGGCGTGTAGTTCATCGTCGTTGCCGGCGCCATCGGGGTCGAGCGACCGCATCTGCTCGATCAGCCAGTTGCGAATGCTGCGGTCCTCGTCGAGTCCCCGCGCCAGAGCCTCGCGGAACAGCAGTTCGCCTTCGACGGCGCGTTCGACGAGAGCTGCCTCGTCGGCAGGCGATGGATCGATTCCGGTATCGCGGCGGTAGTCGCGGCGAAGCTGCTCGATCTCCGCGGCGGTGATTACGACCGGCGCGATCTCCGCGCCGTTTGCCCGAACTGTCGGCGAGCGGCCGTGAACGACGGCGAAGAGAACCATTCCGCCGACCAGAAAGTGGAGGAGCGGACTGCGCAGTAGTCGTTGCATCGAGCGCCGAGAGCCGCTCAGGAGCGGGTTTGTAGCCGGCCACCTTTCGATCGCCAGAGCGGAACCGCAACAATCTCGGTGGTGCCGGCGCGGAGCGACACCTCCATGAAGTGATCGACGAAGTCGGTGCCGGGCAGGGCAAGAGGTACGGTGCGCAGTCGCAGTCGAGTGGCGCCGGCGCGTTGTTCGAGGCGGATGCTGCGAATCCCGCCGATGCTGCCGCTCGGATCGTTCCAGCGATATACGCCTGGTCGAACCGCCTGCATCGTGCCGGCGGGAATCGTCACGCTGTACACCTCATCGTCGTCCCGCAGTGCGAGGGTGAGGTCCTGCGCCGCCGGGTTGATCGAGCCGCCGGCACCGGTGCGTAGGTTTAGACTGAGAACCCGACCGGCCGCGCCGCGCTGTCGGATGGCACCGGTCAAGCGCGCCAATCCCTCGGGGCGGTACCAGATTGGCGACGACCAGGCGCGCTCTTGGATCGTCTTCGCCACCAGTGGACTGCAGCACTCGGCCCACTCCGCCGGCACGGAGGCCGGGCTGTCGCAATCGATGCCCTGGGCATTGCAGAGATAGGTGCTCCAGCGACAGGTCGGATTCTCGAGCAGCCTGGCGTAGTAGAAGGCGCGCTGCGAGGCGTCGAACTCCGGGTCGTGCCACACGGAGCACAACGAATCGAAGCCGGCGCCCGAGGTCTCGCAGGTGTCCGTATTGACGGAAGCATCGGTCGCCGCCCCGGCGACTTCGAACACCTTCTCGTGCGACTCTCCGGCGGTGTCGACCCATCCTTTGACAATTTGCAGGCGTTGCAGCGGTGCCCCTGGAGCGCCCGGCGTACCGACGTCGCGAAATGCCAGCACTCCGAAGCGCGGGCTGCGGCTGCCGCGCACCGGGCCGATCTCGGCGCCCATGGGCACTCCGCCCGCGTAGGCTTTCTCGACGAAGTTAGGGTCGCCACAGCGCAGGCCCGCTTCGCGACCGGCGAAGAAACGCAGGATGGGACGCGTGCCGCTGGTTCCGTATACTTCGCGCCGCCGCATGGCGGCGAACAACGCGTCGCGCGAGTTCTCCTCGGCCCAGATCACGGCGAGGCCGCCGGGCGTCGCTTCGATGCCGGCCGGTGTCACGCGCTGTACCATGAACACCGGCGTTGCGTGATCGCGCAGTCCGAGATGGCCGAAGTCACCGAAGTCGGCCTCCTCGGTGCTGCCGGGAGTCGCGTTGTGGCCGTCGGTGCTGCCGATGAAGCCGATCTTGAACGGATTGACGCCCATGCGCTGTTCTTCAACGAGCCCCTGCTTGGCGGCGTTGCGCACGTAGTTCAGCGGCGGAAAGGTCTGGTTCGGATTCGAGACGGGCGAGAACAGTTGCAGGCGATTGAGCTTCTCGAAGCCGCACTCCTCGTCCGTGCTGCCGCCGACGCCGGTGCGGCACTCGGAGTCGCCCTTGTGTTGGTTCATCTCGACAATCGGCTCGATGCCGCTGCGCAGCGCTGCCTCCTCGGCGGTGATGGGGGCACCGCCTTCTCCGACCGGCGCGAACATCAGCCCGCCGCTGGCGTTTGGGTTGTGCGGGATGGTGAGTGCATCGCAACCGGGTAATCCCTCGAGACATTGCGAGCGCAGCGCCGCCCATAACCCCTGCACCGTGTACTCTTCCATGTAGCTGGTCGGCAGTTCTGGCACGACCTCGTTGCGAAAGATGACGTTGCGATGAAGGTTGTTGCCGTTGGGCTGACCGCTCCATTCGTAACCGACGAATGTCGTGAACGAGCAGCCTGCGGAGCGATCGTAGTGTTGCTCGGCGGCGGCCCGTGTCTCGTCCCACACGAGCGACGCTTGTGCCAGGCATTCGACACCATCCTCGCCGCACCAATCGAAGCGCTCCGGCGGTACGAGAGCGCCGTAGCCGAGGAGGAACTGGATCACCGGGATCGGCGGCAGGATGCTTGGCAGGAGCGGCGGGGATGTTTGCAGCTGGTTGCGTGCGGAGACGCATTCGCTCGAATCGTAAGCGGGCAGCCCCGGTGTCAGGCAGATCAGGATCTCGCCAAACTGCTCGGCGTGGTCCGTGACGGCGGCGAAGTCGAGCGGCCGACGCAGTTGCGCCGTCCTCGTCGGTTGCCCCAGCGCATCATAGGGCGCCAGTCCGATCGCGTCGCCCTTGGCGAAGCTGTAGGCGCCCCGCGGTTCTTCGCGCGTTCCCGCAAAGACGGCGTCCGAGGAGAATGCGGTGTGGATGTGCGTCTCGCCGAAGAACGGCTGCCGGAATGGGTCGGCGTTGGCGCACGGCTGGCGGATCTCAGTGCGCTGCCACGGCGGCGGTGTAGCGCTCGATGGAACCGCGCCGAGCGACGCCGCGAGCAAGCAGGACAAGCCGGCGAGGCGGATTGTCGATCGATGGCGGGGCGACGTCGTGTTCATGGCTTCTCCTCGTTGGGAAATATCCACGAGGCCGAACGCGCAGTCCGCCGCGGATCCCGGATCGGCGGCGCCGACTCTCGCTAACGTCGCCACCCACTACACGACTTCTGGCATCACCTATGACAATATGTCAAGGAATTCCGACCGCTGGTGCGGTCTGATGCGGAGAACCATGCCCGGCAAATCTCAAGCGCCGATGATTTTGATCAGCACCCGCTTGTCTCGCATGCCGTCGAACTCACCGTAGAAGATCTGTTCCCAGGTGCCGAAATCGAGTTGGCCATCGGTGACGGCGACGACCACCTCGCGACCCATGACCTGGCGCTTGTGGTGGGCGTCTCCGTTGTCCTCGCCGGTGCGGTTGTGGTGATAGCGCTCGGGGCTCGGGTCGTATGGAGCCAGTTGCTCGAGCCAGCGTGCGTAATCCTCGTGCAAGCCCGTCTCGTCGTCGTTGATGAAGACGCTCGACGTGATGTGCATCGAATTCACCAGACAGAGTCCGTCGCGGATGCCACTCTGTGCCAACGCCGCCTCGACGTCCGGAGTGATGTTGACGAAGTCCATCCGCGAATTGACGCGGAGCGAGAGTACTTTGCGAAAGCTGCGCATGCGGCGCTGCGTATCAATCACTGTGCCGAGCCTCAAGCATCGCCCACCGAAAGTACCGAGTGCTCCGGGGCGCGGCGGACGCCCAACCTCATCGGGCAGGATGGAGATCTTCCGGGATCAAGCGGGCCGTTTCGGTGTCGATTCGCGCGCGATGGATCTCCAGCTCGCCGCGCGCGATGGCAGCGTGAATGATCGGACGGGACTTGAAGGCCTCGATCAGCGCCTCTCGTCGGTCCAGCATCGAAACGATCTCCGGAAAGCGATCGCGCTTCTCCGCAGAGGCCGCCACCGCCTCCGCGGCGCAATCGGTATGGGTGGTCAGGACAATGACGCGAACTCCGTTCAAGACCGCCAGCTCCATCATCTCCTGCTCGAGCGGCGACAACAGCGAACCGGCAGTTCGCACGACGTAGTAATAGTGGCGCGTATCGCCGACCAACTCGGCAGTATCGATGCGCGCATCCATGCAAGCGAGAATGGCGACGATGGGGTGCTCGGTGGAACGCGGGAAGAGATCGCGCACGGTTGCCGCCATCGCGTTGTGTTCGAGGAGTTCTTCCCAGATCTCGCGCGGAGAGCCCGGGTGGGCCCGCTTCAGGTCGTATGCGTGGAGGTGATCCTGCAGCCGGAAACCGAGGTTCACAAAGGAGCCGCCCAATAGGAACTGCAGCTGCGGGCTGAGCAAGAGCACGCCGCCCATGGCGACGGCCGCCAATGTACCGCCCAGTACCCAGCGGACGCTCTTACGCATCACGGCACTCTATCCGAGGCGGTCGGCGGTTGACCAGGATCTTCAGACGCCGCGACAGGCGTTGGGCAACAGGAGCGGCGAAGTGCGGGCTACCCTTTCCACCTCGCCGTCGGCTATTATCGCCGCCGCATGTGCGGCCGCTTTACCCTGACGACATCACCCGAGGTCTTGGTGGAGGAGTTCGATCTCGTCGAAGTCCCTGCTGCACTGGAGCCCAGGTTCAATATTGCCCCGGGCGGAGACGTCGCGGTCGTCGTCAACCGCGGCGCGCGCCGGCTCGAAATGTTTCACTGGGGATTGATCCCGCGCTGGGCCAAGGATCCTTCGATCGGCAACAGATTGATCAATGCGCGGGCCGAAACCGCCGCCGAGAAGCCGAGTTTTCGGGCAGCCCTGCGCCAGCGCCGGTGTTTGGTGCTGGCCGACGGCTTCTACGAATGGAAGGGCAAGAGCGCGCCCAAAACGCCGATGTACATGCGAATGAAGAACGGGGCGCCGTTCGCATTCGCCGGGCTGTGGGAAACCTGGCAGCCGCCGGCGGGCATGGCGATCGAGTCGTGCGCGATTCTGACGACCGAGCCGAACTCGCTGCTGGCGCCGATCCACAATCGCATGCCGGTCATCCTGACGCGCAAGGATTACGCGGCTTGGCTCGACCCGAAGCCGTGCGCAGGCGCGCAACTCGTCGAGCTACTACAGCCCTTTCCCGCCGATCGGATGGAAGCATACGAGGTATCGACGCTGGTGAACCGGCCGACAAACGACGATGCCAGCTGTATCGAACCGTTGTAGAGGGCTCGCGTCGAGTGGCCGATGGGAACGTGCAGGAGTCCTACGGACAGCCCGTCGACGTCCATTGCAAAGCGTCCTCGAGGCGGTCGTTGCCCCAGAAAAGCTCTCCGCCGACGGTGAACGACGGCGCGCCGAAAATCGACCGCCGGATGGCTTCTTCTGTTTGTGCCCGCAATCGTGACTTGGCGTCGGCCGTTTGTCCGGCCGCCAGCGCCTGCGCTGCGTCAACACCCACGGCAGACAGGCATTCGCCGACGACGGCCGGATCGGAGATATCGCGATCGCGCGTGAAGTTGGCGCAATAGACCTCGCGAACGAAGGCGGGGATCCACGGTTCTTGGGCGAACAGGCAGGTGACGCGGGCTGCGAGCAAGCCGCTGCGCGGGAACTGCGACGGGCGCCGCAGGTCGATCCCCTGGTTTCGGCAGATTCGCTCCAGGTCGCGCCACATGTACGCTCCCTTCAGCGGGTAGATATTGAACGGCGAATCGCCCCAACCCTGCGATTGGAAAATCGGACCGAGGAGAAACGGCCGCCACTCCACGTTCACACCGCGTGCGGCGGCGGCGGCCTCGATCCGCATCGCCGCGGGGTAGGAATAGGTGCTGGCGAATTCGAACCAGAACTCGACTCGTTCTTCCACAGGCGTGAGAGGATCCACCATCACTCGACCGGCAGCTCGGCTTGTTCGTTCAGCGAGCCGTCATACGCGAAAAACTCGATTCGCACGTCTTACTCCTTTGCCAGCGCGTTAAAAAAGTAAGCACCTGTTCTCAGGAGCTGGCTTTACCCCGGCAGGACTGGTTCGAGGACCAAGCCGGCGAGACCGCGGACGTTGCTCGAGTGCATGCGCTCGATGCCGTCGGCCGGCGCTTCGTAATCGGGGAAGCGCGCGAGGAGTTCCTCGATGGCGATGCGCGACTCGAGCCGCGCCAGCGACGCGCCGAGGCAAAAGTGGCGGCCGTGGCCGAAACCGAGGTGCAGTTCCATCTTGCGGCGGACATCGAAGCGGTCTGGTGCGGGAAACTGACGTTCGTCGCGGCCGCTGGCGCCGTTGATCAACAGCACCCGCGCCTCGGCGGGTATTTTCACGCCGTGTACCTCCACCGCACGGGTCGTCACCCGCCCCTGGTATTGCGACGGCGGATCGAAACGCAGCGTCTCCTCGACCGCGTTGGGGATCAGCGACGGATCCTCGGTCAGTTGCCGCCGCTGATCGGGATTGCGCGCCAATTCGAAGTAGGCCGTCGCCAGAAGCTTGGTCACCGTCTCGTTGCCGGCCGTCGAGAGCAGCAGGAAGAACGCGCGAATGTCCGCATCGGACAAGCGGCTGGTCACTCCGTCTTCCTCAACTTCGACCTGGGTTAGACGCGTCAGCATGTCGTCGCGCGGTTGCGCGCGGCGCTCTTCGATCTGCGATTGGACGTATCTCATCACCTGATCCGAGGCGGCGAGAGCTTCTTTCGTCGGCATCGGGTTGCCCGGTTCGCGGTGGAGGATCGCGTTCGACCCCTCCTGTACCCAACGTCGATCCGCCTGCGGAATGCCGAGCATCGACGAAATGACGTCCATCGGCAGGCGCGCCGTGAACTCACGCACGACGTCGAAGCGATCGCGGCCGACCAGAGCGTCGAGATACGCCACGGCCATGCGCCGGATATCGACCGCCAGCTCCTGGATCTGGCGCGGGGTAAAGGTCTTGCTGACCAGCGCGCGATAACGGTTGTGGCGCGGCGGATCCATGAAGATGATCAAGCCGGTGTCGTCCTTGCGCCCGTCCATGAACTCCAGGCTCGTCCCGTAAGCGGAGCTGTAGGTCTGGTGGTCGACAAAGGCGTCGAGATTGTCCTGAAACCGGGTGAAGGCGAAGAAGTCGAGTTCCGCGTTGTAGTACGCCGGCTCTTCGTCGCGCATCCGGCGGTATACGGGATACGGATCCTCGTCGATCTCATACGAGTACGGATCGTACGCCAGTGTTGCATCAATCATCCCGATTCCTCCATGGCCGCGCGTCGCTACCCCCGGCCGCAGGCTCCTCTTAATCCATTTACCTATTGCGCGCAATGTAAATGCTGGCGTATGGTCCGCCGCGTGGCCAAGGTACATGTCCAGCAGACGGGACGGCGGCAGCGGCGCTCGCACGCGGACCGCACAGCGGAGACGCGCGCCAAGATCATTGCCGCGGTCAACGAAGCAATCACCGACGTCGGCTTACAGCGGACGACGGCCAGCGAGATCAGCCAGCGGGCGGGGGTTACCTGGGGTGCCGTGCAACATCACTTCGGCGGCAAGGACGGCACTCTGGCGGCGGTACTCGAGGATTCGTTCGCCCGCTTCGCAGCCCGCGTCGCGGTTATCGACGCCAGCCAACCGTTCGAGAAACGCGTCGCCGATTTCGTCGATCGCGCTTGGTGCCACTTCGACAGCGCGCACTACCGTTCGACGCTGGAGATCCTCCTGCATTACGCCGGGCAATCCGAGGCGCTGCCGGAGCCGTGGCGGGCGGCGATGACGGCCGCCCTCGATTGTACGTGGGGCGAAGTCTTCGGCGATGCGCGCATGTCTCGACGACGCCGCGGCGAGTTGCAGCGCTACACCCTTTCGGTGCTCTCCGGTCTCGCGTCGATGAGATTCATCGAGGGCGCCGGCGCGCGACCCCCGCGGGCCGGGCTGGAGATTCTCAAGCGCACCTTGTGCCGCGAACTATGCGCCGAGGAAGGGCGGGGATGAGCGCCGCCGCCGGTATCGAATTCAACCCCTATCGCTACGAGTTTCACGAAGACCCGTATCCGATCTACGCGCGATTACGAGCGACGGCGCCGGTCTATCACAATGCCGAGGTCGGATTCTTCGCCCTGTCGCATCACCGCGACGTGCTGGCTGGTTTCAAGGACACGGCGCGTTTGTCGAACGCCTTCGGCGTCACTCTCGACCCGGCAGCGACCGGTCCACACGCCGAGTTCGCATCGTCCTTTCTCGCCATGGACGCGCCGCGCCACACGCGCATGCGCAACCTGGTGTCGCGCGGATTCACGCCGCGCCGGGTGGCGCAGCTCGAGCCGAGGATTCGGGTCCTGGCGGCGGAGTATCTCGATCCGCTGCGCGAGCGGGGGGAAATCGACGTCGTCGCCGAGTTCGCCGCGCGACTGCCTATGGATGTGATCAGTGAGTTGTTGGTGGTGCCGCGCGAAGAACGCGACGCACTGCGCGGTTGGGCCGATGCGATGCTGCACCGCGAGGACGGGGTGCAGGATGTCCCTCCCGAAGGTGTCGAGGGGTTTTTCAAGCTGCGCAGCTACTTCGCCGATCTGATCGCGCAGAGACGCAAGCAGCCGGGATCGGACCTCGTGAGCGCACTGTTCGACGCCGAACTGGACGGTGAGAAACTGACCGACGACGAGATCATCGCCTTCTGCAACCTGATGATCGTCGCCGGCAACGAGACGACGACCAAGTTGATTGCCAACTGCATCTATTGGTTGTGGCGCAACCCCGAGCAACGGCAACTGGTTGCAGCCGACCCAAGTCTGATCCCTGGCTGGATCGAAGAGACCCTGCGCTACGACAACTCGACGCAGATCATCGCCCGCACGGCTGTCAGCGAATTGGTAGTGCAGGGTACGCGCATCCCGCGCGACGCCCGCGTTCTGCTCCTCATCGGCTCGGCCAATCGCGACGCGGCGGTGTTCGAGAACGCGGACCGCTACGACGTGCGCCGCAACCAAACAGAGATGCTGTCCTTCGGCCACGGCGCCCACTTCTGTCTCGGCGCTTCGCTGGCGCGCCTGGAAACGCGCGTATCGCTCGAGGAATTCCGCACCCGTTTCCCCGCGTTCGAGGTACGTGAAGAGGGAGCCGTTCGTGTCCACTCCGTCAACGTCCGCGGCTTCTCCGCGCTCCCCCTGACCGCGGGCGCATGACGCTACACGAACGACTGGCAGGCATTGCAGCCCGCATCAGGAATTGGGGCTACCGCCGTTGAGGTTGAGGGTCTGACCAGTCATCCAACTCGCTTCCTCCGACGCCAGATAGACGCAGAGCGCGGCGACGTCCTCCGGCTCGCCGAGGCGGCGGGTGGGAATGGACTTCGCCAGCGCGGCCGTCATCGCCGCATCGGTTTGGTTGTTGATGAGTCCAATGGCGATGGAATTGGCGGTGACGCCGCGCGATGCTGTCTCCATCGCGAGGTGGCGTATGAACGACAATGCGCCGCCCTTGCCTGCCGCGTAGGGAGCGACGCCTAGATTGAGTCCCATGATCGCGGCTGCCGACGAAATGGTGATGACACGTCCCCAGCCGCGCTCGCACATCGCGCCCACCGTGGCCCGGCAGCAGTTCATGACGCCGTACAGGTTGAGGTCGACATACCGTCGCCAATCGGCCGGCTCGCTGTCGAGAAATTTGCAGAGATCCATGCCCGCCGGGACGCCGGCGTTGTTGACGAGAATCGCCAGCGGTCCGAGGGTGCTCTCGGCAGCGGCGATCCCGGCGCGCACCGCGCCGAAGTCGGTGACGTCGAAGACGGCAGGTGCCGCGCGTCCGCCGGC
>JBGTMF010000092.1:0-2409 GCA_041743795.1 Thermodesulfobacteriota bacterium | reverse complement strand
CGGCACGTCGAGTGCGGTGAGGTTGCCGTTCGGGTCGTAGGCGAACGCCACCTCCCGGCCGGCGGTGATGAAACTCTGCTCCGTCACACGGCCGGCATCGTCATAACCGAACTCGATCTCGCGGCCTTCAGGATCGATGACCTTGTCGAGGAGTCCGTTCTGGTTGTCCATGGTGTCCTTGTACACGAAGGTCGTTTCCCTCGTTTCGGGCGATTCCACGCCGCCGCTCGGGTCGGGACCGTGTTTGACGGACTCCAGCCGCCCGCGGGTGTCGTACTCGCGGCGGATCGGATACAGCGCCGGCGTGCCACCAACCACCTGCACCCGCGTCACCCGCCCCTGCGCGTCTAGCGTCGAAAGCGTCTCGCGTTCCTCCGGCGACGCCGTCGCCAGAGTTGCCGGCGGGCCCTTGGTGAACGTCGACGTGAACGTGTCGGTGTCGTTGAAGGTCGTCGTGCCGGTGAACGTCGTCGGATCTTCCGGATCGTCGACCTCCCGGTCGTTCTCGACAATGACCGTCAGCCCCGACGGGGCCTCGGTCTCCGAGCGTACGCGCGGAACCTGCATACCCCACCGCGGATCAGGAAATTGGCTCATCCGCTGCACGTCGCCACTTGCCGAGCCGGGACAGTTACCCGAGAACTGCTCCGTAGCGCAGGCTCCACCGGTTGGATCCAATCAGGCGTAGCGCTTTATCCAGTACTTCATCTCGTCGGCAAGACGCACATCTTCCCATCCGACGTACTTGCGTTTCTCGTAGTCCATCGCGGTCCAAAGTCGCGTGTGAGGCGGAGCCGTCGCTTCGGATTGTTTCCTGAGATCCACCCCTGCGTTGGCAAGTGCTGCTAGAAATGCATCGACGTCGTTTGGGAAGAATCGCGATTCCATCAGCCTGTCGTTGAAAAAGTGCAGGGACAGCTCCCCTTCCTGCCCAAGGTGAACGAATCCCTTTAGACAAACCGTGTAAATATCAAAGCGAGGCCTCCGGTCGTTTGCACCGAGATGGCTGTCCTCAACAACCTCCCACGAAGGCGCGGCAAGCGCCCGTCGCACATGGGCCACGCTTTGGTAGCTCATGAGTCCGCCGATGAGCGCAGTACGAGTGTCGGGGACTTCAGAGAATGAGGTCGGTGAACGGTCGCAGCTTCCAGCACATACGTTTAGTACCAGTATACAGACAAGCAGACGGGGTACCGTTGCGCGACGAACCATGACCGAACGCAGGCTCAGTACCAGTAACCCGCTGTCGTGCCAGACGTGTACGTCTGCAGGCTACCGCTGGTCGCCGCGTTGATACAGGCGTCTTGACAATCCTGAGAACTCTGGGCGATTTGCCCATGTTGGCGACCCTGCATGTTGTTGAAATCGTCCATGAGCCTTTCGCCGCTCGCCTGATTGTGAGCGCAGTCGCCATACTTCTCGTTGAGCCAGCCGAGGAACCGAGAGGTCAAATCACCATTTTCCCTTGTCATCATACAGCTGGCGAGGCAGTGCCGGTACGCATCCTGAAGACCGTTATGCGGTCCGGGCAGGCCACTTTGTTGAGCAAGGCGGAGTGCCTCATCATAGATGCCCTGCGGATTGCGCCACAGGCCGTTAGAATCCAGGCCGTTGATCGGATCATTCACTACGTACCCATAAAGATTCGTACCCCCGCCCCCAAACCGAATCGGGTCCTTCGCCGTCCAGCGGCCGATGATGGGATCATAATCCCGCGCCCCGAATCGCACCAGGCCGGTGTCGGCATCCCAGATCCCACCGGCGTACCCGAAAGGTTGAAAACCAAGGATCGTGTCGCTCAGCACGACCCCGAACTCGTCGTAGTCAATTCTCTGCACGATCGTTCCGTCACTCGTGTCGATCACCAATCGCACGCTACCGAGGTGGTCGGAGAGGATGCGATAGGTGCCAATCTCGGTGCCGCCCGAATCGTAACGAACCATGTAGTCCGGTACGTTCGCCTTCGATCCGTACACGAACTGCGTGACGTTCCCTGCCGCGTCGGTTTCCGTGATCGGGTTGAGTTGGTCCTGGTAGAGCCACTGCTTTACCAGCACTCCGTTCAGCTTCTTGCCGATGCGGCGGTTGCGGCCGTCGACCAGGTATTCGATCTCCGGCGTGCCTCCCGGGCCTTCGAAGTGGCGCAGGTTGCCGAGGGCGTCGTAAGTGTAGGTGGTGGTGTCCATGCCGGCGGTCTTGCTCTGCAGCTCGCCGCTCTCCGTATATTCGTAGACGGTCGTGCCGTATTCCCGCAGTCGGTCCTGGGCATCGTACTCGGCGGTGGCGATCGGCGTTCCGCCGGGGCCGTCGTGCGCCGTGCGGTTGCCGTTGGCGTCGTAGTGGTAGGTCGCGGCCACGCTCGCGTCGACCGTCACTTCCGCCAGCCGTCCCGCCGCGTCGTAGGCGTAT
>JBGTMF010000091.1:0-9920 GCA_041743795.1 Thermodesulfobacteriota bacterium | reverse complement strand
CCGAGGCGCTGCCGGTGGCGCCGCCGCCGCGTGATGGCGGCGATATCTGGGTCATTCAGGAGAGCGCTACCCGCCGCCGCTTGCTGGTGCAGATCGACGACGGCGACGAGCGGTGCCAGGCCGTGCGCCAGCTGGCTACTGAACGCGAATGGCAGTACCGCGACGGCGGCGATCTGGATATCGCGCACGGAGGCCAGATGCTGTTGGCCGTCAACCTCCTCGCGGGCGGCTCCGAGGTGTTGGCGGCGCTGCCTGCGCTGGCATCGGGCAAGCACGCGGCGCGAGCACTGCTCTATGCCGCTCGGCCCGACGCCGGGAGGATTTTTGCGGCCGCCGACGTGTTTCCGGTGCCCTTCGACCCCAGGGTGTGTGCCCCCTATCTGCTGGCCGCCTACCCCCGGCTGCGCCGGGTTTTGACCGTTGGCGAGTCGCTCGACGCGATGAACCGGTTGCGCGAGATCTTCGGCCAGTCTCGCTGTTCGACGGCGGTCGCATTCGACGCGCGCCAGGCCCTCGACCTGATCTCGCTGGTCCGACCGGAATACGTCTTGATCGACCTGGCTCTGCCGGCGGGAGGAGGGTTCGACCTGCTCGCCGACCTGTTCCGTCACAGCGACCTGCAGATCCGCCTCGGCGTCACCTGGTCGCAGCCGCTGCAGCCTGCCGCCGTTCGCTCCGCAATCTCCGCGCGTCTGGGAAATGCCCGCTTGGACCCCGGCGATTTGAGCGAAGCGGTGGCAGCGAGCGCCGGGCCCGTGCGCACGGCGTGAGGGCAGGCCTTTGACAGCGTTGGATTTGCCGAGTAACGCTTCCACAATCACTCGGGGCATCGGCGTCTCAGATCTCGTCGGTGGGCAGTTGGCCGAGTGACAAGGGGAACGAATCGGAGGCGACATGTGGGGACAGGACAAGATCATCAAGACCGCAGCCGTCGCTTGGCTTTTGGTAGGTGTGGTGGGGCTGGCGGCTTGCGGAAACGACGGAGAGATCGATGTTCGGCCGGCGCCGTCGGCCGGAGTGGCGCCTAGTCCGACGGTGCCGCCGAGCCAGGGATGAGAAACTCCGGGTTGCAGACTCCGACTGCCGTGCTATCTTCTATTGCGCTCGAGGGGTGGGGTGGTGACGCAACCTGAAGACAAGAGCATACTGCGGGAGATAGTTCGCATCGTCGAATCCCGTCGACGTGTCCCTGATCGCGTCCAGGTGCAGGCGCGCGAGTACCTGATCACGTACCTCGAGGATCATCGCAACCGCCTCGACGAGGCGTTGCGCCGCTACGACCCCGACCGGTTGAACATGCTGTTCGGACAGCTGGCGAGTAAGATCAAGTACCAGTTCAATCGGATGGTGCCGGCTCGAGCCCTGCCTCCCGCCAAGGCCGCTCCGCCGAGCAATCCCGCCGCGGCGAAGAAAGCGGCGCCGAGCAAGCCCGCCGCGACAAAGGCCGCAGCCAAACCAGTGGGGAAGAAGCCCGCGACCGGCACGGCGGCGCCGGCCAAGGGATCGGCCAAGCCGCTGGCGAAGAAGGCGGCGCCGAAGAAGACGGCGGCGAAGAAGCCGATCGCGAAGAAGGCGGCGAGCCGCAAGGCGACGGCAAAGCCGGCGGCCGCTGCGCGAGGCGCAAGGAAGAAGGCGACGGCCACCAAAGTCGCCGCGAAGAAGCACAAGTGAGCCCGCCGATCAGCGCTTCGACGGCTTCTTGTTGCCGTTGGCGCGGCGCTCCACTTCGGCCTTGAACTCGGCCAGCGCCTGTTTCAGGGCCGAGTTTTCGGCGATCCGGCGAATCGGACCTGGCAGCCAGAATCCGAGATCGATCTGCTGCCTGCAAGTGGCGCGCGTGCGGTCGGTGTCCAGTTTCTCGAAGTGGTAACTGCCGGTGATGGAGTTGACGTCGCCCTCGACTGAAGTCCAGGTCAGCTCTCGCGGTTTTTTGTAGTGATATTCGAGAACGTAGCGGAGCGTCTTGACGCGGGCGTCGAGTTCGAAGGACACCTGCTTGGCGAGCCCCCGGCTCACTTTCTCGACTCGCGCCGATCGCAGAGCGCTGTTCCACTGCGGGTACGAGGGGAAATCGGTGATGACGTCGAAGCAGGCTTGCTGCGACGCTTCGACGATGACGCTCTGTTCCTGGTCGGCGGCGGCGGACATGGCGGGCCTCTGCGCAAAGGTTCGTCGGACGTTCGCTCTTAGTCAGCAGCCCGTTGAAAAACAGGACACGCGCTGCAAATGGTCTTTCGGCGTCATGGCTGCGTTGCGAAATCCTCAACAAAAGTCACGACTTTGCCTCCGGTTTCGCGGCTTGCCCTGCCGCCGAAATCCTCATTTTCGCTTGCGCGTCTGCTTTTCAACGGACTGTTAGCTCAGGCGATCACCTTCTTCGCTTCGATGATGAGCGCGGCGCAAGCGTCGGCGCAGGCGCGGCATTCGGGCTGATGCTGCTCGTGCTTGCGGCACTCCTTTTCACAGTGGTCGCAAACGGCGATGCAGGCCCGCGCCATCTCCGCCAATTGCGGCGAGTCGTTGGCGGCTAGGTGATACATCGCGTTGCAGACGGCCAGCATCTGGTCGACGGCGAAAGCGCACTCGGCCATCGTCGTGTCGCCGGCGAGGAACGTCTCCATACAGTGGCTGAGGCACTGAACGCCCTTACTGATGCATTCGTTGGTGGCGGCGACGAGGTCGGCGCGCCGCGGATAGCGCTCGGCCTTGAAGTACTTGTGTTCCTTGCCGTGCTCGTGGGCGTGGTCGTGCTCGGCGGCGGCGGCGATACCGGCGCCGGCCGCGAGGACGCCGGCGCCGACGAGAAGTTGCCGTCGGCCGAACCGGGTTGCCAGGAACTGGTCGTTGATTTCCGTGTCGTACTTCATTCTCGACTCCTCTCGCTTTTCGCCAAACCGAGGTCTTTGCTGCTTGGGCCAGTTCGAACTCTACTCGCCTGCCGGCCGGCGCGCCACCGCACGCCGGGTGACTTGTCGCGCCGCCTCGGTTAGCGTGTGGTCGTATGAGTCGGTCTCTTCATTGCGCGCCGAGTCGCTCGCTACTCCCTCGAGCGATGGCGCTGCTCGCCATGTTGGTAGCCATGGTGCTCGCCGGCGAGACGGTCGCCGCCCAGTGTGTCGGCGATTGCGACGGCAGCGGGCGGGTCACCGTCGGCGAGCTGATCGTCGGCGTCAATATCGCCCTCGGTGAACGGCCCCTCGCCGATTGTCCTTCCTTCGATCGCAACGGTAACTTGCGCGTCGATATCAACGAATTGCTGGCGGCGGTCGGCGCGGCTCTCGCGGCATGCCCTAGCCCGGAGGCCAGCGCGACGCCCGAGGCGAGCGAGACACCGACAGAGACCGCGACAGCGACGCCGACAGCGACGCCGAACCTGCCGCCAGTCGTCGAAGCGGTGCCGATCTACCGGACGTTCCCGGGCTTCGAAGTGCGTTTGCCGTTGCCGGTGCGCGATCCGGAGGAGCGTGAGCTGGACTGCCAGGTGTCCGATCTGCCGGACGGAGCGGCATACGACCCGCAGTCGCTGAGCGTCAACTGGACGCCTACGCAAGATCAGATTGGACCTTTCTATATTCCGTTCTCCTGCGAGGACGACGCCGAGCAGCCGGCGACGGGCGAATTGATCTTTCGGGTGACACCGCTCGACGACTGCTCGATTCCGAGCTGCGATCCGGCGACCGGGTGCACGGTGGAATTGCTGCCGGCCGCAGAGGATTGCTGTGTGGGGGAGCCGACTCTGCGCGTGGTCGAACCCGACGCGCCGTGTCCGCAAGGTCTCGTGCTTTATACTGGACGCAACACGGACGGAAGTTTTGGCCGTCTGCAGAACTGCGACATGCTGCGGATGAACGTGTTTGCGCAGCAAGGGGCGAGTGTACAATTTAATGTAGAGACGCGCTGCGTGAATACGGCAAAGCCGGTGCGCGTGCACGCCCGCATCGCCAGCGCCACGCGCGGTCTGCTGTTCGACTACGCTATAGCGGGAGTTTTCTTGCAACCGCGGGCTGACGGATTCCAACAAAGAACGTTGCCGCGGTTCACTTTCGGTGTGGCTGGACCGTTCTTCGAGTTCGAGGATCGCGAAGCCAACTTGCACGTCACGTTGACCGACGGGGACGGCGTGGCGGTGCAAGAGTCGGTACGCGTCATACTCACGTCGACGCGAATTCCCGACCTTCCGGACGCCGGTTCAACGCCGACCCCCACCCCCGTTGCAGCGACACCGACTCCCGGCATGGAGTGAATCGCCGTTTTTTTGTGTTGACGCAGGTGTCTCGCCGCGGTGAGGGCAAGTTCCCTCGCCGGGAATACGCGGTTGTTGCGCCGCGCAAGAGTGGCCCAAATGCCGCACCGCGCGAATACGCGGGAAATGGGTTGAGAGGCTGGAGCGTGCGCGGGAGCGCGCAGCAAATCCGGCAATTTACCGGGGCTCATCAATCTTGCTCGGCAGGCGCCGATCGGATAGTTGTCTTGCAGTTTTCTCACAGATGCGAAGGCCGACGCGCTTCCGCATCTCGGCATTCGCCGAGAGTTGTCACCGCGGCGAGTAGCAGGAGTTCGACAATGCAGAGCAGCGCGCCGCGTTTGCGGACGGAGGTTGGGATGATGAGGACTACGGGGACTCGGCGGTGGCTCGCCGTACGAGTAGCGGCAATGGGAATCGCGTGGTTCGTCTCGCTTGCGCCCGCGACCGCGTGCACCGGTGACTGCGACGGCGACGGGCAGGTGTCGATCAACGAGTTGATCACCGGCGTGAACATCGCCCTCGGTAGCGAAGAGATACGAGCCTGTTCGGTGTTTGCCACCTCCGACCCCACCCGCGTCGGCATCGCCGACCTGGTGCGCGGCGTCGCCGCCGCTCTCGAAGGCTGCCCGATTCCCGTAATCACGACGGTGGCCGGCACCGGCCTGGCCGGTCTCAACGACGACGGCGAGCCGGCCTTGGCGACGCATCTTTACTTGCCGCAGGACGTTACGGTTGGACCCGACGGCCTGCTCTATCTCGTCGATTGGAACAACCACCGTATCCGCCGGATCGACCCGGACGGCGTCGTTGAGACCATCGCCGGGACCGGCGAGCTCGGCGACGCGCAAGATGGCGTCGCCATCTATACGCAGTTCAACCACCCGACCAATGTCTTCTTCGACCGCGACGGTCACATGATCATCGCCGCCTGGCACAACAGCCTGGTGAAGCGGCTCGTCTTCAGTACCGGCGTGGTGACCAACGTCGCCGGCACCGGCGCGCGCTCGTTCGGCGGCGACGGCGGCCCGGGCAATAGCGCTTTCCTCGACCTGCCGAGCGCCGTCGTCGTCGACAGCAGCGGCAACATCATCATCTCCGACCAGGCGAACTTCCGACTGCGCCTGGTCGAGCCCGACGGCACCATTCACACGATCTGTGGCGACGGAGTACCGGGATTCACCGGCGACGGCGGTCCGGCCAGCGAGGCCAGGCTCAATGCGCTCAAGGGACAGGCGGCGGCGCCGTCGAGCCGCATCGACATCGATCGGCGCGACCAGATCTACATCGCCGACACGGCCAATCACCGCATCCGCATGATCGACGCGGTCGGTATCATCACCACCCTCGCCGGCACCGGCGAGGCCGGCTACTCCGGCGACGGCGGTCCCGCCACCGAGGCGCAGCTCAACACGCCGAGTGACGTCGCGGTGGCCGACAACGGAACCATTTATATCGCCGACACGATGAACCACGTAATCCGCGTCATCCGGCCGAACGGCATCATTCAAACACTGGCAGGCACCGGCGCACGCGGTTTCGACGGCGACGGGGGCGCGGCGGACGAGGCCCTGCTCGACCGACCGTACGGGATCGGCCTGGCGCCGAACGGCACCCTTTATATCGCCGACACCCACAATCAGCGCATCCGCCGCGTCACCGGCATCAGCACCGGCCCGATTCCACCACCGCCGCCGCTGCCGACCCCGGTCATCGTGCCCTGCACAGGCGTCGTCGACAGTATTTGCACGTATATCGGCACCGGTTTCAGCGCTTTCGACGGCGACGGCAAGGACCGCCTCTACACGACGCTGTACTGGCCGTTCGATATGGAGTTCACGCCTTCCGGCCGCCGCATCGTCCTCGACTGGAACAACCACCGGGTGCGCGAGATCCTCGCCGATGACACCGTTCTCACCATCATGGGAACTGATTTCGTCGGCGACGGTCCGGCCGATCTGAGCGACCTCACGCCAGCCGGCGCGGAGCCGCTGACGGTCGATCTCAACCACCCGACCGACATCCAGGAGATGCCGAACGGCGACGTCCTGATCGTCGCCTGGCACAATCACAAATTCCGCGAGATCGGCGGCGAAGACGGCCGCGTCCGCGTCACCATGGGCGCCGGTGCAGGTTTCGCCGGCGACGGCGGTCCCGCACTCGACGCGCGCACCAACCAGCCGGCGCGTGCCAGCCTCGACGCGCACGGCAACCTGTTCCTCGTCGACCAGCGCAACCAGCGCATCCGCGTGTTCTACAACTACGCCGAAGACCGCGGTGCGGCCTTGGTCGCCACAGTTGCCGGCAGTGGGGTGCGCGGCTTCAACGGCGACGGTGCCGCCCTCGCCACCCAGTTCAACTTCCCCACCGGCGGCAATCCCGAGCCGACCGGCGGCATTGCCATCGATGCGGCCGGCGCGATCTACTTCGCAGACACCAACAATGACCGCATTCGGCGGATCACCTTCACCAGCGAGGACTTCCTCACCGGCACGGTGACGACAGTGGCGGGAACCGGCGAGCGCGGTTACTCGGGTGACGGTGGCCCGGCAATCGAGGCCACGCTCAATTTCCCGCAGGATGTCGAGATCGGTCCCGACGGCAACATCTACTTCACCGACACCAACAACGACCGGGTGCGCATGATCGACGTCAACGACTGGACCATCTCGACCGTGGCCGGTTCCGGTGAAAAGGGGTACTCGGGCGACGGCGGTCCCGCCGTCGAGGCCAAGCTGAACCGTCCCTTCGGCATCGCCTTCGACGAGAACGGCGATCTGTTCATCTCCGACAGCTTCAATGGTCGGGTGCGCAAGGTGGAGCGTTGAGCCGAGTGCCGGGGCTTTCCACGTCGTCTGATTCGTATCGCGCGGCGGCGCGCGGCGCTCATCTCTGGGCGCGCGCCGCCGCGCTGTGTTTCGCCGCTTGGTTGGCGGTGGGCGCCTCCGCCGCGATGGCGTGTCCCGGTGACTGTGACGGCGACGGCCGTGTCACCATCGCCGAGCTGATCCGCGGCGTCAACATCGCCCTCGGCAACGCGCCGATCAGCAATTGTCCGGCCTTCGATCTCAACGACAACGGGATGGTGGCGATCAACGAGTTGGTGGCGGCGGTCAATGCGACCCTCAACGGCTGCCCGATCGAACCGATTTTTCCCGCCGATTACCGCGACACCTATTCAATCGTGCGCGACTGTCGTTTGAGCATCGAGCACGGTGCCGTGATGATCCGCGTCTGGGCCGATCCGACGTCGGCGCAGGCCTACCGCGACGAAGAGAACCCGTTGCCGGTCGGCGCAGTCATCATCAAGGAGGAGTTCGAGGGTGTCGACTGCGATACCGACGAGGAACTGATCCGCTGGCGGCCGATGCGCAAGCAGGCGCCGGGCTTCGACCCGGAACACGGCGACTGGGCCTGGCAGTGGGTCAACGCCGATGGCACTGTGCCCTTCAACGACAAGGCGACTTGTATCGGTTGCCACCTCGAGCCGGAGTGCGTCGCGCGCGACTACATGTGTACCGAGAACGGCCACGTCGAACCGACGCCGACGCCGACGCCCACGCCGGGCGAGATGAGCGTGGTGTTGCAAGGCCTGCCAGCTGCCTTGCTGTCGATTTCCGGTACATCTGCCTCTGACGTCATCACCGTCGGCGCCGACCCTGGCGACGGCATGGGCCCGCTGATTCTGCGTTATAACGGCACTAGCTGGCGCCGACTCGAGTCCGGCGTCGCCGGCGATCTCTGGTGGATCAGTGTTACGCCGATCGACAGCGTCTTCTTCATGGCGGGTGCGAACGGCCTGGTTTTGCGTTTCGACCCGGAGAGCGAGGAGTTTACCGAGGACGAAACGCCGACGACTGGCCTGCTCTACGGCATTTGGGGTACGGCATCTGACGACCTCTGGGCGGTGGGCGATGCCATGCCCACGGGATCTGGTAGGGCGCTGGTGTTGCGAAACGAGGGCGAAGGGTGGAGCGAGGTGGACGTGTCCGGCTTGCGACCGCCGCCGGGAGTTCCGTCGCTGTTCAAGGTGTGGGGCCGCTCGTCGGCTGAAGTCTATGCTGTCGGCAGTGGCGGCGTGATTCTTGGTTTCGACGGCGAGAATTGGACATCGATCGCCTCGGGTACGACGCGCAACCTTTTCACGTTGCACGGTAGAGGCGAACTCGTCAGCGCCGTCGGTGGATTCTTTGGCGGTGCGATCGTCGAGTTGGATGGTGACGGGTTCGTCGATGTGACGCCGGCAGGCCCGCCGGAGTTCCCGCAGATGAACGGCGTCTTCGCCGGCGAGCAGGGAGTTGTGGTCGCCGCGGGCGTCGGCCGCGCGACGGCGGTTCGCGGCGACGATGGCTGGCGCATCGTCGACGACGAAAGCACGGATCAGGTGCGCGACTACCACGCGGTGTGGGTCGACGACGAGGGCGGCGTCTGGGCGGTCGGCGGCGACCTGACGGTTGGAAATCTGGATCTCGGCGTCCTCGCCTACGGCGGGCCGCGTCAGGTCGGTGGATCCATCGACTGATCGGCCGCGCAGCAGCTTTCTTTCGAATCGGAGGCCACGGCGCGATTGCCGTGCCATTCATCAGCGTTTCGCTCTTGGCACATCCTTCGCTTTGCCGTCACACCATCAATGATGTTAGGGGGTACGGCATGAATGCAAACTTGCTGCGATACCTGGTGTTGGCAACCTGTGCTGTTGCGACCGTGTGCAGCGCGACAGCGGCTGAGCGGCCGGAGGAGCAGGTGATCGCCGACGCGTCCCGCGGCGGCGATAAGATATACCGCCGCTACTGCGGCGCTTGCCACGGGCTGGAAGGCAAGGGGGACGGCATCGTCTCGTCCCTGATGACGCCGAAGCCGCGCGACCTGACGACCCTGGCGCGTGATTTCGGCGGGGAGTTCCCGCGCGAGATGGTGATCCAGTCGACCGACGGGCGCAAGACACTGCGCGCGCACGGTGATTCGGACATGCCCGTCTGGGGTGCCAACCTGGCCCCCGAACTCGGCCGCGATGCCGGCGATAAAGAAGTTCACAACTGGATCGGAGCGATCGTCGACTACCTGGCCACCATTCAGGTCGAGTAAGCGACGATCCCAAGCGCCAGTCGGCCGGATGGCTTAACAGCCCGTTGAAAAAGTAGACCGGGCTGCAAATGGATCTTTCGCCCCAGCTCTGCGTTGCCGAATCCTCAACAAAAGTCACGACTTTGCCTCCGGTTCGGCGCCTTGATCTGGGGCGAAATCTCTCATTTTCGCTACCGCCCTACTTTTTCAACGGACTGTTAAAGGTCGACTAGTTCGTGCTCGTCGGCCGTTTCGTTGGCCAGCAGGGTGGTGGCCGGCGCCGTCAGGTGGGGGTTGATCGCCGGCGCGAGCAGCCGCAGTACGCGCACCGGCAGGCTGCTGGTGAATCGGTACTGTTCGGCTTCGCGTCCCGGGACGAACGCCGTGATGACGCCGAAGAAACGATCGCCGATGAAGAAGGCGAAGGAGGCGGTACGGTTGAGCGCGCTCGAGGTCTTCACCTCGCCCCAGCGGTTGAAAGTCAGATGCCGGTTGTCGCCCGTGCCGGTTTTGCCGCCGACGGCGACCGCGCCCTCGCTGTCCCGAAAGGTGCCGGCGAGAGCGCTCGCCGTGCCCTGTTGGACGACGCCGGTGAGGGCGTCGCGCAGGGTGC
>JBGTMF010000090.1:0-3748 GCA_041743795.1 Thermodesulfobacteriota bacterium | reverse complement strand
TACAAGGTGCCTCGCTTCGTGCGCGAAGACATTCTCAGCCGACCGGCTTTCCGCGGCGGTGTCGCCGAACTCGGCGCCGCCAGCGGCCGTCCGCCGGAAGCGATACAACGCGAGGCCGCGCGCTACCTCGACGAGATTGCCGCGACGCACAGCCCGTACACGATCGACCTCGCGGCGCAGCTCATCCGCATGCTGTACACCCGCGCTTACAACGAAGAGATCCGCTACGACCGCGCGCAGCTCGAGGAGATCTTCGCACTCGGCCAACGCCACCCGCTCGTGTTCCTGCCGACGCACAAGTCCAATTTCGATCACCCGGCGCTGCAGTACATCCTCTACGAAACGGGACATCCACCGAACCATACCGCCGGTGGCATCAATATGAACTTCTTCCCGATCGGTTCGCTACTGCGGCGCAGCGGCATCTTCTTCATCCGCCGTACCTTCAAAGACAATCCGCTCTACAAGTTCGTACTGCAGCAGTACATCGACTACCTGATCGAGAAGCGGTTCTCCCTCGAATGGTACCTGGAGGGCGGCCGCTCGCGATCCGGCAAGCTGCTACCGCCGCGCTTCGGGCTGTTCGCCAACATCGTCGACGCCTACCGGCGCGGCAAGAGTGAGGACATTCACCTGGTACCGGTATCGATCGCCTACGAACAGATCGGCGACGTCGGCGATTACGTCGCCGAACAGCGCGGCGCGGAGAAGAAGGAAGAGAGCTTTGGATAGCTAGTCGCCTTCATTCGCCGCCTGCGCCGCAAGAACGGCGACATCCACGTGCGTTTCGGTGCGCCCCTCTCGCTGCGCGAGGCTCTCGGCCCGCCAACTCCGGGCGCCGTCTCGGACGCCGACGAACGAAACCTCGGCGTGCAAAAGATCGCGTTCGAATCGGCGGTACGCATCAATCGCGTCACGCCGATCACGCCGACGTCGCTGGTGACGATGGCCCTGCTCGGCTACGGCGACCGGGCGCTGACCCTGGACGAGGTCTGCACTTCGCTCGAAGAGCTGGTGCTCTACGCCTCGCGCAAAGGTCTGCCGACGACCGTACCCCTGGACTCGATCTGCCGCGATCTGATCGAGCTCACCTTGAACGCCCTGGTCGACTCCGGCGTCGTCACCGTTTTCACCGAGGGGCCGCAGGCGGTGTACGCGATCGGCCCCGACCAACACCTCGCCGCCGCCTACTACCGCAACACCATCAGCCACTTCTTCGTCAACGGAGCGATCGCCGAATTGGCTCTAGTGCGCGCCGCCGAACCAGACGTCACCGATCCCGTACGCGAATTCTGGGCGGCTACCCTGCGCCTTCGCGATCTACTCAAGTTCGAATTCTTCTTCGCCGACAAGGAAGCGTACCAGCGCGAGCTCGGCGCGGAAGTCGCCCTGCACGACGGCGAGTGGGAGGGGCGCATCGCCGGCGGCGCCGACGAAGTGTTCGACACCGTGCGCCGCATCCGACCGTACAGCGCGCACCGCATTCTGCGGCCGTTTTTCGAAGCCTACCGCGTCGTCACCGACATCCTCGAGTACGGCGACGTCGCGCCGGCCGACGAGCGCGGCTTCATGCAAGCCTGCTTGGCCCTGGGCAAGCAGTACCGGCTACAGAAGCGAATTCGCAGCGCCGAATCGATTTCGAAGGCGCTGTTCGCGACGGCGTTGAAGCTCGCCGCCAATCGGGGCCTGCTGGGTGCCGCCGAAGACGCAGTTGCCGAGAGACGCCGCCAACTCGCCGGCGAGATCCGCGATGCGATCCGCTTCATCGACGCGGTCGAATCCCTGGCGCGCGGCCGACAGGCCGGCCTGCTGCGCTGAGGCCGGGTCCGCGGCGAGTGCCCTGAGTCAGAGATTCGTCGAATTTCCAACTCAGGACACTAGCGGTCAGTCCGGGTCTTGCAGGATATAGGCGAGGTCGTCCTTGGTCAGCGAGCCGGCAAAACTCTGTTCGCTGAGGACGTCGCTGAGCATTTTCGCCTTGCGCTGCTGCAACTCCCAGATCTTCTCTTCGATGGTACCGCGCGTCGTCATGCGGTAAGCGAAAACGGTACGCAGCTGGCCGATGCGGTGCGTTCGGTCGATCGCCTGCGCCTCCACGGCGGGATTCCACCACGGATCGAAGAGAATGACATACGAAGCGCTGGTCAGGTTCAATCCGGTTCCGCCGGCCTTGAGCGAGATCAAGAATACCGCGGGATCGGGGTCGTTCTGGAACGCTTCGACGACCTCCTCGCGGTTGCGCGTAGAGCCGGTCAGCATGTGGTAGCGCATTGATCGTGATGTGAGCTCGGCCTCGAGCAGTTTGAGGCACTGAACGAACTGGGAGAACAGCAAGACCTTGTGCCCTTCGGCGAGCAGTGATTCGAGCAAGGCGAAGACGGTCTCGAATTTGCCCGAGCCGAGTTCGGCGTCGCCGCCGACCAGCGCCGGATGGCAGCAGATTTGGCGCAGACGCGTCAGGGCGGCGAGGACGGCTACCCGATTGCGGCGCAAATCGTCATCGTCGTCGGCGATATCGAACACCCGCTGCCGACTGTGCCGCAACTCGGCCATGTAGAGCTGGCGTTGGCCAGGCGTAAGGTCGCACTCGAGCCGTTGCTCGATGCGCTCGGGCAATTCGGGCGCGACCTGGTCCTTGGTTCGGCGCAAGAGGATCGGCCGCAGCTTGGCCGAGAGGAGTTTGTAGGCCGACGCCGGATGCTCGGGGTTGCCGAAACGCTCTTGAAACTCCGTGCGGCTACCGAGGTACCCCGGGTTGAGGCAGGCGACGATGCTCCACACGTCGAGGGGGCGGTTCTCCAGCGGCGTGCCGGTGAGCGCCAAGCGGTGTTGCGCTTTCAGCGCGCGCGCCGCTCGCGCCACGGCGGTGTCCGGATTCTTGACGTTCTGCGCCTCGTCGAGAATGAAAGCGCGCAGGCGCACTTCCCGCCAGCGCGCCACATCGCGCCGCAGCAGTGCGTAGTTGGTGACGATCAAATCGTGCTGCTCGATCTCGTCCCACTGCTCGAAACGTTCGCGCCCGCGGCCGAGGATCAGCACCTTGAGATCGGGTGTGAAGCGCTCGGCCTCCCGCTTCCAAACGTGAACCACCGACGCCGGGCATACCACCAGAGTCGGACCTGCCGTCGGATCCTGCAGCACTTGATACTGCAACCACGTCAGTGCCTGTAGTGTCTTGCCGAGCCCCATGTCGTCGGCCAACACCGGGCCGAGGTCGAGAGAACTGGTGTGCACCAGGAAATCGAAACCGCGCCTCTGGTAATCGCGCAGCGTATCGCCGAGCAAACCGGGAGGCTCGATCTGGGGAGTTCCCGTAAAATTCTCGATCTTCTCGCGCAGCTGCTGCACGGCCGCCAGGGTTTCGTCATCGGCGCCGAGGAGCTGCAACTGGTCGAGGGTATCCGGTGACGCGCCCGCCAATTGCCACAGCGAGAGACGCTGTTCTTCGCCGTTCGGATCGAGACCGAGATCGGCCAGCAAGGCGTTGGCCTGGTCGTAGCCGGTGATCGCGTCCTTCGACACCCAGTCATTGCCGAGCTTGACGAAGCGCGCCGTCGAGCGGCGCAACGTCTCGACCTGTTCGGGCGAAAGATCGTATCCCTCGGCTTCCAACTCGGCCGAGACGGCGAACCAGTCGATACCGGTCTTGCGGACGCGAACGCGAGGACGGGCGCGGCGCGCACCGCCTAGCAGTCGGCGCACGCGGTCGGTGCCGACGACGCGCACCGATCGCGGCCGCTGCTGCCAC
>JBGTMF010000089.1:0-2351 GCA_041743795.1 Thermodesulfobacteriota bacterium | reverse complement strand
CCCAGCGGCCGCGCGCGCAACGAGCGTATCGAGGCGACCGGTCGCGGCCGCGGTCGAGCCCGCGGAAAGCGTGACTTGCTGGCCGACGACGGCGGCGAGGTTGGAGGCGAACGCGAGCATGTAGGCTTCGAGATCGCGCCGCTCGTGTTCAGGCAGGTTGAAGATGCCGGCGCTGACGAAACGGAACAGCGTGTCGACGCTGCCGTCGTGGATGTAGCCGAAGCCGCGGATCTGATCGCCCTGGTGCGACGTGTTGTCGGCTCCACCAAACATCGGAATAGGCGCAACGCCGAACATGCCGACGCGTTGGTACATGCTGCGGAGCTGCGGCGTCTTGAACTCCTGCGTCTCGAGTGAGATCGACTGCGTTGCATTGGTGCCGAACAAACTAAGCTCGGGGGCGAGGGTGTGACACGCCGCGCAGGTGATCGTCGTTCCGAAGTACAGATCGCGGCCGCGCTGCTGCTGCGGGTTGAGCGAGTTGTCCAGCGCGAGAACCGGATTCGGCGGCGGCATCAAACGCAGAACAAAGTCGGTGAAGACAGCCATCTCGGTGTCGTCGATCTCGTTGGCGCGGCCGAGCAGGTTGACGAAGGTCGAATTGAACTGGGAGAACGCCGCACGCACGTCGAGGTGGTTCCCGCCGGGCACGACGGCGCCGTTGCGCTCGCCGCGCCAGTGCAACGGACCGTGGCTGGCGAGGCCGCGCAGAGTCTGCACGGTCATAGGCCCTTTCATCGGATGGAACGTCGTCGACCCCAGGTGCACGACATCGCCGTCTGGATCGCCGAGGTCCCACGCGAGATCGTCGACGTCGGCGAACACGTGACAGCTCGAACAGGACGCCTCGCCGTTGCTCGAACCGAATCGGGCGTCGTAGAGCAACGAGCGCCCGGCGACGATCGCCCTCGGTTCGGGATTGTGAAGCGGCAGGCGCTGCACCTCGGTTCGCGTGGCGAGGTCGATCGCCGCGACGGTGTTGTCGAAACGTGTGAACACGTACAAGCGCTCCCTGTCTTCGTCGAGCACCAAGCCGCCCGGGCCGCCGCCGCTGAGTTCGATTCGATCGCTCTCGTCGGGCGTCCGGGTGCCGGCCTCCAACTCGGCGATGTCGATGATGCCGATCGCCGCCGAGCCGAACGCGGCCACGTACATCGTCGAGCCGTCCGCGGTGATAGCCATTTCCAACGGTGTGGCGAGGCTGCGGTCGGCGACACCGGCCGGGCTGGGCACCGTCGCGTAGTCGATGTGGGGATTCAAATGATGGGCTTCGACGGTGGCGCTCAGCGGATTGATGACTGTGACGCGGGCCAGATGTAGGCGGCTGCGGACGGTCGTGCCGCCGGTCGTCCCCGGCCCTTCGAAGCGCACCTCATTGCGCGCGTCTGTGTTGGTCACATAGACGCGACCGGTCGCGGGGTTGGTCGCCATGTTGAAAAGTATGGTGCCGACGCCGGCGTAACGCGCGACCTCCATCGGCGGCGCGGCGGCGGCGTCGATGGCGAAGACGTCGTAGTCGGGTAAGTCGAAGCGCACCGCATGGCTCCAGTCGCGTCCGCGGTCGTCCAGCCATTGACCGCTGGCTTCGTCAAACGCGACGATCATGCCGACTTCCGGTCGTACCGCGCCGGACGCGTTGGTCATCGGACCCGGCAAGCCGCCCGGCATGCGCATACCGTCGACGAAGCAGACGGCATCCTCGCCTCCGTTGCAGACGAGCTCCTCGTTGAGCACCGTAGTGCGGTTACCCGAGTGGAAGATCGCCGCGTAGACAGTGTTGCCGTCCGGGCTCACCGCGAGAGCGCGCGGCGTGTCGCCGAAGAGGGTGACGATATTGATCGGCGTGCCGCCGGCGCCAGCTCCCGGGTCGTGTGCGTCGAACACCCAGACATCGGCGCGCCCGACGCCAGGCGTGGTGAACTGCGGATCGTACGGCACGTTCTGACCGCGGTGTGCCGTCGTGACGAAGGCGCGGTTGTGCGCTGGCCCGGCGAAGACGATGTCGCGGGGTTCGTCGCCGACCCAGAGGGTGCGCGTAACGCGCGGCGGCGAGGCAGCGACGTCGACGACGCTGATGCTGTCGGAGAGGTGATTGACGACCCAGACTTCGCCGTCGCCGTTCATCGCCACCGCGACGGGCTCGAGGCCGACGGCGACCGAGCCGACCGAGCTGAGAACACCGTCGGCGACGGCGAGAATCTCGAGGCGGTTGTCGGGAGTGTTGGCGGCGTACAAGCGGGCTCCGTCAGAGGAGATCGCCAACGGGCGAACCGGGCCGCTCTCGAAGGCGGTAAACCCCGACTGGGCGCGGCCCTCGCCGACGACGGAAAGGGAGGTGAGCAGGGTTGCGA
>JBGTMF010000088.1:0-16563 GCA_041743795.1 Thermodesulfobacteriota bacterium | reverse complement strand
CGGGCGCGGTCGAGACCGGCGACGTCGCCGCGCGAGGCGATGACGACGACGATCTCCGCCGCGAGGCGACCGGCGGCAATCTCGTCGATGAGATTCTGTAGTGTCGTTCCGCCGCCGGAGAGCAGCACTGCCAGGCGGACGGGGCGGTGCAACGGCCGATCCGGAGGTGATGCGCAGGCGCTGGTCATGGCGCGCGGCGTGGCCGTCAGCGAAACAGCGTGCGCCGATAGAAGCGCAGCTCGTCGATTGACTCGCGCACGTCGTCGAGGGCGAGGTGAGTCTTCCTTTTCTCGGGCATCGACGATGGGCCTGGGTACCAGCGCCGAGCCAGCTCCTTGATGCTACTGACGTCGACGATTCGATAGTGCAGGTACGCCTCGAGGGTGGGCATGTAGCGAGCCAGGAAGCGTCGGTCCTGCCAGATGGAGTTACCGCAAAGGGGCGAAGTGCGCGGCGGCGTGAATTGGCGAACGAACTCGAGGGTGTGTTGCTCGGCCCCGGCCAGATCGATCTCGGAGGCCTTTACCCGGTCGGTGAGACCGGAGGTGCCGTGGTGTTCTCGGTTCCAATCATCCATTGACGCCAGCACTTCATCGCTCTGGTGAATGGCGAGTACCGGGCCCTCTGCCAACACCTCGAGTTGCCCGTCGGTGACGATGGTGGCGATCTCGATGATCGTATCCCGATCGGGATCGAGGCCCGTCATCTCCAAGTCCATCCAGACGAGATTGAGATCGTTGGTCTGCGTGCCGTTCACCTGGTGTCTCCTCCGCCGCGACGTTGCGAAGACCGACGTCTATCTGTCGCGCCGCCGCAAGTCGACTGGCGAAGCTCGGCCGGCGAATGCAAAACGGGCGGGTGTTCATGCGAACACCCGCCCGTTCAGAACCGATCTGAACCTACGCGATTACTCTCGACGCAGTCGCCAGACCAAGCCCATCGATAGGAAGATGACGAGGGCGGCCGCGCCGCTCCAACCCACTGCCGGAATCGGTGCTGGCGGGCCGCCGACCTGGACGTCGGCTCCGGGTAGATCGTTCGTCGTATCGAAGGCGCGAATCGTTTCGCCTGCGACCAGCGCGCGGTTGAGAGTGAGGCTGTAGCTACCGCCTGGTCCGGCCATGGTCGTACCGAGCACCTCGCCGCCGGGAACCGTGCGGATCTCGACCGTGGAATTCGGCGCTGCCGTTCCCGCGACTGAGGTCGAGCCGGCGCTGGCGCCGGTGACGATGCGCGGCGTCGGGACCGGCGTGTTCGTCGGCGTGTTGGTGCTGGTTGGCGTGCTCGTCGGCGTATGCGTCGATGTGATCGTCGGCGTGTTCGTCGGCGTGCTGGTTTGCGTCGGCGTGTTGGTTTCCGTCGGCGTATTCGTCGGAGTACTGGTCGGTGTGATCGACGGCGTGTTTGTAGGTGTCGGTGATGGACCCTCGGTCGGAGTGTCGCTAGGAACCGGAGGGTTGGTCGATGTCGGCGTACTGGAAGGGGTAGCGGTAGGGGTCGAGGTCGGAGAAATGGTTGGCGTGTTTGTCGGATCCCCCGTGATCGTCAGCTGCCCTGCCGCCGTCGACATAGAGACGTCCGCCGGGCCGGAAGCGGCAGTCAGGCCTGACACGGTGAGGGGGAATACCCCGGTCGGGGACCCGCCGCCGACATCAAACGTCCATGTAATGATCGGCCCACTGCCGTCCGGTACAGAGACTGCGCCGCCGGGATCAGAGAGATTGAACATGACGCTGCCGGTGCCAGGACAGCTGTTCCCTGAAATCTCCGGCGTGGCCGAGAGCGGAATGCGACCGGCGCGGGCGACTGTCAGGTTGGTGAGGTGGGGGCAGAGGGCGGTGTCGAAGTTGACCGAGAACGTAAGTACCGTCAGGCCGGCGATGAATTCATTGGTCACGGTATCGGCCGAGATGACGACCTGAACCCCGGTGTCTCCCGGCATCGCAACAGCAGTGCCGACGGACAGCGACCCAGAATTGGCAACCCCTGCTTGGGCTATGGTCGCTGCGAAAGATACCGACAGTCCCACAAAGGCGAGTTGTTTGAGCCTGCTCATGACACGAGCCCCCTTAATTATCTCCACCATAGACACCGCGCACGGCCCGACCTCCGGTCAACCGGCAAAAAACGTGGCCTGCATACCACGCCAATCAGAGTCCGGCAAGGGGAAACGCCGTGGATAATTTCCGGCAGCCGCCAACTCCGCGGAGTTGTGGACGTCGCTCGCCAAACCGTACCGGGGGTTCTGGTTGGCTCGTCGCCGTCAATTACGGACACAGAGCGTCGATATTCGCGCCGATGACCACATCGGACGGAATCGTCGGATCGAGCTGGCGAAACAGGGGCGGAACGATGTTCTGCAATGTCGGCGGCAGGGCGCGGAAGATGTAGACCCCGTCGGTGTTGGCCTGGCTGCCACCGCGTCCGTCTACGTTCAGAAGGGTGAGAACTGTATTGACGTTGTCGAGGATTACCGGATCGAGCGGAATTCCCGGGAACACCTGTCGGAATGTCGGCGGCACGACGTTCTGCAGGGTGGGGGGAAGTGCCCTGAAGATATAGACGCCGTCGGTATTGGCCGAAGCTGAGCCGCTGGCGTCGACATCGAGTGCACAGGTCGTAACGCGGATCGTCCCGCTGACGGCCGAACAGCCTGGCGAGCCCTCGTTCAGCGTGCATTCGAGGGCCAAACCCGACAGGCCACTGTCGACGCCGGCAAAGTCGATCTCGAACATCGGCCCGCTGCCGACCAGGGGGTTGCTGCAAGCCATGCTGATCTGCACTGCGTTGTTCGGCGTCGATGTGTTGACCTCCATCGCGCAGGCGTTCGTGAGTGTGGTTTTTCGCACCTGGTTGGCGACGACGAGGCCGCGGTTGTACACAATGCGGAAGAGCGCCGCCTCGACGCCGGTGGCGTCGTCGATCGAGAGCTTGACGGTGCGCAGATTCGGGTTGGGAACTGCCAAAACGGCACCGACGGGCAGTGAGACGGCGGCGGCCAACGCCGCGGAACTGGCGGACAGCGACAGAGCTGTCGCCATCGCCAGGATGGTCCTCACTGAAATCCGCATCGACGTAGTTCCCTCGCGTCAGCGGCGCGTCGTGCGTCGCGCGACGCGAACGCTGACGTCCGTCTCGTCGACACGCGCCTGGGCTGTACGAATCGCCGGGCGGCGATCCGATCCGTTGATTTCGAATTCGATGACGACGATCGACTTTGCCGGCGCAGCGATTTGCCGGCCACTGGCGACGGCCAGCGCGATGGAGCCGCTGTCGACCCGCTTCCAGCTGACCAGCGCATCCTTGGCGGATCCGCGCGTGGTGACGCTGATCGGGCGCATCAGATCGGGATCAAAACCGACTTGCGCCTCGAGGGCATGGAAGCCGCCGCGGCCAGCGACGGAGATCGGAATCCGCAGCCGCGTGCGGCTGCGCCGTTCGGGACCGATCGTTACGGTCGCCGCATTGCCGCGTGTGAGCGCCGACGTTGCTGCCCCCGGTCCGGTGTTCCAATTGCCGGTGCAGTCTCCGAGAACGACTCCGAGGAAGTCCTGACCGTCGGGCTGACCGGCGAGCGGGCTGAACTGCACAGCTCCCATGCGGCAGGTACTGCCGCTGTCGAGCAACGGTGGCAACTGTGTCTGGTTCTGCGCCGATCCGGCGTTCGGCAGAAAGAGCCAATCCGATCCACAGGCCGCGGCGGCGGGGAACTCCGCCGCCGAGCCGAGCGCCTTCTGCATGATTCGCGTCGCGTCGAGAGCGCTGATACCACCGTCGCCGGTGACGTCACAAGCCAGCTTCTGTGCCGGCGTAAGGTCGCGCATGTTGACTATGTGCTGCAACACGTAGGAGGCATCGAGCGGGCTGACCGCGCCACTGCCGAAGCCACCCTGCTTGGAGGGCTCGAGCAGCCACGTGGCGAGCGGTAGGTTCGGAGCCATGTAGGCGCCCGAGCCCGACGTCATCTGCGAAAAACTCGTCGGACCCTGCACCTGAATTTCGACATTCCCCAGCGGCGCGAGAGTGATCGCGTGGCGAACCTGGCCTGAAACGGCGCCTTGCGGCAACATGCCGCCGTACAGGGTTGAAATATCCTCGATCCAGCGCACGGTATCCTTGGTGTGCGAGGCCGAGTTGTCGGCGATATAGGCGTTCCCCGCTGGATCAACGGCGATCGCCATTGGTTGATAGAAGCTGGCGTTGGTCGCGGCACCGCCGTCACCGAGGTTGTCGAGCGGATTGCCGCCTTCGCCGTCAATGGATCCGGTCTGCTCGCCGGTGCCTGCGGCTGTATGGATCTTTCCGTCCATTGTGACGACGCGCAAACGCAAGTTGAACGAATCGTTGATGTACACGTTGCCGTGCGCGTCGACATCGACGCCCTTTGGTAATGCGAGACTGGCCGATATAGCGAGCCCGCCGTCACCAGCATAGCGGAAAACGCCGTCGCCGGCGAACGTGGTGATGATTCCGGCCGATACTTTGCGAACCTTGTGATTGCCGCCGTCGGCGATGTAGACGTTGCCGAGGCTGTCGGTGGCGACGTCGAGCGGTGTCGCGAGTTGCGCGGAGGTCGCCAGGCCTCCGTCGCCGGCGGCGCCGCGCGTGCCCGTGCCGGCAAAACGAATCACCGTGTTGGTATTGAGATCGACGCGGCGAATCTTCTGTGAGGCGGGCTCGGTCACGTACAGGTAGCGCTGCGTCCCGCTCAGATTCTCGTACACGGCCAAGCCGCTCGGACGGACCACCGTCGCGGCAGTGGCTGGCCCGTTGTCGCCGGTGCTGGTTCCCTGACCGGTTCCGAAGATCGTCGTGATGACACCATTCGGTGCGACGCGGCGAACGCGGTGGTTTGAGGTGTCCGAAAGGTAGACGTTGCCGTTGCGATCGGCGGCGACACCCGAAGGGCTGGTCAGCGAGGCGTTGGTCGCCTGCCCGCCGTCGCCGGAAAAGCCCGAGGCGCCGCTGCCAGCAAGCGTCGTCATCGTCCCGGACGCGTTGACCTTGCGAATCCGCTGGTTCAACGAGTCGGCAATGTAGAGGTTGCCGAAATCATCAGTGGTGAGGGCGCCCGGTCCGTTCAACTTCGCCGACATCGCCGGCCCACCGTCGCCGCCGTGCGGCTCGTTGCCGTTGCCGGCGTAAGTGGAAATCAGCGGCGTCGCCGCCGTATTGATATGGCGAATCCGGAAGTTCTGCTCGTCGGCGACATAGATGCCGAAAGTCGGATGCACGGCGATGCCGCCAGGGCCGTTGAAGCGCGCCTGCGTCGCCGGACCGCCGTCGCCGGTGAAGCCGAGAAATCCGGTTCCAGCGACCGTCGTCACGTTGCCGCCGTTGAGCGGAATCTTGCGAATTCGCTGGTTGCCACTGTCGCCGACATAGAGCGCGTCGGCGACCGGATCATAATCGACGTTCGTCGGGTTCTTGAAGCACGCACTCAAAGGCGCGACGTTGTCGCAGAAGGCGAACTGCCCCGTACCGGCGAAGGTGTGAATCGTTTCCGTCGAGCGTTTGACCATGCGGATACGCTGGTTCAGCATCTCCGGGAAATAGACGTTGCCATCGTCGTCGACACCGATACCCCACGGCCGCCCGATGCGCGCGTTCGTCGCCGGACCATTGTCTCCGGTGAATCCGGAAACCCCGTTGCCGGCGAAGGTTCGGATCCCACCGCTGGGGAACACCTGGCGGATCCGCTCGTTGGTGGTATCCGCAATGAAAAACGTTCCGTCGTTTTCCGCCGCGACGGAAGTCGGATTGTAGAGCTGGGCTGAAGTCGCCGGTCCGTTGTCACCCGAATAGCCCGCTACGCCGGTTCCGGCCACCGTCTGAATGATTCCGTTGGCGGCGTTGACTCGCCTGATTTTGTGGTTGCCACGATCGACGATGTAGAGGTTGCCCGCCGCATCGACATCGACGTCCGACGGATTGCGAAAGGTTGCATCTACGGCCAGTCCACCGTCGCCGGAACTACCCTGAGAACCGTTGCCGGCGACTGTAGAGATGACGCCGGTGGCGCGATCGATGCGGCGGACGCTGTTCGACTGCACGTCGGCGATGAAGACATTGCCCTGCGCGTCGATCGCCGTACCGAGGGGACGCATGGAGGCGCCCGACGCCGGTCCGCCGTCGCCGTTGCTACCGCCGGCGAACCTGTCGATGATGCGAACGCTTTGCGCGTTAGCGAACGGAATGAACCCGACCAGCAAGAGCAGGCACGCGACGAATACTCGTCGCAGAAACCACGCTACCGGCTCAGGGTGAACATTCCGCAACATCAAACCCCACACTTTTCCGTGCCCGAGTCGAAATTCTGTCGAATAGTGCATGATTCATTGGAAGAAGCAATCGCCGTACCACCAGGAAGAAGGTTATGTCGCATGAAGAACGAGATGCGGGAACTCGTTCGAATGCGACCGAGTCGGCGAAACTCACCGCATTTTGACGGGCGCAGGCATCAGCCGGCCGCCAGTCGTTTCATACCAGCGTTGTATTTTGATGCTGTGGGGGCCATCCTGATCGAGTTGCCCTATCTTGGTCCTTCAGCCTCTTCCAGCTGCCTCCCCTCGAGGAACGCGCCCACACCCGCCTCGCTTATTTGTGATTGACTACCGCCGCCCTTGGGTGCTAAGACGACGCGGTCGAAGGGCTCAGATAGGATTGGGCTTCGTTGGGCGCTGCCCGTCCGTCAACCTGGGGAGATAGGTGTAATGATGATGAGGATCAAGAAGAATCGTTCGCATGTGGCACGGCTAGCTGTCGCCGCAGCGCTGCTTTCAGGTCTGGCGCCGCAATTTGCGAGCGCGCAGTTGGAAAGTCAGGTGTTTCGTTCCGCCGACAGCACCAAGGCGTACTGGGTTTTGCGGCATCGCAATGACAACGACGTCAGTGTGGGTATCGAAGATGTGGTAATAACGTCTTTCGCCGCCTCGACGACTGCGGTTGCTGATAGTTGCTTGATCTCGGGAAACACGCAGAGCATGCAACCGGCGGAGTCATGGTCTACCACCAGTTTGGCCGCAGCGTTACCTATTGGAAATATCGTAAAATCGGCGCTCATCACCGATGCGTCGACCCCAGTTTTCAATCCGGCGGCGAATGCCGGCGCGGGCCAGGTTTGTATCGGCAGTGGCTGTGACATTAATGCCGGCTGCGCAAACCCGGCACTTTGTGTCACGTTCACGTTTACCAACGGGACCCCGATGGCGAACGCCACGGCTGGAGTACCGGGTGCCGCGTTGGTTGAGCCTCTGACAATCGGTCCGCCAGACGCGGACCAATGTTCGATGATCGACCGTGCCAGCTACCTTTTCGGCGGCGCCTCCCAGCCGGTTGTCCTGCGGCCCCTGTGCTCCGCACCGCCCCCCGCGCCGGAGATGTTCACACTGCCGAGCGCGACCTCGACCCTGGGTGGAGTCGATGGTACCGCCCTCATCATCACCTTCGACATCGGCCCGCAAGACTCGCTCGGCTTGGCGGTCAACGGATTTGGTGTCGGCGATAACGACCAGGTTTGTGGCGAGGTCGGATCGGCAGTACTCAACGCCTCCGGTGTCGAGTTGACCGTTCCCGCGCCGATTCCGACGGCGACGCCGACCAACACGCCGACGAACACGCCGACGAATACGCCGACGGCAACGTCGACGGACACGCCTACGCCGACTCCCTCAAACACGCCGACGAATACAGCGACCAATACGCCGACGAACACGCCGACGAATACGCCGACGGCGACGCCGACGAACACGCCGACCAACACGCCGACGAACACTCCGACGCGTACGTCCACTGCGACGGTTACCCCGACGCGGCCTCCGATTCCGGTTGTGTCTTCACCGTTCAGCCCGAGTGGGATGTTGATGATTGGCGGCTTGGCCCTGGGTCTGTTGTGGGCGTTGCGCCGATTGGCTTGGACCCGGTCGTAATCGAGTTTGAGATAGCAAGGTGCCGCATTCGGCACGGTATTTCAGGAGGATGATGATGCGATCAGCGAGTCGGGCAAGATGCGCCGCAACGGCAATTGTCGGGCTGGTGTTCGGGTGCCTTGCGGCTCCCGACACCAGCCTGGCTCAGCTGGAAACTCAGATTTTCCGATCCGCTGACAGCACCAAGGTCTATTGGATCCTGCGCCACCGCAATGACAATGACGTAGGAATCAACATCCAACAGGTGGCGATCACCTCTCTCGCCGCTTCCATCTCCGCGGTGGCTGATAGCTGCCTTCTCGCCGGCAACACCCAAACGATGGCGCCGGCGGAAGCATGGTCGACCACCAGCTTGGCGATGGCCTTGGCGACCTCGCAGATCGTCAAATCGGGTATCATTACGGACGCCAGCACGCCGACGTTCGTCGCCAGCGCCAACGGAGGCGCCGGTCAGGTGTGTATCGGGGGTGGCTGCAACGCGATGACGGGTGCGTGCGACGTTCCCGCCAATTGTGTCACCTTTACGCACAGCGCGGGGACGTCGTTCGAAGTCGCCGGTGGCGGTGTTCCGGCCGGTGCTTTGGTCGAACCTCTGACCATTGGTCCGCCGGATGCCATGGATTGTGCGATGAACGACCGCGCCAGTTATCTCTTTGACGGCGTGGCGCAGCCGACCGTGCTCCGTGCGCTCTGCGGGCCTGGTCCGTCGATGGGTTTCTTCACCCTGGGTAGCGCCACGTCGACATTGGGTGGAACCGACGGAACGGCGCTGATCCTCTCGTTCGACATTGGCCCATTGGAATCCCTGGGCTTGGCCGCGAATGGTTTCGGGATTGGTGTGAACGATACGATATGCGGAGCCGGGTCTCCTCCCCTGGTGCTCAACGGGGTTGGCAGCGAGTTGACGGTGCCGGCGCCGATTCCGACGGCGACGCCGACCTTCACGCCTACCAATACACCGACCAACACGCCGACGGCGACGCCGACGAATACGCCGACGAATACACCGACCAACACACCGACGGCGACGCCGACGAATACGCCGACGAACACGCCGACGAACACGCCGACCAACACGCCGACGAATACGCCGACGAACACGCCGACCAACACGCCAACCAACACACCGACGAATACGCCGACGGCGACGCCGACGGACACGCCGACACCGACGCCGACGGACACGCCGACACCGACGCCGACGAATACGCCGACGAATACGCCGACCAACACGCCGACGAATACGCCGACGAATACGCCGACGAACACGCCGACGGAGACGCCGACGAATACGCCGACGAACACGCCGACCAACACGCCGACGCCGACACCGACGAGTACGCCGACGGCGACGCCGACGGACACGCCGACACCGACGCCGACGGACACGCCGACGAATACACCGACGCCGACGCGAACGCGTCCGCCGATTCCCGCAGTCTCTTCACCGGCCAGCCCGGCCGGTCTGTTGATGATCAGTTTGCTCGGAGTAGCACTGTTCTGGTCGCTGCGACGACTCGGTAGGATCGAGCCGTAGTAGAATTCACAACTGCAATCGATCAACTCGGACGGGCGGGGTATTCGTACCCCGCCCGTTTTCGTTTGATCTCACCCACGGATGTCTGTGAGCGGCATTCCGCCGTGCTGGGTTCAGTCGCGGCGGCGAAGCAGCGTCATCGTACCGGCTGACGTGGTCTCGCCAGTGGCTGCGTGGCGGATGATGATGTCGCAGATTCGCCTGTCGTCGTCGCTGTCGACCACCACGCCTTGGATCGCCATCGGGTCCGTGGCGAGAAGGGACTGGCGGAAGGTCATGTCGAGTCGAACGGCACGCCAATTCGGCAGCTGCTGCGAGAGGAGTCGTTCGGTGATTGCCGATTGCATCGGTCCGGGGACGACGAGGTCGGCATAGCCGAGTTGCCGCGACCCAATCGGGTCGTGGAACAGAACTTCGCGGTCACGGAGGGTGTCGGCCCATCGCGAGATCTCCTCCGCGGTTGGCCCGCGGCGCCGGAATGGCCCAATGACGCTGCCGAGGTCCAGATCGGTGGCAAATCCAGGCTCGATCGTGATTTCCGATGTCGATCCTCGGAGCGGATCGGGTGGCGGGGCGCGGCGGGGGTAGGCTGCCGGTGGCGCGTCGGGGCGCCAGCGCACGATCTGCCGATCGCGAATGGTTGCCGCCAGGCGGCCGCTGTCCTCGTGAATCCAGACCCGGCGGACGACGATCATCATTGCTCCGGAGCGGCCGGTCTTCTCGAATATCTCTTCGACGGATGCGCTCACGACGTAGCGGTGTCCCGGCCACAGGGGCGAGTGAGACTCGATGTCGTGACCACCGTGGATGGCGAAGGCCCGCGGCGAGATGGTCACTCCAGAGCCATGCTCGCGGCGTAGCGCCAGCGAGAAGGTGATCGGCACGGCGCGCGGCGGTGACTCGGCGGCTGCTTCCTCCGGGTCGATGCGGCGGAGGAACTCTTCAATCTGCGCAGCAGTGACCGTACAGCGTTCGATCTCAACCGTCGGTGTCGGCAGCGATCCGCCGGAAAACTCGAGCATTGGGGTCATCACAGAGGTTTCTCTCGCGGCGCCGTGTGCCCGCAGCCCATTCGCTGCGGAGCCTGCCCGATCGCTTTCGCCGCGCTGCGTCCTGGTCAGATCAGCCCTTTGAATAACAGGACACGCGCTGCCAATGGTCTTTCAGCGTCATGGCTGCGTTGCGGAATCCTCAGCAGAAGTCACGACTTGGCCTTTCTCCTACGCCGAGGCTACGGAGAACAAGCCGGTTTCGCGCCTTGCCCTGAACCCGAAGCCCGCATCTTCGCGTGCGCGTCTGTTTTGCAACGGACTGCATGCAGATCCCACGGATTTCGGTGTCGCCGGCGCGCCGGCGATCTGCGACGGCAGGAGGAGCCCTTCAGGGAAGGCTCCTCCTGCGCCCCGAGAATCAGGAGTGACGTTGTCGCCGGCGCCACAGCCAGATGGCTGGCGTGATCAACAGTAGGAGTCCGGAAGACGATGGCGCCGCCGGCTGAACCGCACAGCCGCCGTCGACCGGCCGCTCCTGGGTGTTCGTCGGGCTCGCCGTATTCGTCGAAGCCGGTGTGTTTGTTCGCGTGAAGGTTGCCGTCGACGTCGGCGTCTGGCTATCCGTGGCCGTCGACGTTGCCGTCGCGGTGCTGGTTTCCGTCGGCGTGTTGGTCGGTGTGTTCGTCCGCGTGTTGGTCGGAGTATGGGTCGCGGTCGAGACCATGATCGTCGGGGTATTCGTCGCCGTGTTGGTCGGCGTGTTGGTCGGCGTAGCTGTGTTTGTAGGCGTTTCGGTCGACACGGTGCCGGCCATCGTCGCCGTCGGCGTCGCGGTATCGGTCGCCGTCTCGGTGGCAGTAGGCGTCTCGGTATCGGTCGGCGAGGCCGTTGCCGTATCGGTGACAGTAGCGTCAGGCGTAGCCGTTTCGACCGCCGTGGCGGTGGGCGTTTCCGTCGCTGTCGGATCTTCGGAAGCGGTCGGTGTCGCCGTAGCGACCGTACCGGCCATTGTCGCCGTCGGCGTGGCAGTGTCGGTTGCCGTAGCTGTGGCGGTCGCTGTAGGTGCCTCGGTGTCTGTTGGCGTCGCTGTCGCGGCGGTGCCGGCCATCGTCGCCGTCGGCGTAGCTACATCCGTCGCGGTGGCGGTCGGTGCCAAGGTATTCGTCGGAGTCTCCGTCGCGGTATGCGAAGGTGTAGAGGAGGGCGTAACCGACGGCGTGAATGTCTCGGTCGGCGTCGCGCTGGGTATTTCGGTATTGGTGGGCGTCGCGGTTGGCGCTTCGGTTGCGGTCGGAATCTCTGTTGCCGTGGGAGTGGTCGTCGGCGATGTCGTTGGCGTTGTCGTCGGTGTCGGCTGCCCGCTGTTGTCGATAACGACGCCGCGAGGTGCGTCCAAAACGGACTCCAGCGCAACGTTGCCGGTCTGTACCATTGCGGCCACGTCGACGATCCAGAGCCGGCCCATATTGTCCGCCACGTAAGCGGTCGATCCGTCACCCGTGAGACCGATACCGAAAGGCACGGCGCCCATTGGGGGTTGGCCGAGGCCCAGGGGGACGGTACCGGTGACCATTCGCGTGCTGGTCGAAACCAGTGACAGCGAACTGCCGAGCAGGTTGGCGACGACGACCGTCGCTCCGTCGGGAGTAACCGCCAGCCTGTAGGGCGTGGCGCCGACGGCGACGTTGGCGGAGAACGACTCCGTGACCGCGTCGAAGATGGCGAGTTGATTCTGGCCGTTGCGCGCGGCGTAGACTTCGCTGCCGTCGGGCGCGAAGGCGATTCCGGCGAGGCCGCTACCGGCCGCGATCGTGTTGACGACACTCAGGGTGGCGATATCGATGATGGCGATGTTGCCATTTGACAGAGCGACCCAGACCTGGTCACCGAGCGGCGAGACGGCCAGCTGGTCGGGGGCGCCGACGACGGGGATGGCATCGATCGCAACAGTGTTCGGGTTGGCATCGACCAAAGTGTTGGTGGCGGCATCGATTACCGACACCGACTGACTTTGGAAGTTCGCTACAAATACGAGGCTATCGTCCGGCGTAATGCCGATTCCACTCGGGTTTTGGCCAACAGTGATATTGGTGACTGCGGTCGTGCTGGTATTGATCGCACTGACCGTTGCGAACTGCTGATTGGTGACGAATACCTTAGACCCGTCGCTGGAAATCGCCAGCGCGGTTGGACCGGACTGGACGGTGATGCGAGGCAATTCGGTATTGGTCGCGGTGTTGACGACAGCGACACTGCTCCGGTTTGAGAGCGCTGTGTAGAGCAGTGGCTGCGCCGAAGCGGAGACGGCGCCGAGCCCGGCGATAAGCGAAACTACGAAAGCCGTGATCCCGCGATGCGGGCGGCGGCGAGTTGGAATCGGGGGGGTCCCTACCATGCAATAACTCCGCGAAACGAGTTCGTTGCCTAACCTGCGGGGTTCGGCAGTTGGAGCGCCCGAGAAGACGACGCCGACCGGAGTTTTACAGGACAAGGTGACGGCTCGTCAAACAAAAGTTGTAATCTTTTCGGGACATGACCGGGGCCGACCACCTTTGCGAGCTCCCGCTGCGGAAGGCTGCTTGCGTCGGGCAGCCGATTGATATCTGTTCCGGCGACCCATGGGTACGGTGCCGTTGCACACACGGACCGCGCTGGAATCCTGTCACATATGAGACTGTCGATAAATGTGAAAACACCCTTCGACATGCTCAGGGTGAGCGGAGAAAGTCCTTTGAAAACAACCCTCCAGCCGCTCAGGCTGAGCTTGTCGAAGCCTCGATTCGGAGAAGATCGACAGTCACATATGGCGGCGGGAGGGGCTTCCTGGACCTGATGACCAGCGCTGTCGGGGCGCGGGCCGAACAGGAGAAATATTGAATGGCCGTCGAGAAGGATCTTTTTCGCAGCGCAATGGGGTGTTTCACTGCGGGAGTCACCGTCGTGACCACTGTCGACGCGACCGGCGCTCCCTACGGGCTGACCGCGACCGCGTTTTCGTCGCTTTCTATGAATCCACCGTTGTCGCTGGTTTGCATCGGCAAGGATTCGGGCTCGTACGCGCAATTTGCTGCATGCACTGTGTTCGCCGTCAATTTCCTCGCCGTCGAGCAAGTAGCGGTATCGCAGAGATTCGCCAGCTCGGGCGGAGACAAGTTCGCCGACCTTGACTGGCGTCGCGGCGCCCTCGGAGTGCCTCTGCTGGCAGCGACTATCGGCTACGCCGAGTGCTCCCTCGTTCATTCCTACGAAGGTGGCGATCACACCATCTTCGTCGGCCAGATCGAGGCCGCCGCCACGACGGAAGGGGCGCCGCTGACGTATTTCCGCGGCGCCTACCGGCGGCTGGCCGATCTCTGAGGTTACCGCCCCGGCAGCTGCGGCCGCCGAATTTTCACTCGACGGTGACGCTTTTGGCCAGGTTGCGCGGCTGGTCGACGTCGGTGCCGCGGTGAACGGCGACAAAATACGACAATAGTTGCAGCGGCACGCTGAGAAGCAACGGCATCAGCAGCGCATGCACGGTCGGCACTCGGATCAGGCCGGCGGCAATCTGCTCGAGCGCCGGATCTTCGGAATCGGTGACGACGATGATCTGACCGCCGCGCGACTCGACCTCTTTCATGTTGCTGACGGTCTTGGCGAAGGCATTGTTCTTCGGCAGCAGCACCACCACCGGCATGGCCTCGCTGATCAGCGCGATCGGCCCGTGTTTGAGCTCGCCGGCGGGGTAGCCCTCGGCGTGGATGTAGGACAGTTCCTTCAGCTTGAGTGCCCCCTCCAGAGCGATCGGGTAGTTGACGCCACGGCCCACGTAGAGAAAGTTCTCGGCGTTGACGTAGCCGCGGGCGAGGGCCTCGATCTGCTCGGCGAGTTCGAGCGCCTCGCGCATCGGACCCGGCAGCTGGATCATGTTCTCCAGCAGGTCGCGGCAGGTGGTTTCGTCGAGTGTGCCGCGGCGGCGGCCGAGGTACAGGGCCAATAACAAGAGCGCG
This sequence comes from Thermodesulfobacteriota bacterium, assembly GCA_041743795.1. Taxonomy (GTDB): domain Bacteria; phylum Desulfobacterota; class Binatia; order HRBIN30; family CADEER01; genus CADEER01. The sequence continues at coordinate 2,114 of JBGTMF010000088.1, read as the reverse complement.
GTGAGCTGGGTGACGAAGGCCTTGGTCGAGGCGACGCTGATCTCCGGACCGGCGTGCGTGTAGAGGACGGCGTCGACCCGGCGGGCGATGCTCGAATCGACTACGTTGCACACCGCGGCGGTGCGATAGCCCTTCTGCCGTGCGGCTTCGACGGCCGCCAGCGTGTCCGCGGTCTCGCCCGACTGGGAGACGACGACGAGCATTCCGCGGTCGTCGAAGACGGGTTCGCGGTAGCGAAACTCGCTCGCGTAGTCGACGTTGCACGGGATGCGAGCGAGTTTCTCGATGTAGAACTTGCCGATCAAACAGGCGTGCCAGGCTGTGCCGCAAGCGACCAGATCGATGCGGTCGAGGTGGTTCCACCACTGGGGGCCGAGGTTGATTTCACCCAGGCTGACGTCACCTGCTTCGAGCATCAGCCGGCCGCGCATGGTGTCGATCATTGCCTGCGGCTGTTCGTGGATCTCCTTCAGCATAAAGTGCTTGTAGCCGCTCTTCTGTGCCGTCACGGGATCCCAGGTGATGTGGCGCGAATCGCGCTGGATCGGCGTGCCGTCGAAGCGCGACAGGCGGACCCCGCCGCGGTCGAGCTCGGCGATCTCGCCGTCCTCGAGAAAGAGAACGTCGCGGGTGTATTCGAGAAGGGCCGGCACGTCCGAGGCGAGAAAATTCTCGCCTTGCCCGAGGCCGATGACGATGGGAGTCGCGTTCTTGGCGGCTACCAGTTTGCCCGGCTCGTCGCGGCTCATGACGACGATGGCAAAAGAACCCTCGAGGCGGGCGACGGTCTGACGCGTCGCCGTCGCCAGGTCGCTGCCCGCGGTTACCGCCGCATCGATGAGGTGGGCGATGATCTCGGTGTCCGTCTCCGAGGTGAACGTCCGCCCCGCCGACTGGAGTTCGGCCCGAAGATCGAGAAAGTTCTCGATGATGCCGTTGTGAATCAAGACCACCCGACCGGCGCGGTGCGGGTGCGCGTTCTCTTCCGAGGGCCGGCCGTGCGTCGCCCAGCGCGTGTGGCCGATGCCGCTGTGGCCGGGAAGCGGCTTGTCGGCGAGGAGGTCGGCGAGGTTCTGCAGCTTGCCGACGGAGCGGCGGACGCAAATGTCGCCGTTCTCCATGACGGCGATTCCCGCCGAGTCATAGCCGCGGTATTCGAGCAATCGCAGTCCGCTGATCAGCACCGAGCTGGCGTCGCGCTCACCGACGTATCCAACGATTCCACACATGAGTTTGCAGAGCCTTTTCAGCGCCCGAACCGGTCGGGACGTGCACGTAAAGGCGCAGTGTACGGCCCCGCGTCGGAAAGTGCCACAACCGATTGACTTCGTCGCAGAAGGAATGCGACGGAGGTGCCAGTCCGACACTAGTGTCCTGAGTTGGAAGTTCGTTTGCATGAGTCGGCGAGCAATTGGCGTCTGTGCCAAGGCGCGACGACGAAGGAATATTTGCAATATTTCGAGGAGGAGCAACGCCGGCATGGGCGCCAAGGGCCGCTGAATAATGTGACGAATCTCTGACTCAGGACACTAGCACGAAGCGGTCGCCGGCATCATGTACCCGGCGGGTCGGCCGATCAATTACCCTGATGTGACCATTCTCTCACCACGAAGAGGACGAAGGATGAGGGAGTAGCGGCTCCCGCTCTTCTGTTACCTCGAGGCCAAAACACCGGGCCGCTTTCGCAGTCGTGGGTCGCTCGCTAGGATAGATGTCTGCCGGCGGCAGTTGGCTGCATACCGCCACCTCCCAGATTGGACTTGCCTTGACGATTTCCAGCAATTGCCGCCCCCTGTTCCTGCTCCTCACCGCCATCGCGGTGGCCCTCGTCAGCGGCTGCGACGGGACGCCCGCCGATGGCGCGCCGCACTCCGAGCGCGCGCGGGTGGTGGTCGAAACATTGACCGTCGAACCGTCCGAGATTCCGCTCCTGCTCACCGCAGTGGGAACCTTCGAGAGTCCGCAAACGACGTTGCTGGCCTCAGAGGTCAGCGGAGTCGTTACGTTCCTCGACATCCCGGAGGGAAGCGAGGTGGCGGTGGGGCGAATTCTCGCCCGCGTCGACAGCCGCCAGGCCGAGGCGCAGCTCAGCGTTGCCGCGGCGCGCTATCGCA
>JBGTMF010000087.1:0-4474 GCA_041743795.1 Thermodesulfobacteriota bacterium | reverse complement strand
GACCTGCTGATTACGAATCAGCTGCTCTACCAACTGAGCTACGCCAGCATTCCGAGTGTGTTTCGCGCTTCGCCCGAATCTCCGAATTCTGAAGGGACGGATGCCCAGCGCGATCCGCAACCTGAAGGCTGGTACCTAACGGGAGGCACCGGGCGCGTCAAGGCGCCGCGATCCGGGGAACGCACGGGCGCGGCGATCTGCGGATTGGGTTCGCGCTGGTGTTGCACGTTGAGCTTTCCTCTTTAACGCCATGACGCCATGACTCGAAGTCCCTAGGGGGTGCCCAGATTCTCCGGTTCTCGCAGCGGTTCGCTCCGGTTCTCGCAGCTGTTCGCTCCGGTCACCGTCGCACCAAGACTATCGACCATCAAGGAAGTGGGTTGCGCGTAGGCAATTCCGGGAATAGGGAAAAGTCGCGGTCGGCGGTGAGCAATTCGTCAACGCCGTGGGCGATGCAGATCGCTGCGACTCTCGCGTCGTGGACGATCGGTCCTCGCACGCGCGCACGATTGATCAGCGGCTCGAGAATCGCGAGAAACTCTTCCGGCTCATTGAGTAAAGTGCAGGCAGGAGACCCGCTCCACGCTTCTATCTGTCGCCATGCCTGCTGCGCGGTGCTCGCCGATTCCCTCCAGATGCGGCGGTTCGTAACCACACTGAAAAACTCATAGATGCACGGCCACGGGATTGCCCACCGTTCGAACCCTTCGGCGAGATCGCGCACCAATACCAATGCTCGATCGTGATACCGCGACTCGCGGCGATGCGAGTACACGAGAATGTTGGTGTCGATCGCGATCATCGTGACGACGGTTCGCCATATATCTCCTCGCGTAGATCTTGCCAGGAGAGGTCCTCGAGCGGATCGCGGGCATCCTCCTCGCCAACGCTCGCGTCCGGAAGGGCGTACTGCGACTGGGCGGCGCGTTCGCTGAGAACCCGGCGCAATCCCTCCTCGACAATCGCACGCAATGGCAGTCGCACTCGCTTCGCGTGCCGCTTGGCGCGATTGAGTAGCGCATCCTGTATGTCAAGGGTGGTTTTCACGTGACCATACTACCCATACTGCTCGATATGGCAATGCTGTATCGGATCTCAGTCGCGGCGGACCGGGCTTGCCCTTTGCGGCTTGGCGGCTTTGCGTTGGAACCTGTACGGGGAGGCAGTGTCCTTCGGGGATTGGGTTCGCGCTGGTGTTTTACGTTGCGCTTTCTCTTTAACGCCAAGCCGCCAAGGGGTGGTCAGGTACTCCGGTTTCTTTCGACTCGGATACTTCGAACTGGCAATGGCGGCGATCGAGTTGGTGCCTCGCTTCAGTTCCCGCGGCACTGCCCGCCTTCCGCCGAGGTTTGCGCTGCCGCGGCGGCGATCTCTTCGTCCGTTACGTCGCGAATGTGTGTTGCGATCGACCAGCGGTGACCGAAGGGGTCCTTTAGAACACCGTAGCGGTCGCCCCAGAACATGTCGGCGACGGGCATGATGACTTGCGCTCCGGCGGTGATGGCGCGCTCGAAGGCCGAGTCGACGTCCTCGACGTAGACGTGCATCGTCACCGGAGTACCGGCGAGCGATTTCGGGCTGGCGTTGCCCATCTCGGGAAACTCGTCAACCAGCATCACCGGCGAGTCGCCAATGCGGATCAGCGCATGCATGAGCTTGCCGTCACTGGCAGGCGCGCGCCCGAGGTCGGTGGCACCAAAGGCCAACTTGTAGAACTCGATCGCCTCAGCGGCGCCGTCGCAGACCAGGTGCGGCGTCACCGTGGGCATCCCCTCGGGGATCGGATTCACTTTTTGTCCTGTCATTGTTTCTCTCCCTTTCTCTGCGTCGCCCGATGCAGATCCCGAGGCGACATTTTCTTTGCGTGGTCTCTTACCGGAGAGACGCGCGAGATTGGCGAGAATCGACAATCTCTGCGTTTCAGCTGGGGGCTCTCGGGCTGCCTTCGCTGTGGCTGGCGTTGCGCCGCGATCCGTTGGTTCCCTGTCACATTTCAACGATGGTTTTGAAGCCACCCCAGATCATGCGCTTGCCGTCGAAGGGCATTGGCTCGTCCGGCTTCGGCTGCAAGCGCGGGTCGCTCATTACGGCGGCATTGATCCGATCGCGATCCTTGCGGGATTTGTAAACGATCCAAGCGAAAACGACGACCTCGTCCGGCCGCAATTTGACGCTCCTGGGGAACGAAGTCGATTTGCCGACGCTGACGTCGTCCTCGACACACTCGACGTACGCCAGCGCGCCGTACTCGAGCCACACTTTGCCCGCCTTGCGCGCCAGGCGCCGGTACGCAGCGATATTCTCCCGCGGCACGGGGAGCACAAATCCATCGACATAGGCCATCACCAAACCCTCCTTTTAGAGATACCGTCGTTCGACCGACCGTCGGATCGACATCGGAATCAGTAATATCGCCCCCGGCGGCGGCGCCAGATCCTATAGACGGGCAGCCACTAACCCTTTCAATAGGCTGCCATGCCACCCAAGGCGCGGTAACCCGGCGATTGCACTCAGCCGACGGCGCGCTACCCTGCGGTAGTCAATTATTAAGGAGGGTGGCATGAAGCCTCGCGTAATCTGCATCTCCCGAACCCTGGGCGCCGGCGGCCACTACGTTGCCCGTACCGTCTCTCAGAAACTCTCCTTTCGCCTGGTCGACGAAGAGATCATCCAACGGGCGGCCGAGCGCGAGGGCGTCGATGCGGCAGTGGTCGCCGACGCGGAGCGCCGTCAGACGTTCTTGGAGCGACTCTTTGATTCGTTCGCGATCGCTCCGCTGCCGGACATGATGACCTTTGCACCGGGATTCTTCCTCGCACGCGGCGCGCACGAGACCGTCGGCGGCCTGGTTGGCACCGAACAATACCGCCAGTTGATCCGCGATGTCGTGCGCGAGACCGCTGACCAGGGCGATGTCGTCATCTTCGCCCACGCCGCCGCGATCGCCCGCGGCGGCCGCGATGACATTCTGCGGGTGCTGGTGACGGCGTCGCCGGCGACGCGAGCCGCCCGACTCGCGGCGGTCTACGCTCTCGACCCCAGTCGCGCCGACGCCGAGTTGAAGGAGTCCGACGCCTCACGGCGCGCCTACCTGCGCGATTTCTACGGAGTGACCACCGAGTTGCCGACGCACTACGACCTGCTCATCAACACCGACAAGCTCGCCCCCGTCGACGCCGCCGACGTCATCGTCGCCGCCGCCCGACGCTGAAGTCTGCGCGTAGGCATGGACCGGGCTTGCCATTTGCGGCTTGGCGGCTTGGCGGCTTTGCGTTGAAATAATTGATGGAGGCAGTGTCGTTCGCGGATTGGGGTCGTGAGCGCCGAGACACGTTGAACCTTCTTTTCTTAACGCCAAGACGCCAAGTCGCGAAGTCGCCAAGGGGTTGTCAGGGTCTAAGACTCCCGTTTCTCTGGACACGCGATAGCGAGGATAGGGGGGTCCTCGCGGGAAGGAGTGTGAACGGACTGCTAAACGTTCGTTGAGACGGATGGGTGGCAGGAGGACTGGCGGTCGGCGTAGGTTGCGCGATTGCTCATGACGAACGGATGGATGCATAGCGCCAACGCGGGGCTGCGGCGGGAGTTGCGGCCGATGTTGCGGTTGGCCGTGCCGGTGGTGTTGGCGGAAATCGGCTGGATGACGATGGGCATCGTCGACACGATGATGGTCGGTCGCGTCAGTGCCGAGGCGATCGGCGCGGTGAGCATCGGTACCAGTTTGTTCTTCGTCGTGGCGATCTTCGGCTTGGGGATGCTGCTCGGCCTGGATTATCTCGTCGCCCATGCGGTCGGCGCCGGGAAGCTGAAGGACGCGCATCGGGCGCTGCACCACGGAGTCGTGCTGGCCGCGCTGTTGAGCGTCGGGCTGACGGCCGTTCTTCTCGCGGCGATTCCGCAGATCGCGTTTTTCGGTGTTCGCTCGGCCGTCGTGCCCGACGCCGAAGCGTACCTGCGCGCGGTTACCTGGAGTCTGCCGCTGCTGATGTTCCAGAGTGCGCTTCATCGCTACCTGCAGGCGCTGGGTGCCGTCCGCCCCATCATGCTGATCGTGTTCAGCGCCAACATCGTCAACGCGCTGGCCGACTGGATCTTCATCTTCGGCCATCTCGGCATACCGGCTTTCGGCGCCGAGGGCGCCGGCTGGGCGACGTGCGCGTCGCGCGGGTACATGCTGGTCATGCTGGCCGGCTACACGGTGTGGCACGCGAAGCGGCGCGCTACCGGTCTCCTCGAATCGCCGGTGCACCTCGAATGGTCGCAGTTGGCATCGCTGGCGCGCCTCGGCTTTCCGGCGGCGGTGCAGCGCATCCTGGAGATAGGAGTGTTTGCCTGCGCGACGTTTCTCGCCGCCGGACTCGAGCCCGCTTCACTGGCGGCGCATCAAGTGGCTCTCAGCGCCGCGTCGTTGACGTTCATGGTACCGCTCGGTGTGTCGTCCGCCGCCGCGGTGCGCGTCGGCAGCGCGCTCGGC
>JBGTMF010000086.1:0-10676 GCA_041743795.1 Thermodesulfobacteriota bacterium | reverse complement strand
AACTTCGATACCCGCTTCCACAGCACACTGTTCACGGCGGGTTTGAACTTCGGATTCGGCGGAGCACCCCCTCCACCACCCCCACCTCCGCCGCCGCCGCCGCCGCCACCACCACCACCGCCAAGTTCGCCGAGACCTCCCGCTGTACCGTCCTGGCCGACCCATATGGTCGAGGCGGCTGCGGTCGAATTCGAGCCACCCAAACCGGGCGAACCAGCTCCACCCGCGGCACCGCCATCACCCCCGCCCGCGTTACCACCACAACCGAAGAGGCTGCCACATCCACCATCACCGCCTTCAGCCCCGCCGCCGCCGTCAGAACCCTCAACGCCGGCCGTGGAATAGTTGCCACCGGTTCCACCGGCACCGCTGAGCGCTACACCGGAGCCCCCGCAAGACGGCGCACCGCTGCCTGGTCCGGACGGACCCGTAGCGTTGCCACCGTTGTCACCGTTGCAACCGTCGCTTGCCGCGTCCGGACTGGTCGCCGCACTCGTTCCGTCGCCACCGGTACCGCCCGAGACGTCGCTGTCCTCGATCGATACGTTGGACCCTCCGATGACGCGCACGCCGTAGCTGCTGCCGCTGGGGCCGCCGCTATCGGATGCCTCGATGCTCAAGTTACGAATTGCAACGTCGACCACCCCATCACCAAATACCGCCGTGGAGCCCCCGGTCACGGTGCTGCTACCGCCCGAATGCCACCAACCCGCCCCTTGTTCAAAACCACCCCGGATCGTCACTCCGCTCTTCAAGATCAGTGACTCGGCGTACGTACCCTGGTCGATGCAAACTTGTTGACCGGCGACCGCGGCGTCGATGCCTGCCTGGATCGTCTGCTTGGGCGTGTCGATGGTTCCGGGGTCGCTATCATCACCGTTGTGCACCGAAACGAATATGGACGTCGTCTCACAACCGCCGCCGATCGGGGTGTTCGTCGGCGTGTTGCTGGGAGTACTGGTGGGTGTGCTGCTCGGAGTACTGGTGGGCGTGCTGCTGGGAGTACTGGTGGGAGTAATTGTGGGCGTGCTGCTGGGAGTACTGGTGGGCGTGGCCGTCGGCGACGATGTCGGCGTTTGAGTAGCCACAGGAAGTTCGATGTTCTCGATGTCCAAGCGCAGGAAGAGCGAGCTGTCCGTGGGCATCGCAAACGACGCCACGATTTCCGCCGCACTGTCGGGCGGAACCGCGTCAGCCGGGTCATCGATTGCCAGCGGAGCGCCGAATGCCGCATAGGCAATCGCCGCGCCGCCGGCGACCAGCGCTACCAGCAACGCCGTCCCATGCATCCAGTGACCGCGGCGCCACTGCGAAAACCCGATGCCACTCAGGAAGAGGATTGCCATGGCGATCCCGAAACTCGACAGCAGCGGTGCAGGTGCGGGCGACGCGAGGGCCGCCGTGATCGCCGCGCCATCCACAGTTCCGTCGCGGGTGAACAACGCGTCCTCCGCGCCTGCAGACGATTGCGCGAAGTGGGCCAGGCGCACCGACAAGGCGTCACCAAGCAGCGAGCGCGGGATCGCCACCACCACCGAATCCGAGCCCAAGAGGCCACTATCGAACTCGAGCGCGAATCCCGACAGCGACTGAGGACTGCCGAACACAGTTCCATCACAAGTCTCGATCTCGGCCGAAATCACCTGCGGCGGCATCGAGTCTCCGTCGACCAACACCGTCACCTGCAGTTCGAAGCCCGGGAGGGTGTGCGGAGCTACCGTCCCAAGGTCGAAGTCGCAGCCGGTAGCCGGTGTGTTCCCCAGATCAATCGCCGTGCGGTAAAGGTGCGGCATCGCCGAAATCGCCCTGACCGGACCCGCGAGACTCGCGACACCAACCACCGCAGCCAGCAAAGCGAGACGTACCAGCCCGCCCCTGCCCCAAATCTCGTTTGTTTTCCAAATCATTGGCGCCATAAAATCGAACCAACTTCCCTTCGTCAATGGGAAAACAAACAAGGGAAGATGCCGGTCGATCAATTCCCGACGTCTCCAGCCGACTCGGCCGCGCGGCATCGGGTAAAATTGAGTCGGTCGGAGATCCGGTCCATGGCACCCACCTGCGTATCGAGATAGACGGTGTCCACAGATGTGCGGGGTGAGGAAGTGGCCGGTCGTCGCGATGTATCTGGTCGCGGTCTTAGCTGGGAATGCCACAGCGGTTTCGACACCGCTACGGCCCTGCGTCGGAGACTGCAATGGCGACGGCGTGATCTCGATCGACGAGTTGGTGCGCGGCGTCGCCATCGCGCTGGGCCGGCAACCGCGCGACCATTGTCCGGCCAGCGATCGTGATCAGAACGGCACAGTCAGCGTCGACGAGTTGGTGGCCGCGGTTGCAAGCGCACTCGCCGGCTGCGCGCCTGTGGCGACCGCGACGATCCCGCCGACCCAGACTCCCACGCCGACTCGCACCACGGCCGAGTGGAAGTTCACAGATGTAACGGAAGCGGCCGGCATCAACTACGAACACAGGTACGCAAATCAGTTCGATCTCGGCGAGAACGCTCTCACCGCCGGGGGTGTGGCTGCTGGGGATTTCGATCGCGACGGCTGGATCGACCTGTACGTGGTGCAAGGGGACGGCGGAACGAGTCTCCTGCTGCGCAATCGCGGCGACGGCTCCTTCGAAGACGTCGCCGCTGCTGCTGGAGTGGCCGTCGGCGGACGTCGCGGTACGGGCGCGATCTTTGCGGACGTCGATGGTGACGGCTGGCTCGATCTGCTCGTGCTGGGCATCGACGGCAGCCCGCCCCTTTTGTTTCACAACCGCGCCGGTACCTTTGAAGATGCGTCGGCGGCTTCAGGCCTTGCCTTTCTTCAGGATTCGTACTCGGCGGCGTTCGCCGACTACGACCGCGACGGCGACCTCGATCTCTTCGTCAGCCATTGGGGGAACCGACTTAGTCCGGGCGAAAGCACCCAGAACCTGTGGCGCAATGATGGCAACGGAGTGTTCACGGATGTCAGCCTCGCCAGTGGGATAAGCGCCGCGGTCGCACGTACAGTAGGCCCCAATCTGCAGCTGGATTTCACGTTCACACCCAACTTCGCCGACATCGACAACGACGGCTGGCCCGACCTGCTGGTAGCCGCCGACTTCGGCGCCAGCCGGGTGCTCCGCAACAATCGCGACGGCACCTTCATCGACCAGACCGACGCCGTGATTTCGGACGAGAACGGAATGGGTGGCGCGGTCGGCGACTTCGACGGCGATGGGAATCTCGATTGGTTTGTGTCGAGCATCTTCGACCCGAACGGCGTGGCCGAGGGATTCTGGGGAACGACGGGGAACCGACTCTACCGCAACAGCGGCGACGGCACCTTCGCCGACGTGACCGAATCGGCCGGTGTTCGCGACGGCGGTTGGGGCTGGGGCAGCACTTTCGCCGACTTCGACAACGACGGTTGGCTGGACTTGTTCGTGGTCAACGGCTGGCGCGTGCCCGGCTCCGACCTGGCGGCCGAGTTCGCAGCCGATCCTGCGCGACTGTTCGTCAACCGCGGTGACGGCGCGTTCCTCGAGCGGGCGGTCGCGCGCGGAGCGGACGATCGAGGACAGGGCCGCGGCGTGGTCGCCTTCGACTACGACAACGACGGCGATCTCGATCTGTTCATCGCCAACAACGAGGGGCGCCCAGTCTTACTGAGAAATGACGCTGGTGACGGCGCCGGCAACTTTCTCAGTGTCGAGCTGCGCGGGCTGCCGCCGAACACGTACGCAGTCGGCGCACGCATCTACGTCACCGTGTCAGGGCGCAGCCAACTGCGAGAGCTGCGCGCCGGCAGCAACTTCCAGTCACAGGATCCGATGCGGCAGCACTTCGGTCTGGGCGAAGCGACGCAAGCAGACGAAGTCCGCGTCGTTTGGCCCGACGGCTCGACCTGGGTGTCAGAACACGTGTTGGCAGGTCAGATCTTGCTGATCAGCGCCAGCCCTCCATGACTCGGACGCCAATGAAGCGACTAGGCCAAGAGGCCAACTCAGGACACTAGGGAGGATCTCTTCCAGATGCTGCATGTGTTCATCGACGCCGATGCCTGCCCGGTCAAGGACGAGGTGTATCGCGTCGCCGGTCGTTATCACCTCAACGTCACGGTGGTGGCCAACTCCCGGATGCGGGTTCCCGACGACCCACGGGTGAGGCTCGAAATCGTCGGCGACGGTCTCGACGTCGCTGACGACTGGATCGTCGCGCACGTTGAAACCGGCGACATCGTCGTCACCGCCGACATCCCGCTGGCGAGCCGCTGCGTGCAAGCAGGAGCCAGCGCCATCGGCTCGACAGGCAACGTCTTCACCGAAGACAACATCGGATCAGCCGTCGCGACGCGCAACTTGATGTCAGACCTGCGCAGTGCCGGCGAAACGACGGGAGGGCCGCCACCGATCGGCAAACGCGATCGCTCTCGATTCCTGCAGAAGCTCGACGACGTGATTCAGTCGATCCGCCGCGACAATGCATGATTCCGCCACGAGTGAAGAATCGGAGTCTCAAATTGCCGGAACCGATCGGCCGGAACCCGACGGCCCGAGCGGGTGGGACGCGAGCCGGACCACACGCCCGGCACCCTATAGAGGATTCTGATACTTGAGGTCGGCGAACCGCGCGAAGTCACTGTCGGACGAGAAGAGAGTTGCGCCGTGTTCGATGGCCAGCGCGGCGAGGTGCGCGTCCGTTGTGAGGTTTCCCGCAGCACCGATCGGTTGCAACAGGGACTTCAGGATCGACCAATGCCGCTCTCCTGGCATCAGCACGGCGGTCACCGGCTCCTCCAACCATTCGTCGATGACTCCGGTTGCTTGGGACACGGAAAGCGGACGCGGCAGCAAACCGGAACGGGTGGTGAGGCGCAGATAGCCGAGCAGAACGATCCAAGCCAGACCAACCGTTTCATCCTCAATGATTGTTTGCTCCCACCAGGCGCGGGCACGCTCGTGATGAGGCGAGTCCGAGTTCGTCGCGTAGAGAAGCAGGTTGAGGTCAACCACCTTCACTTGCGCACCTGGAGCTTGCGCGCGATTTCGTCGTCCTCGAGCTGGGCCGCGAGCTGGAGCGCCTTGTCCAGATTCACACCCGGTGGAAACCCCATCGGAAAGGTTGAAGCCGCGTACGTCCGCCGTTCGCCGCGAGGATCCAATCGGTCGAGCCCCAATCGCAACGTCCTGCCAACGACCACCTTGAACGGCAGTCGACTACGCCTCGCGAACTCCCGCAATTTATCGAGAATCTCATCGTCAATGTTCAGCGTGGTTCGCATTGTGGCACTTTGATGCTTCTAAATTTTGATGTCAAGGCATCATATTATTCAGGTGGTTCGTCACGAATTGGCGCACTTAGTGCTCGCCGCGGGTTTAGCGGCGAGCCGCCCGTTTCAGATCATCGCCACGCATCCCTCGTCGGGAGGGGTCATGCCCGCAAGTGCACCATTTCATTTACTCAGGAGCGTCCCCCCGGAGTCCCTACGTTTGCGTCTCGAACCACGACTATTTAATTGGGGTTCATGACGATCGCCAAAGAGGTATTCGGCAGGACGGGACATCGTTCGACGCGCACGATCTTCGGGGCGGCCGCCTTGTGGGCGATGGGACAGGATCGTGCGGACCGTGTGCTCGATCTGCTGTTCGAGTACGGGGTGAATCACATCGATACCGCCGCGGATTACGGCGACGCGGAGTTGCGCATCGGGCCGTGGATGCAGCGGCAGCGCAAGGAGTTCTTCCTGGCGACGAAGACCAGCGCACGCGACTATCAGGGAGCACGCGACAGCATCCACCGCTCGCTCGACCGCCTGCAGACCGATCACGTCGACCTGGTCCAACTGCACAACCTCGTCGAAGAGAATGAATGGGAGCAGGCGCTTTCGCCCGGCGGTGCGCTCGATGCGGCAGTGGAAGCGCGCGAACAAGCTTTGGTGCGCTTCATCGGGGTCACCGGGCACGGGACGCGGATCGCCCGCATGCATCTGCGCAGCCTGGAGCGCTTTCCCTTCGATTCGGTGCTACTGCCATACAACTACACGATGATGGCCGATCCCTCGTACGCCGCCGACTTCGAACAGCTCGACGCCGTCTGTCGCGCGCGCGGGGTTTCTGTTCAGACCATCAAGTCGGTGGCGCGGCGACGATGGCAGAGCAACGACGAGCGGCACTTCAGCTGGTACGAACCGCTGCGCGACCGCGACGCTCTCCGGCGCCACGTCGCCTGGGTTCTGAAGCGGCCGGGGGTATTCCTCAATACATCGTCCGACGCGACGGTTCTGCCGGAGATCCTCGCCGCGGCCGCCGCCGAACTGGCGGAGCCTTCCGCCACCGAGATGGAGGCCGATGTCGCTAAGTGGTCGATGGAACCGCTCTTCGAGCCGGGCGAACGCGAACGGATTTAAAATTTGAGGACCTCGTTCCGGGAACCAGCATGGCGTCACCGGCACAACGAGTTGGCAGTGTTATAGTGTCCCCTACAGTCACCCAGGAACTTCGCCGCGCCCTCGGTCAAGCGGCGGACGATCTCGGCGGCGGGCTCGATGCGGGTGATGGACGATACGGATTCGCCCGCATATAGGGCCATCGCTTCGACGTTGCCTGTCGTCGCACGCGTCGGGGCAATCACCGAAAATCGCGGGATCGGCATCGTTCCGGTCAGGTCTGGAACCTCCCCGATGATCTCGGCATCGAGCTTCTCCGCGGCGGCCACACAGGAGCGCAGGACGCGATGGGGTGCATTGGGCCACATCACCGAGAAAGCTTCGGTGTAAACTGTGTCCTCGGCCGAGGCGGCGAGAAGCAGTTCGACGTAGCGTGGGTGGGCGTCCGACTCGGTGCTGGCGAGGAATCGCGTGCCGATGCGTGCGCCCGCGGCCCCGGCGGCGAGCGCGGCGGCGAGATGCCGCTCTGTGGCGATTCCACCCGCTGCCAGCACCGGGATTTGAACGGATTCGATCACCTCGGCGAGAACGGTATGCAGACCCACCGTACCGCGCACGTGTCCACCGGCCTCCCGGCCCTGCGCGACGACGTAGTCGCATTCGGCGCGTTCCGCCGCGATCGCCTCTTGGCGTGATCCGATCTGCCAGCCGACGATGGCGCCGAAGCGATGAGCGAGCGCGACGAGCTCTGAGTCCGGCTCACCATAGAAGAACTCAACGACGCGTGCGTGACCGGCAGCAGCCTCGACGCAGGATCGGTCTTCCAGGAACGGCACGATGAAGTTGGCACCGAACGGTTTCGCGGTTTGCCCGCGCACGGCTTCGAGGAGCTGCACCACTGCTTCCGGCGGCATCAGTGAGGTACCGACCATTCCAAGCCCACCCGCATTGCTGACTGCCGCCGCCAACTCCGGCGTCGCGATCATCGGCATCGGCGCCAGTTGGATAGGCGCCTCGCAGCCAATCAAGCGCGTGAATGGCGTCGAGAGCATTTTCGGGACAGCATTGGACCGCGCGGATCAGACGCAGCCGTTTAGCGCGCCGTTTACCGCCTGGATCAATTCGTTGACCTCGACCCGCCCGGAGCGGTTGACGTCGAGCACCGAGCAGACGGAAAGCGGCTGCAGGCCGAGGGCGATGTTTACGCCGCGGATCAACTCGGTCACCGAAACGTCGCCGTCGCCGTCGCAGTCGCCGACACATCCTTCGACGGGCAGCGGCGTCGCCGTCGGTTGTGGCGTAACAGTATTCGTCGTGGTAGGCGCCGCGGTGTCGCTCGGTGTCGGCGAGGAGGCGCTCACGCAGGCCAGTACCCCGGCGCACTTGAAGTCTGCGCAATCCACTTGCCCGTTGCCGTCGTTGTCGACGTGGTCGCTGCAGTCTTCCTCGGCATACTCGAGAACCAAACTGGTCGGGTTGGCGATCTCGTTGAACCCCTGCCCTCCTCCCAGCACGAGTCCGGTTCTAGCGCTGAAATCGCCCGCCCTTGTGCGGAAGGTCAAAATCTCAAATCGATCACCGATCTGCGGCGTGTAATCACCGATCAGTGCGACGTCGAGAGCGCCATTTGCCGCGAACGATTGCTCGATGGTCAAACGGTCGAACTCCCCGGCACCGGCACCGGCAATTTCGATCGCCAGTCGGCCGGCCGCCATCTGGGTGTAGTCGCCGTCGACTGCTATCGTTCCGATCCCGGCACCCGGCGCCACGGTGCCGGAATTGGTCAATTGCGCCGCCACCGAGCCGCTGCCGGTGAGGCGCCCACCATGGATGTTGATAGTTTGCCCCGGCGACGCTTCGAGCGTGCCACCGGCAAGACGCGTCACACCGTCGATCTGCGTAAATCCGAAGGTGAAACGCAAGAAGCCGGTCATCACCTCGAGCGCGCCGGAGTTGGCGAAGGGCGCGCCGATCACCGCCGTCCCAGCGCTGGAAGTCCGGCGCCAAGTACCGGAGTTGTTCAGCGTCCCCGTGCCGGCAATTCCTCGGTCATTGGCGATCTCGAAGACGCCCGAGTGCAGGTTGTTGATGGCCGCGAAGCCACCCAGGGCGATCTCACCGTTGTCTCTGAGTACCGCCGTTCCAGAATTGTTGAGAGTGCGCTCGCTGAGAAGTACGGGACCGCTGACCAACAGATCGCCTGTCGTATTTGTAGCGCCGAAATCGAGTTGCTGCCCACCGCCCCAATTCGCAAACGCGACCACCGTCAGCGGCGCCGTGCCGCGCAGAGTCCCCACCAGGAAGAACGCGAAGACCGTCGCCGGCGATTCGAGTGAAACCGAGCTGTCAGCGGGGATCACTACCGTGTCGGTCGGCTCCGGGACGCCGGCCGGGGCCCAATTGTCTTCGACATGCCAATCCCCACTGTCGCCGAAGAACCAACGGGTGACCCCGCCGGCCGAGACGGTGGAGGCGGCGGTGAGCATCCAGAGCGCAAGACAGGAGCAAACTGCGCCCGGCCCCGATCGGGTCATCGTCGATAGCATAAAGGCGTATGGACCCCGGCTTTCGCCGGGGTGACGAGGAAAAGGATGGCCACCGACTGACCGGCAATCGACGCGGGTTCCGCGTCGCGTTCGTAAATGATCTTGGTCATCTCACGGTCTCCTCCCCCGCGTCCTCGTCGGTCTTCCCCCGGTTCGCATTAGGGGTCGCCCGTGGTCCGTCGTCGGGAACTCCCGCGGACAGCCGCGCGTTGGGGCAGGTCCAGCATTCGCACCACTCTGGGGCTGATCGCACGAAAGACACGGAGATGTCCGGAGGCGGTCAGGTGGTCGGCGATATCGCGAAAACCCGAAGCATCGATGTCACCGTGGAGATCGACAAACTCGCCTCCGGCTTCTGTAACGGCACGCCGGTAGACATTCCGAGTGCGCTGCCAAAAGCCACGATCACCAACTTCAGCCAACTGCAACTGAGCCGGTGGCACCGGCGTGAACAGAACCAACACCTGCGTTCCCTCACGGTGCAATTCGGCAACCAATTCGCGCAAAACCACAACGTGTGGGTGGTCGTCGGATACACGTACCTGGTAGTCCCGTGCGAACATCTCCTTGACACCGACAGAAGGAATGCGACGATGGCTTTTGGGCGAAGGTTCCAACCATCGATCGCCAACCAGGCGTCGTGTTCCCTCGAGGAACAACATGGCGTCTAACACCGTCTCTGAGCGGAGCGCCTGGATCAGCGCAAGGCGGACGAGGGAAACACCGCGATCGTGGTAGGGAAGTAGGAGAGAACGAATCAATTGGGATGGCGGCAGGTAGCTGCAGAGGTTCATCTCCGCACCTCTGCGTCTTCCAGGCTTCATCCCGCGCTGATTCACGACAATCACAACCACATCGGGCTTCCAATCGAGAACGCGCCCGCTCAAACAATAGTAATGAAACAGATCTTGCCCGGGATAGATCAAGTAGATCGGAGTTGCGCCACTTCTCTTGATCGCGTTTCCTACGAGCATTGACCACGCTGGAATTCCGGGTTTGCTGATCGTCGTCGAGTCGCCCATGAAAACGACTCTGCGCCCGCCAACAACCAGTTTTGGCGATGATATAACCTTCTCGACCAACAGGCGATGCATATGGAGCTTCTCGCCTTCGATCGACGCCAACTCGCCCATCTGCTGAAACGCCAGTGCCGTAATGCCGCCGAGCGTGAGAGCGCAGGTCATTGCCATGACGGCGACTCGGGGCATGGATCGAATCTCAGGTCTGAGGGCTGTCGCAACGGCCACTAGACCGTTGAAAGCCAGGCGCGCCCGCGAGAATGGGGAAATGGAACGACCTGTCACCTTCGGCACTGCAGTTGGGTGTCATGGATCTCGCTTCCAGTAGCGGGCAGAAGCACAGCGGCGGGCAGTCGCGATTGAGGTTGTCCCGATGTGGTGAACATCACCGCCATGGTGTTTGGATCCGGGAACTGAAGAGCAACTCGTACTCCCGATGTGTTCAATAGGCAATCGACGAACGGCGTCGTCGTTACAGAAACTTCGATGTACTCGAAGATCACGGCGCGAGCCGCAGATCGGGATGCGAAGTCCGTCTCGTCCGCGAGTTGGTTCGGCCGCCAAACGTCTCGCGCCGACGTTAGTGTCCTGAGTTGGAAGTTCGTTGCATTAGTCGGCGAGCAATTGGCGCCTGTGCCAAGGCGCGACGACGAAGGAATATTTGTAATATTTCGAGGAGGAGCAACGCCGGCATGGGCGCCAAGGGCCGCCGAATAATGTGATGAATCTCTGACTCAGGACACTAG
>JBGTMF010000085.1:0-3160 GCA_041743795.1 Thermodesulfobacteriota bacterium | reverse complement strand
TGGACATCCAATCCCACGTATCGCATATCTTTCTTCATGACCGGCTCCTTTCGTATTGTAGCTCTGGGCTACGTGAGTGTTCCGCTTCGCAGCCTAACCTACGACGCTGCGAAACGGAGCCGGTCGTTCCATTCTGACTAGGCTGAAACTCGCTTCGCTCGTGCGAAATGCACGGCGGCGGCGAACGCTCTTGCGTCTGTTTCTCAACAGAATGCCAAGCCAGTTCGATATGGCTCACGCCAACGAGCAGGGGGTGCCGCAGCAGCTCCTCACTGGACGGGTTCGGTTGGTAGGAAGCACAAACCTGGGAGCGCCGAGCCCCAGCTCGCCACGGCCGTTCCCGGAGGGCGGCCGGGGTGCCGAGCTGGGGCTCGGCGTTCCCGGGTGAATCCTGAGGAGAACTTGGCACTGTCGAGTCCGGTTCGGTCCACCAAATGAAATCTAGAGAGGATGGCGCCACTGTCAGCGCCCTTCTTCGTGGCCTTCGTGATCTTCCTGGTAGAAGTCATTTCTCTTTCAAGAATGGCGGATACCGAGTTTCTTCCTCGAATGATCCGGCGCCCCGCCGGCGGCCCCACTGATAGCCGACAGCTGACAGCTAAAACTTACACCTGCAATCCGATGGCGCGCATCAGACCGAGCGCGTTGCTCTTCCGCACCGGGCCCTCGTGCATCTTGTAGTCGAAGACCATCTCGCTATCGATCAACTGGTCGGCGAAATGGACATTGCGCGCCCGCGGCGCGAGATTGTCGGCCACGGCGGCGAGTGTCAGGTCGTGCGTCGTTATCAGACCGATGGCGCCCCTCTCCAACAAATTGCGGACCACCGCCTCGGCGCCGATTCCGCGATCGTGCGAGTTGGTGCCGTGGAGAACCTCGTCGAGGAGAAAGATCAGCGGCCGGTCGCCGGTGGCGAGATCGACGACGAGCTTGAGGCGCTTGATCTCCGCATAGAAACGCGACGTGCCGTCGATCAGCGAGTCCTGGGTCCGCATCGAGGTGCCGATGCGCAGTGGCGACATGCGCAGCGCGTCGCCGCAAACCGGCGCGCCCATCTGCGCCAGCACCGCGTTGGTGCCGATGGTGCGCAGCAGCGTGCTTTTACCCGACATGTTCGAACCGCTGACGACCAGCAGCGAACAGGCCGCGTCGAGTGTGATGTCGTTGGCGACGCAGTGGTCGAACGGTATCAGCGGATGACGCGCTCCACTCGCCGCAAAGCGCGGCCCGCCGCTCGCCGTCACCTCGGCAAAGCAGGTGGCCGGTTGCTCGAAGGCGAATGCCGCAAGCGCGCACAAACTCTCGTATTCGCCGGCGGCCCGCAACCAGGCGCCGAGGTGAGGTCCGTTGACCCGGCGCCACTCCTCGATGACCATCGAGATCTGCGTCGTCCAGAGAATGAGGATCGAAACCGGCGCAAACAAGATGTTGCGCCGTGCGTCGAGCAACTGGATCCAGCGATTCAACTTTGCAATTTGCGCCGACGCCGTCGCACCATCGCTGGCGAGGGCAGTTTGCAGCGCCAGCAGGCGCGGCGATTCGAAGGTGCTGTTTTCGACTTCTTCGAGCAGGCGCGCCAGCGATTCGAGCTCAGCGGGCGCTAGTTCGAGGGAGCGACAGACCGCGTGGTTCTCGGCGCGGCGATAGGCGCCAAACGCGGTCTGCGCGGCCAGCGCGATGAGGAACACGAGCGGCGGTACAACGCCCATTCCCTGCAAAACGAAAGTGGCGATCGAAGCCGCGACGAGCGCCGCCGCCGCCAGACGCTTGGCCGACAACTGCGCGGAAAGCGGTCGCGTCGCCCACTCTGCCAGGTAGGCCGGATCGATCTCGGTGACGACCTCGGCGCCGATCATCGCCAGCCGCTCACGCCTGTCGACGTCGCCGCGCAGTTCGATGACGGCACCCTGGCGGGCGGCAACTTCGTCGGGCTCCGCCCCGCGCGACAGCCACTCGGCAAGAGTGCTCTGCCCGGCGGCGCTGCGCGCCGTGCAGAGCAATTGGAACAGCGAACCGCGACCAAAGATATCGAGGTCGCCCGCGTAGGGATGCGCCGCGGCGGCGAAACGATCGCCACGCTGGCCCAGGTCGTGCCAGGTGCCATCAATGCGCGCCAAGCCGTGCGCGTAATGAGCGGCGATGCGCTCGGCGCGCTCGCGCCGGTCGGCTACGCGGCCGTGGTGGATCACCAACGCGGCGAACAACACTACCGGCAACAGCAGGGATGCTCTCGGGATGGCCGCGAGATCGAATGCAAACCACGCCACGGCGATAGCGGCGAGAAAGACCATGAGGCGGGCGTTGCCGATCGAACGCTCACGCTGCCGCAACGCCTGCACCTGGTTCTCGGCG
This sequence comes from Thermodesulfobacteriota bacterium, assembly GCA_041743795.1. Lineage (GTDB taxonomy): Bacteria > Desulfobacterota > Binatia > HRBIN30 > CADEER01 > CADEER01. Next base: position 808 of record JBGTMF010000085.1, on the reverse strand, counting down.
CCGCGCAGACGCTCGGCGTACAACAGCCGGGGCGACTCGGCCGCGGCGGAGAATGGCTGCCCAGGTGGCGGCGGGTCGCCACGGCCCGGATCGGACTGGGGCAATTCGAGATGCTCGACGAGAATTTCGGCCATGCAGCTGACTAGTGTCCTGAGTTGGGAGTTCGTTGCATTCGTCGGCGAGCAATGGACGCCTGTGCCAGGCGCGACGACGAAGGAATATTCACAATATTTCGAGGGGGAGCAATGCCGGCATGGGCGCCAAGGGCTGCTGAATCATGTGACGAATCTCTGACTCAGGACACTAACACGAAGCGGTCGCCGGCAGCATGTACCCGGCGGGTCAGCCGATCCAACGCCATTATACCGGCCCGCTTTCGCAGTCGTGGGTCGCTCGCTAGGATAGGCGTCTGCCGGCGGCAGTTGGCTGCATACCGCCACCTCCCAGATTGGACTTGCCTTGAAGATTTCCAGCAATTGCCGCCCCCTGTTCCTGCTCCTCGCCGCCATCGCGGCGGCCATCATCAGCGGCTGCGACGGGACGCCAGCCGATGGCGCGCCGCACTCCGAGCGCGCGCGGGTGGTTGTCGAAACGTTGACCGTTGAACCGTCCGAGATTCCGCTCCTGCTCACCGCGGTGGGAACCTTCGAGAGTCCGCAAACGACGATGCTGGCCTCAGAGGTCAGCGGAGTCGTTACGTTCCTCGACATCCCGGAGGGAAGCGAGGTGGCGGTGGGGCGAATTCTCGCCCGCGTCGACAGCCGCCAGGCCGAGGCGCAGCTCAGCGTTGCCGCGGCGCGCTATCGCA
>JBGTMF010000084.1:0-2662 GCA_041743795.1 Thermodesulfobacteriota bacterium | reverse complement strand
GTCTGGTTCCTGACTCGCTACGCCGAGGTCGAGCTGGCACTGCGCGACTCGCGCTTTTCGGTCGAGCGCATGCGGGCGCCGGTCATTCGCGACAATCTCGAGCGCCTGCCGGCGTTCATCCAGCAGTCTGCCCAGAGCATGCGCTCGATGCTGGTTATGGACCCGCCCGACCACACGCGGATTCGCAAACTCGTCAACAAGGCATTCACTCCGCGGCGCATCGAGGCCCTGCGCGGTCGCATCGAAGCCATCGTCGACGAGTTGCTGGCGCCGATAGCGAAGGATAGTCGCATCGATCTCATCGACGCAGTCGCCGCGCCGTTGCCGGCCATCGTCATCGCCGAATTGCTCGGCGTGCCGCCCGAGGACCACCGCCAGTTCAAGTCGTGGGCGGCGGAGATCGTCGCCGGCCTGGGGCAACCAACGATCGGTGCGCGCAGAACGTCAACGGTCCCGGGTATGCAGAAACTCGTCGCCTATCTCGCCGACATCATCGCGGCGCGGCGCGAGGAGCCGCGCGACGACCTCATCAGTGCCATGGTGATGGCGCAGGAGGAGAACGACGCGCTCAGCGACGCCGAGATGCTCGCCACCTGCAATCTGCTGCTCATTGCCGGCCACGAGACGACGACCAACTTGATCGGCAATGGTGTTCTGGCACTGCTGCGCGAGCCCGACGAGTTCGATCGACTGCGCCGCGATCTGGCACTGATGCCGACGGCCGTCGAGGAGTTGCTGCGCTACGACGGCCCGGTGCAGGCGACCGTCCGCGTTGCCGGCGAAGATCTCGAGATCGACGGCCACGCAATCGAGTCCGGCTCCCTGCTCTTGGTGGGGATCGGCGCGGCAAACCACGATCCCGAGGTTTTCGCCGAGCCCGAACGCCTCGACGTCGGGCGCGATCCGAATCCCCACCTCGGGTTCGGATTCGGTGCCCACTTCTGCCTCGGCGCACCGCTGGCGAGACTCGAAGCCGAGATCGCTCTTCGCGCGATTATCGAACGATTCCCGCGCCTCGCCCTGGCCACCGAAGTGCCGGAGTTTCGCCCCAACCCGGTGCTGCGCGGTCTGGTTTCGCTGCCGGTGTCCCTGTAAGCCGCGGCGACGCCTATCGAGTGATCATGCCGCGAGATGCCCGCTCGACCACAACCATAGAGACACGGCGACGAGCAGAGCCGAAGCGGCGACGGCGACGGCGTCAAGCATCCCCAGCGGGTAATGGAGGTAGTTGGTGCGCTGGTTGTCGAGTTGGAAGCCGCGCGAGTCGAGCGCCATCGCCAGACCATCGGTTCGCCGCAGGGCACCCATGAAGACCGGCACCAGAACGGGAACATAGCGACGGATGCGCTCGACTACGCCGCCGCGCGCGAAGTCGTAGCCACGACAGCGCTGCGCCTCGACGACCCTGTTGGCCGATTCGAGAAACACCGGCACCAGCCGGAACGAGAGCGTGATGGCGAAGCCGATGCGGTAGGGCATGCCGGCGCTCGTCAATGCGTAGGCGAACTCCTCGACCCGCGTCGCCGTTAAGAAGACGGTTCCGGCGGCGAGGAAGACAGTCAACTTGAGCGCCATTGCCAAGGCGAAGCGCAGACCCGACTGGCTGACCGCGATCGGACCGAGGGAGAGGATCGGCGCTCGTTCGTCCGGCCCGTAGAAGATCGCCCACACCAGGAAGGTCATGAGGAAGATCATGACGAACAACAGTCGCAGGCGAACGACGTTGGCCACCGCGCCGGTCGTCGCCACCAGCGCGGCGACGACGGCGAGTAGCGGCAATTGCCATTCCGGCCGATCGGCGAGAAACGCCGCGACGAATACCGCCGCCACCACCGCCAGCCGCACCAACGGGTGACAGCGGTGCAACCAACTACCCGCGTCGATGAATAGGTACATCAGTGAATCACCCGCCGCCGCTGCCGCTGGGGGCGGCGCCAATCAACTCAACCAACGAGCGAACCACGACACCCAGTTCCTGCCCTACCCGCGTCGCCTCCGGCGGCTCGAACTCGGCGCGCCGCATGATGTCGTCGGCGGCGAGGAATTGGCGCGTCGGTCCGTCGAAGATGATCGCGCCGGCCTCCATCGCCAGACAGCGATCGGCCCATTCAGCGACGACCCACGGAGCGTGCGTGATGATCAACACCGCCGCGCCGCCATCGCGCAGACGCGCGAGCAACTCCATCATCTCGCGCTGCTCGCCGACGTCGAGGCCGGTCGTCGGCTCGTCGAGAATCAACATCCGCGGATTCAGTACCAGCAGTGACGCCACGGCCAGGCGCTGGCGATGCCCTTTGCCGAGGCCGAACGGGTCGGCATTCTCGAAGCCCTGCAGGCCGACCGCCGCGATCGCCTGCGCCGATCGATCGAGGATCTCCGGCTCCGGTAAGCCGAGATTCTCGACGGCGAATCGCACTTCCTCGCGCACACTGCCGGCGAAGATCTGGTGGTCCGGATTCTGAAACACGTAGGCCACGTCGGCGGCGATCTCCTGCAGTTCGAGCTCTCTCAGATCGCGCCCGCGCAGGGCGACACGGCCGCTGGACGGCGCCAGCAGGCCGTTCAGATGCTTCGAGAAGGTCGTCTTGCCGGAGCCGTTGGGCCCGACCAGCGCGACCAACTCGCCGGCCCGGACCTCGGCCGATACGCCGCCCAGGACGGC
>JBGTMF010000083.1:0-5819 GCA_041743795.1 Thermodesulfobacteriota bacterium | reverse complement strand
ACGGCGGCGCGCGCGGCTTGCCGTTTCCAGGACTCTTGCCGGCGGCGACCTCCCGCTTGCGCTCGAACATCCGCCCGTGGACCTCGCGGCCGTGCGCGTCGAGCGAGAGGAACTTGAGCCGGAGCCGTCCTTTCGGCGGCGCCGTCGACTCGATGACCTCCGCCTCGCCCTTCATCACCATCTGTCCGTCGGCGAGCTCGACGACGAACGGCTGGCGCGTGCCGAGCACTCACTGCTGGTCGGTGAGCACCATCAGCGATTGCTCGTCGACCAGCGTCGCGAATGCGGCGATCAGCTCCTCGACGGTGCGGCAACGCGTCGAGACGCGCATGACCTTCGGCCGGCGCGGTTCCTGTCCCGTCCCCATGGGGATCGTGATCTTACGGCGATCCCGCACCAGAAGGCGAGCGCCTCGGCCCGGGGTGGGTGCCTGTAGGGCGGAGGGCTCAGTAGCGCGGGATCGACGGATCGACCTCGCGGGACCAGGCGTCGATGCCGCCGGCGAGGTTGTAGAGGTTGGTGAAGCCCTTGCCGAGGAAGTGGGCCGCCGCGTTCTGGCTGCGGCCGCCGTGGTGGCAGTGGAACACCAACGTCGTATCCCGCGGTAGCGACTCGATGTGCTTCGCCGCGTCTTCATCGAGCAGGCGTGCCCCATCGATCGTCGCGATTTCTCGCTCCTCGGGCGTGCGCACGTCGAAGAACTCGAATGTGCTGCCGTCGTCGATCATCTTCTTGACGTCGGTCGCGCTCAGTTGCTTGACGGCCGGGGCCGATCCGCCAGGGGCGGCAGCGTCACTCGACGGAACGTCGATGCGGAAGCCGACGCTGCCGTTTTGCTCCACGGCGTCGATGCGCGTGCCTTCCGCGCGCGCCGCCGTGCCGAGATCCATCATCACCTTGATCCCGTTCGACTCGGCGACGATCTCGTTGCCCTGCGGCGGCGCCAGACCGAGAGAGGGTTGGTTGCGGGCGTCGATCGACAGGGTCAGGCCCTTGTCCGGCGAGCGGTCGAGGAACTCGCGTAGACGCGCGGCCGCCGTACCGGTGATCTCGACCTTCGGCACCGTGCGACTCGGTTCCTTCTGGCCGAACATGGTGTGCAATTCGCCCGAATTATAGAGATCGGTGATGATGTCGCAGCCGCCGACGAATTCGCCTTTGACGTAGAGCTGCGGAATCGTCGGCCACGACGAAAATTCCTTGATGCCGTCGCGGATCTCCGGATCGGCCAGCACGTCGATCGTATTGTACTCCGGCACCAGGCCGTCGAGGATCTGGACGACGCGGGCCGAGAAGCCGCACTGCGGCATCAGGCGGTTGCCCTTCATGAAGAGAACGACGTCGTTCTCTTCGACAATCGATGTGATTCGGTCTTGCAGGCCGGCACTCAATGGCATTTTCAGACTCCTTTGTGGACTCCTAGGATCGACGAACGAGTCAACCGGATTCCCTTTGTAAACTCAACTGGGGGGCGCCGGATCTTCTAGTGTCCTGAGTTGGAAGTTCGTTGCATGAGTCGGCGAGCAATTGGCGCCTGTGCCAAGGCGCGACGACGAAGGAATATTTGCAATATTTCGAGGAGGAGCAACGCCGGCATGGGTGCCAAGGGCCGCCGAATCATGTGACGAATCTCTGACTCAGGACACTACTCTGTTTTTGCCAGACGCAGACCGGAGAACTGCCACCGGGAGTCGGGTGGAAAGAAGTTTCTGTAGGTTGCGCGGATGTGCGTGCGCGGCGTCGCGCACGAACCGCCGCGCAGGACGATCTGATTGGCCATGAACTTTCCGTTGTACTCGCCGAGCGCGCCCGCTGGCGGACGGTAGCCGGGGTAGGCAGTATAGGGACTTTGAGTCCACTCCCAGACGTCGCCGAAGAGCTGGCGCATGCCACCGCTGCCGACCTGGGAAAGCGGTCGCGGGTGAAACAGCCCCGATTCGACGAAGTTGCCGTCTTTGAACTCGCCGCCGGCGGCGAGTTCCCATTCGCCCTCGGTTGGCAGTCGCGCCCCGGCCCAACGGGCGAACGCGTCTGCCTCGTAGAGGCTGAGATGGACGACGGGCTCGTCGCGCCGCAGTTCGCGCGTACCGCCAAGAGTGAACACCCGCCAGCCGTCTTCGTGTCGCGTCCAGTACAGGGGGGCGTCCCAGCCGCGTTCACACACCGTCGCCCAGCCGTCGGACAGCCAGAGAGCTGGATTGCTGTAGCCGCCGTCCTCCATGAAAGCGAGAAACTCGCCGACGGTGACGAGGCGATTGGCGAGTCGGTGCGGTTCGACGACGACGCGATGGCGCGGGGTTTCGTTGTCGAAGGCGAACTCACCACCGTCGTGGCCGATGCGCTGCACTCCTCCGGCGCAGGTCGTCCAATCGATGCGCGGTACGGACTGCGCGGCGGGCGGTGAAATCGCGACATAGGCTGGCTGCAGGCGGTTCTGGAAGAACAGGTGCTTGACGTCGGTGAGGATCAACTCCTGGTGTTGTTGTTCGTGGTGCACCCCGAGCTCGATCACATCGAGCGCGGCGTCGTCTAGGTCGCCGCCGTCGAGCAGAGTCAGCACCTCGATCTCCACCTGCTCGCGGTACTGGTAGATCTCTGCCAGCGCCGGGCGCGTGAGAAGGCCGCGCTGCGGTCGCGGGTGCTGGTCGCCGACGGATTGGTAATACGAATTGAACAGCACGCGGTAGTCCGCGTGGAACGGTTGGAAATTCGCCGCCAGCGGTTCGAGGACGAAGGTCTCGAAGAACCAGGTAGTATGCGCGAGGTGCCACTTGATCGGGCTGGCGTCGGGCATCGACTGCGGTTGGCAGTCCTCGGCGGTGAGCGGCGCGGCGAGCCGGCGGGTGTCGGCGCGAACCGCGTCAAACCGCGCCCGCAGGTCTGGCGATCGGTTTGCGCGGTCTTCGATCGTCTGGCTGTCGGATTCTCGCAAAATGTCCCCCGGAGTTAGGGCCTGGATGGGCGGCGAACGCGACCTCACGGTGCCAATCTAGTCTGCATCCGGCCCCAGGTCCAAGTCGCGCGTTGCCCCTGGTGGCAGGTCGTTCTCGAACCCCACTCCCCGTATTCCGACCCGTTACCCGCGCCCGGCCGCAGTTGCGCGGGGTTGGCCCGCCGTGTAACTATCCGCCGTTCGCTTGCTGATTTTCCCATTGTTGCAAAGCAATTCTCACCCGGGCAGGCCGTTCGTGCTGGGCGCCCACTCTTCCAAGAAAGTTCGACGATCTCATTCCTGGACTGATGACGACGGCACCGTTGCGAATTTGTTTCCTCACCTACCGAGGCAACCCGCATTGCGGGGGACAGGGTATCTACACCAGGTACCTGACCAAGGAACTCACCGCTCTCGGTCATGCCGTCGATGTCTGGAGCGGACCGCCCTATCCGGAGCTGGATGACAGCGTCGCGTTGGAGAAGATCCCGAGTCTCGACCTGTGGAACGAGGACGCCTTCTTCCGCGTTCCTTCACTGGCCGAACTGCGTGACTCGATCAACCGTCGCGAGTGGTTGCACACCGTCACCGGCGGCTTCCCCGAACCGCTGACGTTTACGCAGCGCGTCTGGCGCAAATACCAATCGCTGGCGCCGCACCAACGCTTCGACGTAGTGCACGACAACCAGTGCCTCGGCGACGGCTTGTTGTCGCTGCAAAAGGTGGTGCCGATCGTCGAGACGGTGCACCACCCGATCACCAAGGATCGCATGATCGCGCTGGCGTCGACCAAGTCGAGGTGGCACCAGCTCGGGTTGCGGCGCTGGTACACGTTCATTCCGATGCAGATCCGCGTCGCCCGTCAGATCGATGTGTTGATGACGGTGTCGCAGAAGTCGGCGGTCGACATCGAGGAGGAGTTCGAACTCGCGCCGGGTCGCGTGCGGGTGATCGAGATCGGCGTCGACATGGATCTCTTCAAGCCGATGCCGGTGATCGAGCGCCGTCCGAACCAGCTGATCGCCACCATCTCCGCCAACGCCCCGCTCAAGGGCTTGCCGTTCTTGCTGAAGGCGTTTGCCGAGCTGCGGCGCGACCGGCCGCAGTTGAATCTGACGGTGATCGGCCGCGACGGACACCCGCAGACGCAGCGCTTGATGCGCAAGCTCGAGATCAACGGCTCGGTAGAATTCACCGGTCGCATCGAAACCGAGGACATCATCCGCCGCTACGCATCCTCGACGATCGCCGTCGTACCGTCGCTCTACGAGGGGTTCGGCTTGCCGGCCGCGGAGGCGATGGCCTGCCAGGTGCCGGTGGTCAGCACCCATGCCGGCGCCTTGCCGGAGGTGGTCGGCGTCGATGGCGCCGCCGGCGTGTTGGTGAAGCCGGGCAGTAGCGAATGTCTGGCGCGAGAGATCGGCGCACTGCTCGACGCGCCGCAAAAGCGGCTCGATATGGGCGTCGAGGGTCGCAAGCGGGTCGGCAAGCTGTTTACCTGGCGCCGCACGGCCGAACGCACGGCGGATCTCTACCGCGAAGCGATCGCGGCGCGGCAGGAGCGCCGGTGAAGACGATCGACATGCAGCGCCTCGGTCTGCGACCGGGCAGTCGCATCCTCGACCTCGGCTGCGGCGACGGCCGGCACCTGCGACCGACGCGCCTGATGCGCGGCGTCACCGCTGTCGGAGTCGATCTCGGTGAGAAGGAAGTCGCCAACACCGCGCTGTCGCTGCGAGCGATGGACGAGGGGCATTCGATCGCCGGCTATGCGGCGAAAGACGCCGGACCGTGGATGGCTTTGCGCGGCAATGGCTACAGCCTGCCGTTTCGCGACGCTGCCTTTGACTGCGTCATCGCCTCGGAGATTCTCGAGCACCTGCACCAGGACGATATTGCGCTGGAAGAGATCAGGCGCGTGCTCAAGCCGGGCGGCATCCTCGCCGTCTCGGTGCCGCGCTATCTTCCCGAGGCCGTGTGCTGGGCGCTGTCGGATGATTACGCCAACAGCGCCGGCGGCCATGTTCGCATCTACCGCGCCAGCGAGTTGCGCGCCAAGTTGAAGAGCCACGGTTACCGCATCGACCACAGCCACTACGCACACGGCCTGCATTCACCCTACTGGTGGCTGAAATGCGCGGTCGGAGTCGACGACGCAGAGCAACCGCTGGTCAAGCTCTACCACCGGCTTCTGGTGTGGGACATGTTTCACCGACCGTTGCTGACGCGGGCGCTCGAACGAGCGCTCGACCCGCTGATCGGCAAGAGCGTCGTCTTCTATACGACCAACGACGCCGCGGCGGCGCAGCAACAGCGGCCGCTCGTCGCGGCGCAACGCGCCGAGCGCGCGGAGGGATCGGAAGTTGCGAACGCTGTCTGCTGAAGAGCGCGCGCGCACGGGGGATTGGATCGCCAACCGTCAGGGCGCGGATGGCTCGCTGCCGTGGTTTCCCGGCCGCAAGCTCGATCCCTGGGATCACATCCAGGCGGCGATGTCGCTGGCGCTCTCCGGTCGCCGTGAAGCGGCGCACGCGGCATTTCGCTTTCTCGCCCACACGCAAGATGATCTTGGTGCCTGGCCGTCGGCGGGCACCGCGGCGGTGGTCTTCGACACGGCGCGCGACACCAACCACGCCGCCTACCTGGCGAGTGGCCTCTGGTACCTGCACGGGCTGCGTGCGGAAAACCATTTCTTGCGCGAGATGTGGCCGTGCCTCGATCGAGCCATCGAGTTCGTCGTCGGCATGCAGGACGCCGAGTCGGGAGTCATCCTCTGGGCGACAGACGGCGACGGGCGGCCGCACCAGTCGCCGCTGTTGACCGGATGCTCGTCGGTGCACGGCAGCCTCGTCTGCGCCGAGCGCATTGCCGCGCATCTCGGGCATGC
>JBGTMF010000082.1:0-11321 GCA_041743795.1 Thermodesulfobacteriota bacterium | reverse complement strand
TCGCCATCGACAACGCGGTCGTGCGCGGTACGATCGTCGACGCGCCGATGCGCCGTGCCCCAGGGCTGCGTTTTATCTTGCGCGTCGACGGCGTACGCCGCGGTGCGGACTGGCAGCAGGCGAGCGGGCGAATCCAGCTCTCCGTGCGCAATCAGCGCGAATGGCAACGAGGGGACCGATTGGTCGCTCGGGTGCGCCTGCGTGCGCCGCGCAACTTTGGCAACCCCGACGAGTTCGACTACGAACACTTTCTCGCCCGCCGCGCCATCTACATCACTGGCTATTGTCACTCCGACGCGGACTGGCAGCGTCTGCCGCGCCTCCAGGCGCCGGCGTGGACGGACATCGTGCGCCGCTACGCGGTGGCAACTCTGGAGCAGGTGGCGCCGGCGCATCTAGTTCCGGTCGCAGCCGCGCTCCTCCTCGGCGAGAGCGCCGCCCTTCCCGCCGAGACCCGCGCGAAATACGCGCGCGCCGGAGTCAGCCACGTGCTCGCCATCTCGGGGCTACACATCGGATTGATCGCCGGCGCAGCGTACTTCTCCTGTCGCTGGCTTCTCGCACGCAGCGAGCTCGTTCTCTTGAACGCCAACGTCCCCAAATTGGCGACGCTGGCAAGCCTGCCTCCCCTCCTCGCCTATGCGGCGATCGCCGGTGCCAGCGCGGCCACACTGCGTGCGACGATCATGATCTCGCTTTTCCTTGCCGCCCTGCTGCTCGATCGCCCGCGCCACTGGCCGGCGGCGATCGCGCTGGCCGCAGCCGTCGTCTGTGCCTCATCCCCGGGTGCGGCCTTCGAGGCGTCGTTCCAACTGTCTTTCGCGGCGGTGGTGGTGATCATCACCGGCGGCGTCCCACTGCGCGACATCTACGACCGCTGGGCCGAGCGCCGACTGCTGCGCCTATACGCGCCGCGACGCCTCGCCGTCGAGCGCTGGTTGGTCCTCTCGCAGGGAGTAACGGCCCTGGCCATCGCGGCGACCGCCCCCCTCACCCTCTACCACTTCCAGCAGCTGTCGCTCGTTGGGTTCATCAGCAACGCCTTCGTCGTCCCCATCACCGGGATGGCAGCGGTCAGCGTCGGTCTCGCCGCGGTGCTCGTCAATCCGCTTCTGCCGGGCGCCGCGGCCGTACTCTTCGCCATCTGTTGCGGGTTCCTCGCCGCCGGCGATGCCGTTGTCACCTTGTTCGCCCAGCTGCCCGGCGCGAACCTGCATTGGCCGACGCCCGGAGGTGTCGAGATCGCTACGTACTACGCGATCCTCGCCACACCGCTGATACGGCCGCGGCGAGTGCGGGCATTCTACCTCGTCGCGGCCGTCCTCTTCGCCGCCATCCAGGTGGCATCATGGATGGTCGAGCGGCGCGGTGACGAGCTGCGCCTGACCTTCGTATCCGTTGGTCAGGGCGATACTACGCTCATCGAGTTTCCCGGAGGCCACGTCATGTTGGTCGACGGCGGTGGGTTGTCGCCGAACTTCGACGTCGGCGAGCGCGTCATTGCGCCGCTCCTGCTGCGGCGCAAGATCCGCACCGTCGACACCATCGTCCTCACCCACCCCGACTACGATCACTACGGCGGCCTGGCACATATCGCCGAGATCTTTCGCCCGGGGGAGTTCTGGAGCAATGGCAGCAGCGGTCGCGGAGTGCGCTACCAGGAGTTCCAAAAGCGCATCGAAGACAGCGGCGCCCAGCCGGTGATCGTGCAGCGCGGCTTTCGACGCACCGTCGGGAATGTTCTCGTCGAGGTCATTCATCCGCCGACCGAGCATGCCGGACCCAGCAACGATGGATCGGTCACACTGAAAGTCTCTTACGGCGCGGTGCGCATGCTTCTCACCGGCGACATCGAACGCGCCGGAGAGGCGATGATCGCCGGCCGCAAGGCCGAACTGCGCAGCGACTTCCTCAAGGTTCCACATCACGGTAGCCGAACCTCGAGCAGCGATCTCCTCCTCGACGCGGTGCGGCCGCGGTTCGCCATCGTTTCGAATGGCTATCGCAATCGCTACAACATGCCTCACCCATCAGTCCTCGATCGCTACCAGCGGCGCGCCATCGAAATTCTGCGCACCGACCTGGACGGCGCCATCGAGATCCGAATCGCGCCGACCGGGACCGTACAACTCACGCACGGGCGCCGTTGGCGGCGGCAGCGACTGCTTCCCGCCGTCACCTCCGCGACGGCATCGGGCCGACCTTCGCCGCTGCGTCCACGCGGCGACGGCTGCGAGTTCGCCATCCACCTCTTACACTTGACACGCCGCGAAGGTGCGGCGTAACAAACCACGGGGTTGCGCCATGGTCCGCCGGGTTTGCCAGCGGCCGCCGGTCAAGGAGGGGGAAATGAGTCGGACGACAGAACTCGGAGTCCTCAGGGTCGTCGCCGCGGCGGCGATGCTGGTCGCGGTCGGCACTTCGGCCGCGCGTGCCATCTTCATCGACGAAGAACAGAATATTTCGCTGCGCCTGCGCGCTTACTCACAGGCGGCGATCCGCTTGCAGGACTCGCGTTCGGAGAAGGTGCTGAGCCCGGTGACGGGCGAGTTGGAAGAGACGCAGACCGTGCCCGAAACGAAGGCCGGGCAGATGGTGCAGAACCGCTTCTTCGCCAATCCCGAACTCGACGTCAAATTGACACCGTACCTCGGCTGGATGAACCAGGGATGGCTGAATTGGCTGGCGCCCGACGATCTGCGCATGCGCGTCGCCGGCTGGGGATTCTACGACGGTATCTACGACTACGGGCCGGATCAGTTCAATCGGGAGCAGAAGCGAATCAACGAGAACTTCGACCCCTTCGTCTCCTTCCAACCCGGACTCCGCCAGGGCGGCTGGTACATCCAGGGATCGAACATCAACCTCGACAACCGCCAGGAAGGCGGCGCCGTCGTCGCCAACAGTTTCGACGAGATTTTTCCCGGCTACCAACTGAAGGATCCGCGCGACCACTACGCGCACCACCGCCGCATCAATGAGTTCTATCTCAGCTATTCAAAGGGCCCGGTCTTCATCCGCGCCGGCAAGCAGACCCTGTCCTGGGGCGAGTCGGACACAATCGCCCTGCTCGACCAGACCAATCCGTTCGGCGTACTCATGGGCGCGCCGGGTTTCTTCCAGGATATCGACGAGGCGCGCATCCCGCTGTGGACGCTGCGCACGAGCCTCGATCTCTTCAGTAGCATCGGCCCCTTTTCCAGCGGCTTTGTCGAGGGCTACTGGGTGCCGGGCGACATCGACACCAACGTCGGCCTGCTGCCCATCTCGACCGCCAGCCCGTACTCGGCGCCGGGTCCCGACCCGGGGCGCGGCAACCCCATCTTTCCTTCGACCTTCCAGTTCGTCCTGATCGACCGGGTACCAAAAAAACGATTCGAGAACAGCCGCTACGGTTTTCGCTTCCAAACCGTGTACAACCGCTTCCTGACGCTGCAGGCGTGGTTCTACCGGACCTTTCCGCAGCAACCGGTGCCCCTGAAAATGGGCTTCGCCGCCGGAGAAGCGGGCGCACGCGACATCCAGGTCGAGGACTCCCGCGGCAATCGAACCAATCTATTCATCGTCTCGCTGGAACATCGGCTGACTTCCGTCTACGGCCTCGCCGGCACCTTTTACTCAGAGACCGTCGACGGCATCATCCGCGTGAACGCGCAATTGTTCGAGAACGAGCCGGGTTTCATTCCCGAGCGAAATCTCAACATCGGCACGTCGTCCGAAGCGGTATTCGGCCAGGGCGATCTGCCGCGTGCCGACATTCTGCGCTACGAAGTCGGCTACGATCGATTCTTCTTCTTCCGCCCACTCAACCCGAGCAACAGCTTCATTCTCAGCACTTCCGTCGTCGGCTTCTGGAATATGGACCATACCAGCAAACAGGATTTCCGCTTCGGCGGCTTGACCAAGCGAGGTATCATCTGCAACGGCTTCGAGACCGGTGACGCCGACAAATGCCGTGCCGCCGGTGGTACGCCGAGCCAGCGCGGCAACCACAAGGACGATTACATCCAGCAGAAAAGCGCCGAGGCGCAGCTGCAGGTAACCGTGCAATCGGACTGGATGCATGGCAAGATTCAACCGCGCGTCACCACCCTGGCGTTCACCCGCGGCACCTGGGCGGTTCACCCGTCGGTCACCTATCGCTGGAACGACTGGCTGCTGTTCGGCGCCGACCTACAATGGATCGGCGGCGACTACCAGAGCCTCGGTATCTTCCAGGACCGCGCCCAAATCTCCGGACGTGTGACCTATCAGCTAAACTAAAGCGGGATCAGCGGTCCGTTAAAGCACAGGCGTGCAAGCGAATGGGGAGAGTTTCTTCTCCCGGCTGGGAGAAGGATAGGGTGAGGGGGATGCAACGAGCGGCGCAGCCGAACAAATCGTAAGCCTTCGGCGCCATTCAATCCCCCTCGCCTCCATCCTCTCCCATCCGGTAGAGGATGGAATACCTCACCGAAACTACGGTGGAGAAATTCTTAGATTGAAGATCGTTGCCGACAGTCGGCAAGGACGTCGCGCAACGTGTCCGTCCAATCGCGGTGCGGTTGCCAGCCCGTGTGATCGCGCATTTTCGCCGCCGAACCGACAAAGGCCGGCACACGGCGCGGTCGCACCTTGGCGGGATCGACCACAACCTCGAGGGCGACGCCGCTCAATTCGATGAGTTGCTCGAGAATCTCGCGAATCGTGCGGCCGACGCCGGAGCAGATGTTGTAGGCCTCGCCCTTCTCCCCTTTTTCGTAAAGGGCGATGTAGGCGTCGACAACGTCGCGCACGTCGCTGAAATCCCGCACCACGTCGAGATCGCCGACAGTGATTCGCGGCTCGACCTCGCCGCGCTCGATGCGCGCGATCTGCGTCGCGAAATCTGGACAGACGAACACCGTCCGCTGGCCGGCCCCGGTGTGGTTGAAGGGCCGCGCTCGCACGACGTCGACGCCGACCCCCGTCGCCCACTGGTATGCCACCAGATCAGCAGCCGCCTTGCTCGCCGCATACGGGCTGATCGGGCGCAGCGCCACCGATTCGTCCACCGGCAGGTCGCCGTCGTCGACCAGGCCGTAGACTTCGCTCGAGCCGATCGAGACGACACGCGCTTGCGGACAGAGGTAGTGGACCGCGGCGAGAACGCGAATCGTGCCGATCGCATTGATGTCGAATGCCAACGTCGGATTGGCTTGCGCGTCGGGCACGAAGGCGACGCCGGCAAGATGAAACACGCAGTCCGGCTTGACTCCTGATACCACCTCGTCCACTTCGCTCTGGACGCGCACGTCGACCAGGTGAAGAGTCACGCCGTCGAGCCCGGCACCGGACAACGGATCGTCCCCGGGCGCAAACGCAGTCCCGTGCACCTCGCCACCGCGAGCGAGCAGGGAGCGACTCAAGTGGCGGCCGACGAAGCCGTTGACGCCAGTGATGAGGAAGCGCTCCGCCATCGCAGACGACTACGCTTCCGTCGTCCCGGTGCGACCGTAGCGATCCTCGAGGCGAACGACGTCATCCAATTCAGGCGTCGACACTTCTAGAACGTCCGAAGTCGCGCGTGCCGTCAGCCGGTGCCGCCGCCCGGCCGGTAGGTGCACACTCTCCCCGGGTTGCAGCACATGCATCCGCAGGTCGTCCTCGCTATCGCCCAACTCGATCTCGAGTTCGCCACTGAGCAGATACATCGTCTCGTCCTTGACCTCGTGGAACTGCAGGCTCAACGCGTGCCCGGCCTCGACGTGCAGGATCTTGCCGACGTACTTCTGTGTGTGCCCCCAGATCAACTCGTAGCCCCAGGGTTTTTCGACGCGCCGGCCGTGAAACACTCCGCGCGGTGCATTGCCGTCTCGGTTTCGGTTTTCCATCGATCAGCGCCAATACAGCAAACACGCCGCAGTGAGAACCCACAGAACCACACCGGCCAGCAGTGGGCGATCACTGAGCAGAAGCTGGGTTGGGTTTCCCCCTTCTTCCTTCTGGTGAACCAGATACAGGTAGCGAAAAATTCCGAAGAGAACGAACGGGATCGTCAGGTAGAGTTTGTCGGTGCCCAACTTCGAGTGTACTTCGGGCGACGCCGCGTACGATGCGTAGGCGATGACGGTCGACGCCGTCACCACCGAAATCATCTGGTCGAGAAAGTACGGACTGTACTCGCGAAGCGACGTGCGATGATCGGTGGCATTGCCCTCGAGCAGCACGATCTCGTGCCGCCGTTTCGAGAACCCGAGGAAGAGCGCCAGGAGAAACGTGCAGATGATCAGCCACGGCGAGATCGGCACGTCGATCACCACGCCGCCGGCCACCGCTCGCAGGACGAACCCGGAGGCGATCGCCATCACGTCGAGGATCACCATGTCTTTCAGCGAAAAGGTGTAGGCGATTTGCAGGACCAGGTAGGAAACAGTCAGCATGGCAAACGACCATCCCAAAGCAAACGAGCCGAGGACGGCGGCGATCATCAGTGCAAGCGAGGTGCTGACGGCGGCGCCGCGCCCGACGCGCCCCGACGGCAACGGCCGCTGCGACTTGGTCGGATGCTGCCGATCGCGCTCGAGGTCGCGCAGGTCGTTCATCACGTAGGCGCCGCTCGCCACCAGGCAAAAACAGGCGAACGCCGCGCAGACGGTGAGGAAGTCGCCGGACTCGAAGAGGTGGCCGGAGAACAACAGCGCCGCGTACAGCAGGAGGTTCTTCGTCCACTGCGATGGACGCAGCAACTGCAACCAGTCACCCAGCGATCCGCTGGCCGCCAGGGACGATCGCCGCCCCTCGATTTTGCTCGCTTCTTCCAGAACTGCTCTCCGATTTCCGTCACGCTAGCGGGGTGGCGGGAAACCACCCACAGACGCGCAGGGAATGATTCGCCTCTGTACCAGATCGCTTGTGCCCTTCCCAGGGTCCCGGGCGATTCGCGGTCTCGTCGATCAGGACAGCGATCCGCCGATCCACGGACCAGCCTCTTCCCGCCACGCAAACTGACCAGCTTGACCGGACTCGGACAGACTGAACAAATGTCTGTTTCGAATTTTCACTGTACCGCCGATCGTCGGCGCTGGCACTACAGCAGAAAGGATCATCGACAAATGAAGCTGATCGAGGGACAGGTCGCAATCGTCACGGGCTCGGGGCGCGGCATCGGCCGTGCGGTCGCCGAACTCTTCGGCCAACACGGTGCGCGAGTCGTCGTCAATGATCTGGACGCCAATGTTGCCGAGGAATCAGCCGAGGCGGTGCGCAAGGCCGGTGGGGAAGCCTGTACCTGCGTCGGCTCGGTAACCGACGTCACCTTTCCCGAGCGCCTCATCAAGACCGCCGTCGACAAATTCAAGGGGCTCGACATCATCGTCAACAACGCCGGCTATACCCATGACGGCGTCATTCACAAGATGAGCGATGAGCAGTGGTACGCGATGATCGACTGCCACTTGACGGCGCCGTTTCGCATTCTGCGCGCCGCCTCACAGTACTGGCGCGATTGGGCGAAGCGTGAGATCGAAGGCGGCCAACGGGTCATGCGCCGCGTCGTCAACACTTCCTCGACATCGGGTGTCGCCGGCAACGCCGGGCAGGTGAATTACTCGGCGGGGAAGATGGGAATCGTCGGCGTTACCAAGTCGCTCGCCAAGGAATGGGGACGATACAACATCACCGTCAACGCCGTTGCTTACGGATTCGTCGAGACCCGCCTGACGGCATCGAAGGACAAGTCGGTAAAGGAGAGCGTCGACGGCCAGACCGTTGAGATGGGCATCCCGGAGAAGGCGCGCGAGATGGCCATTCGGACGATCCCCCTGGGTCGCGCGGGCACCCCGGAAGACGCGGCCGGTCCGGTTCTCTTCCTCGCCTCCCCGCTGGCCGACTACGTCACCGGCAACGTCGTTCTGGTCACCGGCGGTAGCTATATGTGAATCGCACCGCGCGGGCTTGACGCGGCAGCGGGCGAGGGAGATTGGCGATGGGGGGAAGAACCGGGCGCGCGGCGCCGGTGGGGCACATCATCGAGTTGCTCGACCGCGCCCACCCCGATGCAAAGCTGGCGCTCGACTTCGCTTCTCCGTTCCAGCTTCTCGTCGCGCTGATACTCGCCGCGCAGTCGACCGACGCCAACACCAACGAAATCACCAAGACGCTGTTCGGCCGATTCCCCGATGCGATGGCGATGGCCGACGCAGACACGGCGGAATTGGAAACGGCGATCCACTCGTGCGGATTCTTCCGCCAGAAGGCGCGTACGCTGCAGGCCTGCTGCCGCGCCTTGGTCGACGCGCACGGCGGCGACATCCCGCGCGAGCTACCGGCCCTCCTCGACCTGCCCGGGGTCGGGCGCAAAACGGCCAATATCTTGCGCGGCAACGCCTGGGGAATTCCGGCAATCGGCGTCGACACCCACGTCGGCCGAATCTCGCAGCGGCTCGGCCTTTCCGCCGCGACGGACCCCGACAAGATCGAGGCAGATCTCGTCCGCCAGGTGCCGCGGGACAGCCAGATCCGCTTTTGCCACCTTCTCCAGTATCACGGCCGCCGTATCTGCCATGCCCGCCGGCCGGCCTGCCCTGACTGCGTCATCGCCGCTCTATGCCCATACCCCGACAAAACCGCGGCGACAGCAGTGCAAAAACAGACGCCGCAGCGCTCGCGCTGGGTCTGAGCCGGGAATCCGTGCAGTAAGTGGTTTTTTACTTGGCATTTCCTGGCAAGCGGGCTACACAGGAGTCAATCAACGCTGCAACAGGCCAACGGTGGAGCGGGGAGGTGGTCGCGGGGCCGTATCCAACCGAGTCCTGATTGAGCATGAACCGAGTCGAAATCCACGCGGTCCCCAAGGGCGCCGTAAAAGCGCAGTTGCTGCGCCTCGGTCTGGATTTCGAAACAGCCGCTCCGCAGTCGCGCTTCGATTTCGTCGTCGAAGGGCGCCTTCGCCTCGCCCTGCGTGTGGCGCTGCCGAGCGCGTCGAAGCGACGGGTGCATGTCGGCGGCCGCCATTACAGCTACGTTTACCACGCGTGGAATTTCAACTTTCACCACCGCGGCAAGGTCGGCGAACGCTATGCCGACTTCTTCGTGTGTGTCCCTCTGAACTCGGTGCATGCGCTCGATCTCTCGCAGGCATTCGTCATCCCCTGGAGCGCGATCAGCGGCAAGACTTTCTATCTGCCCGACTCGCGGCGTCCCTACGCCGGCAAGTTCGCTGCGTTTCGCAACGCCTGGCATCTCCTCACCGCCGCGGCGGCCGAAGACGCAGCGGCGCCGGCCCGCCTAGCCAACAACGAAGGCGCGCGCGTAGTCTGACGGCATCGCGATCGTTTTCTTCGTTTCTCCAGTAGCGGCTCCGCGGCGGCGACGCTATACGGGAGCGATGCACTTCGTAATCCCGAGCCTATCTCGAGCCCGCTACCTCCTGCTCGCCGCGGTCGCGACACTCGCGCCCGGTTGCGTCATCGTCAGCGGCAGCGTCAATCCGTTCTCTTCGTCCGTCAAGCCGCTGCAAGAACACCAGGTCTCAGGCAGCGGGCGATCGCGCATCGTCCTGCTCGAGATCAACGGTGAGATCAGCAGCGAGTCGCGCGACTCTCCCTTCGGTCTGCAGATGCGCGAAAGCACCGTCTCGCGCGTCGATGCCGCGCTGAAGAAAGCCGCCGACGACGACCGCGTCGTCGCCTTGATCCTGCGCATCAACAGCCCGGGCGGCACGGTCACAGCAAGCGACATCCTATACGACCAGATTCAGCGGTTCAAAGAGGAGTCCTCGGTTCGCGTCATTGCCGAAATTCTCGACGTCGGCGCATCGGGCGCCTACTACGCAGCTCTCGCCGCCGACGAAATCGTCGCCCACCCGACGTCGATCGTCGGTAGCATCGGCGTCGTCCTGCAGAGTGTCAGTTTCTCCGGCCTGATGCAGAAGGTGGGCGTGCGCAACCAGTCGGTCGCGACCGGCGACATGAAGCAGCTGGCGTCGCCGCTCAAGGAGATGAGCGAGGCGGAACGAGCGGTTCTGCAGAGCGTCGTCGACGACATGTACGATCGCTTTCTCGCCTTGGTGCGCGAGAATCGCACGCAGCTGACCGAGGAGGGCGACCGCTTGATGCGCGACGGCCGCATCTTCAGTGCCGAGCAAGCGCTGACGCACGGCCTGATCGACCGCATCGAGTACCTCGACGACACCATCGAACGCGCCGAGCGCGAGGCCGGCGTCGACGAGGCGACGGTGGTCATGTACCGGCAATCGGGCGATCTGGTGCGCGGCGTGTATTCGCAGACCAGCGCCGGGCCGCCGCAGGTGAGCTTGTTCAACCTAGATGCCGCGGCTCTGCCGCGCACCCCGCGACTGCTATACCTGTGGAATCCCTGACGGCAGCGAATTCCTCCGCCTCCCGTGAAGCGGGCGATAGCCCGCGTCCATGGTTCCTTTTCGCCGCCACCAGCGCCCTCTATTTTCTCGCCGACAACGAGGCGGACAACGACCTCTGGGTGCACCTCTTCCTCGGTCGGCGCATCGTCTCGAGCGGCGCCATCCCACGAATCGACGACCTGTCATTTACAGCCGCCGGGGCGCCATGGGTCGACCACGAGTGGCTGCTGCAGGTCCTTTTCGCCGCCCTCTTCGACTCGATCGGTGCAACCGGCCTTTGGCTCGCCAAGGTCATAGCCGGCATCGCCACCGCCTGGCTGCTTTGGCGTTCGATCCGCCGCAGTAGCGCGCCCGTTCCGCTACAGGTGTTTGTCTTCGTCCTGGCCGTGGCCGCCCTCTCGCGCGGCTTCTCCACCCGCCCGCAAGTGGCGACCTACCTCTTCACCGCGGCGCTCCTCGCCTGGCTCGATGCGCTGCGCCATCACCCGCTGGCTTTGCGCACAGCGACGCCATTGATCGCCGTCTGGATGTGCCTGTGGAGCAACCTGCACGGCGGCTTCATCGTCGGCCTCGGGATACTCGGTCTGTGGTCGATCTCACCGCCGTGGACCAACCTGCCAGCGCGGCTCGTCCTACCCGCGGTTGGCGTACTGGCTGCCGCTCTCAACCCCTATGGTCCCTACCTGTTCACCTACATCTGGGGCGAGCTCTCGGTGCCGCATCCGCTCACCGAGTGGCAGCCCGTCGTCTTCGGTGATCCCAGCCAGTGGCCGTTTTGGACGATGTTGATCGGCAGCGCGATAACCGTTCCCTTCGCCCGCACCCTGCGACAATCGCCGTGGCGAGCAGCGCTGCTGATCGGCACGGCGGTACTGGCACTGCGCCATCAGCGCCACGTCCCGCTGTTCGCCATTTGCGCGGCGGCGCCGCTAGCCGACCAGATCGGCCATGCCTTTGCCCGCGCGCGCGGTATCGACTTGTC
>JBGTMF010000081.1:0-3277 GCA_041743795.1 Thermodesulfobacteriota bacterium | reverse complement strand
CGATCGCCTGCGAGCCGGACGCGCATGCGCCGTACGAGCTGGCGACTCGTGCGCCGCTCCAGCCCATCGCCTGGCAGAACGTCGCCCCCGCGACGTAGCCCGGGTAACCGTTGCGAATGGTGTCGCCGCCGGAGACGAACTGCACGTCCTTCCACTCCAGGCCGGCGTCGGCCAGCGCGGCGCGCGCCGCCGCGACTCCGTATTCGACGAAATACTTGCCCCACTTGCCCCACGGGTGCATGCCGACTCCGAGGACTGCAACGTCTCTGGTCATGGCTCGATTCCCTTCGCACCGGTCAGGCGACCGGTCTCCACTTCCAGACGACGTATTCGTTGTCGGCGTCGGTGAACAGCGTGTCGAGGCAGAGTTCCATCTCCATGCCCGCTGACAGCTCGTCGATCGTCACCCCGGCCGCGATCTGACCGAGCACCACCATCTTCTCCGCCGCGAGCTCGACCGCGGCGACGATGTACGGCACGAACGGATCGGCGGCCATGTATGGCTTCGGCGGCGGGTAGCAGTTGTTGGTGAAGGACCACAGCGTGCCCCGCGCCGACAGCGGAACCTCCTCGAACTCGGAGCTCGCGCAGCCCGGGTTGCGACAGAAGTACGACTCTTTCGGAAAGAAGACGGTGCCGCACGTGGCGCAGCGCGAGCCGAGCAGCCGCGGCGCGGTGGCGTCCATTGCGAACCAGCCGTCGATGGCGGGGACCTGATTCTTTGCCATGGAGTTCTCCTTGGATTCCGGGCGGGCGAGGGGCGGGGGGAGAGGTGCGAGGGATGCTCGGCGACGTGCTTGGCGATGGGTCTTCGCGGGAGTCTCGTTGCGATTCCAGCGCGACTCAGAGTCCAGTCCTGTGTTCGATGCTGCTGCCGTTGCTGGCATCTGAGCACTTCACACTTTGACCGGAGTAGGTCAATACGAGGACCCTCTCCCAGACATAATCGAACCTCTCTTACCCGCCGGCACCGTTGCGGGCATGCCCGACATCGCGCATGCCTGGCATCCCAGCGCGGCAGAGCGGCCTCGATCCGCCACCCGGAATTCCGTGTATGATACGTGCGTGAGCACGTGTACGATCAGAAACTGCCGTTCTCCCCTGTGCGACCGCCACCTGCTCGCCAGTATCGCCCCGCTCGCTTCGCGATTCGGCTGGCGGCGTCACGCGGTACGGAAAGTGCTTCAAAGAAATGGGATGCTCGAAGCCGTGCGATCGTCCGTCCTTTCGATATTCCTGGCAAGCCGGTTGATCGCACCGTTTGCTGCGGAGGCGGCGACTTACTACGTCGCGCCGGGTGGTAATGACGCCAATCCCGGAACAAGCAGCCAGCCCTGGGCCGCGCTGCAGCACGCGGCCGACGTCGTCGAGGCTGGTGACACGGTGCGCGTGCGTGCCGGAAACTACCGCGGATTCTATGTCGATCGATCAGGCGTCGCCGGCGCACCCATCTCATTCATCGCCGATCCCGGAGTCGCGATCACCGCCGACAACCCTTTCACGCCGGACGGCATCAATGTCGAGGGCGCCGCGCACGTCGTCATCGACGGATTCACGGTGGACGGCCGCACTCGCGCCGGCATCCGCGCCGCGCTCTCGGAGTTCGTGACCATCCGCAACTGCCGCGCCGGACACAATGGGCGATGGGGCATCCTGACGGGGTTCGTCGACGACGTGCTGATCGAGGACAACGAGATGCATCACTCGATCGCCGAGCACGGCATCTACGTCTCCAACAGCGGCGACCGGCCGGTCATTCGCCGCAATGTCGTGCACGACAACCGCGCCAACGGCATCCACATGAACGGCGACGTCAGCCTGGGAGGCGACGGCGTGATCTCCGGTGCGATTGTCGAGCGCAACGTCGTATACGGCAACGGTGCGGGCGGAGGATCGGGGATCAACATGGATGGCGTCAGCGATGGCGTCGTGCGCAACAACCTGATCTTCGATCACCACTCGAGCGGCATCAGCTTGTACCGCATCGACGGCGGTACGGGCTCGCGGAACAACCTGGTCGTCAACAACACCATCGTCGTCGCCTCCGACGGCCGTTGGGCGGTCAACATCAGTAATGGATCCACCGGCAACAGACTCTTCAACAACATCCTCTTCACCTACCACTCCTGGCGCGGCGTCATTTCGATCGATGCGTCGAGCCGGATCGGATTCGTGTCCGACTACAACAGCTTGATGGATCGCTTCAGCATCGACGGCGGGAATTCGCGAATCGGTCTCGTGAGTTGGCAGGGGCTGGGGTATGACGGCCACTCGATTCTCGCCGCCCCAGAGGACCATTTCCTGGCGCCCGGTTCCGACTTCCGGCTGCGCCTGGACAGCCCGGCACTCGACGGTGGCACGGCTGTCGTGGCGCCGCCGGTCGATCTCGAAGGTGTGATTCGCCCGCAAGGGACAGCGGTCGACATGGGTGCCTACGAGCGTCCGATGCCTAGCACGGCGACTCCGATGCCGACGGCGACTCCGCTGCCCGGCAGCAACACGATTTCAGGAAGAATTCGCTTCCATGCGAACGGTGCGGCGGTGGCGGGGGTGGAGGTGTCCTTCGTCGGCGATGGAAACGCCACCGTCTCGACCGATGCCGACGGCAACTATTCGTCTCCCCCGTTGGCCGCCGGGAGTTGGGCGGTCATGCCAACGAAGATCGGCGGCACCGAAAATGGCGTCAGTTCGTTGGATGCCGCCTACGTGCTGCAGGCGCTGGTCGGCGAGCGCACGTTCGACGAGCGGCAGTTGATCGCCTGCGACGTCACCGGTGACGGTACGCTGAGTGCACTCGATGCGGCGCGGATTCTCCGGGTCTCGATCGGCCTGAGCGAACGCTTCGCGGCCGC
Source organism: Thermodesulfobacteriota bacterium (assembly GCA_041743795.1). Lineage (GTDB taxonomy): Bacteria > Desulfobacterota > Binatia > HRBIN30 > CADEER01 > CADEER01. The sequence goes on along the minus strand of JBGTMF010000081.1, from coordinate 425 downwards.
CGAGCGGTGCGGCTCGGACTGGCTGTTCTTCGGCATCGAAGCCGACGGCGTCGTCGTTTCGCCCGCGCTCGACGGCGAGGAATGCCAGTCCGGCGCGGCCATCTTCGATCCGCTCTCCACCGACATCTCGGCGCAGGATTTCCTCGCCGTCCTATTCGGTGACTGCACCGGCAACTGGACGCCCTGATTTAACGGGGTTCGAAACCAAAGCTGCGCGCGGGCGCGGCGCCGTCGATGACAGCGTCGGCGATGCGTGCGCGGTGCCAGGCGGCTCTGCCCCAGGCGAGGTCGAGCGACCACGCTCGCTTCATCCAGATCTGCAGGTCGCATTCCCACGTGTAGCCGATGGCGCCGTGCACCTGCAGCGCGGCCCGGGTCGCTGCGACCGCCGCGTCAGAGGCCATCGCCTTGGCCATCGACACGTG
>JBGTMF010000080.1:0-18912 GCA_041743795.1 Thermodesulfobacteriota bacterium | reverse complement strand
CCAACGCGACGCGGCTGGCGACGTTGCCGCTGTTCATCGCTCTCCTCGAGTGCGATTCCGGCGACCTGCGCGGGGTGTTCGAGCGCACCTTCGGCGATGTCGGGGCCGCGATCAGCGTCGTCACCGCAGCGTTGCCGCGCGAAGATTCGATCTCGGCGCCGACAATGCATTTTGAGCAGACGCTCGCAGTCGCCCGTGCGCATGCGCGCCGCTGCGGCAAGGAAATCATCGACGAGGCCGATCTCCTACTCGCACTGCTCGAAGTGAGGAGCTCGACGTTTGATCGAGCGTTGGAAATCCTGGGGTCCGATCGATCTGCGCTGCAGCGTGAAGCGCTTATTGCCAGTGCCCCACTTTGGCCTTCCGGGGACGATTCACAGATTCAGACCCACGCCCGCAAGGGCACGCCTGCGCCACGTTGAGACATCCGCGACGGCGCCTGACGTCGCCGCGGCAGCGGCGATGGAGGGGTTCGTTCGCTCACCCGGCTGCCTTCAACAGTGCGCAGCCAATCCCTGATCGCGTGTTGTGCGGTGTGGTCGGCTATCGAACTTGAACTGAGCACCAAGATTGTCTGCCAATCCACGACACCAATCGGCATCACTTCGTAGGATCTTTGGGAAGTAAGTGGAAACCCCTATAGCCCGCCGCCAAAACTTGAAGAGGAGTTACAGATGTCTTGCGTGTGACAGCGCAACTATTCTAGTGTTCGCAGCTTATCGAGTTTATCGCTGCGGGGGACAAGTACGAATGCAGGTGGGGGGCATCGCAGGCCGCTCAGGCCGGGGTATCGGTTTGGCCGATGACCGACCTCGTGGCGCGGATGTCGGCGCTGCGATGGCTGATGCCCGTGTCAGGTTCGGCAACCCCCAGTGCGAGGCCGTGGCAAGTCGACCTTTCGGCGCCGCTCTGCCCGCCGGACCGGCGAGCGACAGTTGCGGAAGGGTTGCCTCCGTTGCGCCGTCAATCACGGCTCGGATCAGAATCGGCAGCGACCTCCGTACCTCTCCCGCGCCGCGTCGGTTGCGTGGGTTGTCATACTCCCGGACGCACTTTTTGAAGCAGCGCGCCTCGCGATTCAGTTGGGGCGTCGCATCGCTGCTGGCCTTAGCAGGGCTCCTGAGCCAGCCCGGTCCCGCTTCGGCTCAGCTTGAGAGCCAGGTTTTCCGGTCTGCGGACGGTACCAAGGCCTACTGGGCTTTGCGACACCGCAACTCGAATGACGTCGGTGTCGGAATCGAAGATGTTATAATCACGAGCTTTGCGGCATCGACGACTGCGGTCGCCGACAGTTGCCTGATTTCCGGCAGCGTGTTCGCCATGACGCCGGCCGAGTCGTGGGCGATGACGAGCCTGGCGATGGCCCTGCCGGTTTCTCAGATCGTCAAGTCGGCGTTGATCACCGACGCGAGCAATCCGCAGTTCAACGCGATGGCGAATGGCGGCGCGGGCGCCGTCTGCATCGGTGGTGGTTGCAACGCCAACTGTGACGCCGGACCGAACTGCGAGATCTTCACGTTTTCGGGAGGCACGCTAATTTCGACGGCTACTGCTGGGGTGCCTTCGGCCGCCTTGGTCGAGCCCCTGACGATCGCCCCGCCGGATGCAGACCAGTGCCAGATGAACGACCGCGCCAGCTATGTGTTCGATGGCGTGACGCAGCCGATCGTGCTCAGCCTCTTGTGCGACCCGGCCCCGTCAATGGGCGTTCTTACGCTGGCGAGCGGGATCTCGACGCTTGCCGGAATCGACGGAACCGCTCTGATTCTGGCGTTTGACATCGGACCGCAAGATTCACTGGGCTTGGCCATCAATGGGTTTGGCGTTGGCGATAACCAGGCAATTTGCGGTTTGAGCGGTTCTCGCGTGCTCAACGCTTCAGGTGTCGAGCTGACAATCCCGGCCCCGGCCCCGATTCCGACCGAGACGCCGACCCACACACCTACCGACACGCCAACCGAAACACCGACGGAGACACCGACGCAGACCGCCACCGAGACGCCGACTCACACGCCCACCGAGACTCCAACCGAAACACCGACACCGACGGAGACTGCGACCGAGACCCCGACCGAGACGCCGACGCAGACGGCCACCGAGACGCCGACTCACACGCCCACCGAAACTCCAACCGAAACACCGACGCCGACGGAGACTGCGACCGAGACCCCGACCGAGACGCCGACGCAGACCGCCACCGAGACGCCGACTCACACTCCAACCGACACCCCGACCGAAACACCGACGCCGACGGAGACTGCGACCGCCACACCGACGGAGACGCCGACGCAGACCGCCACCGAGACGCCGACTCACACATCTACCGACACCCCGACCGAAACACCGACGCCGACGGAGACTGCGACCGCCACACCGACGGAGACGCCGACGCAGACCGCCACCGAGACGCCAACTCACACGCCCACCGACACGCCGACCGAAACTCCGACGCCGACGGAGACTCCGACCGAAACTCCGACGGAGACGCCGACGCAGACCGCCACCGAGACACCGACTCCGACGCCGACCGACACCCCGACCGAGACACCGACTCCGACGCCGACAGTGACCGAAACACCGACGGAGACGCCGACGCAGACCGCCACCGAGACGCCGACCCACACGCCCACCGAGACTTCGACCGAAACACCGACGGATACTCCCTCCCCCACCCACACCCCGTCGCCGACGAATACGCCGTCGCCCACGGATACCCCCTCTCCCACCGACACTCCGTCGCCGACGAATACGCCGTCGCCCACGGATACTCCCTCCCCCACCGACACTCCGTCGCCGACGAATACGCCGTCGCCCACGGATACTCCCACTCCCTCCTACACGCCGTCGCCGGTCGATTCCGTCAGTTGCAGCGAACTCATTGCCCGGCTCGGTGATCGCGACGGGGACGGCTTTGGGGCTGGCGCAAACGGTTCCGGCGGCACCTGTGTCGGCGACTGCAACGGCGATGGGCGTGTGACGATCAGCGAATTGATCACCGGGGTGGGGATCGCGCTGGGCAATCGTCCGCTGGCAGACTGCGTCCCCATGGACGCGGACGACAGTCAACGAGTCGAGATCAACGAGTTGGTGCAAGCCGTGGTGGCGGCTCTCGCTGGCTGTGACAGCGACTTGGTGCTGCAGGGATTGTGCCTGCGACCGGCGGCCGACGGCACGCAGTTCGGGGGCCTGATCGGGTGCGCCATGGGGACCGTCGTCACCGGTCAGAAATGCGAGAATACGGCAACGTGTATCAAAGACGGCGGCCCTGTCATTTCCGTCGGCCCGATCGGTAGCGATCGCGGTCGCTTCGCGGTCACTCTCGATCGACAGGAGGTGAGCAACGAGCCTCTGCTTTTCTCTGCAGAAGTAGAACCGGGAGTCGTCTACCGGGTCATCTACGTCGGCCTGGCAGCGGAGACGTCGGCGGCAACCACCTCCAGCGTCGCCGCCGCGGCACTCAGCGGCGGCGTCGGGGTCGATATCGTCATCCTTCTCGGCCCGACTTCGGAGGCTGCCGTGCGTATCCTAGACGAGGCCGGGCTCGATGATTTCGACATCGCCGCGATCGAAGCGATCCTGGAGGCGGTCGACCGCGCCAACGAGAGCACAGACTTCACGGGTCTGGCCGCAGCCGAGGCGGCCGACCTTGCGACGGCCATCGCCCTCGCCGATCCGCTCGTACAGCAGTTGTTGGCGCACTGCCGCATTTCGACGGCGACACGGACGGCGACACCGATCGGCGCTCCCAGCGCGACGCCTACTGCGAGCGCCGCGACTCCCTCGCCGACCGCACCGCTACCGACCATGACGGCGACAGCTACGCCACTCGCGACAGGTGCGGGCACGCCCATGCCGACGCATACCCCGACACCGACTCAGGTCTTCAGCTGTAGCGAATTGGGCGAGCTGGGCGCTTTCCGGACCGGGACAGGAGCCGGGGCCGGTGCAGTTGGCGGTGACGACATCTGTGTCGGAGACTGCAACGGAGACGGGCGTGTGACGATCAGCGAGTTGGTCACGGGAGTGCGGATCGCGCTTGGTGAAGAACCGTTGGCCCGCTGCGCCGCCCTGGATGCCGATGGCAATCAGACGGTGGCGGTCAACGAGTTGATACGAGCGGTGTCGGCTGCGCTCGTCGGCTGTGGGAACGAATCATTCCTGCCAGGGTTGTGCTTGCAGCCTGGCCCGGCCGGAATACCTCCGCAGGGTCTCATCGGCTGTGCGTCTGGAACCGTAGTGACCGGGCAACAGTGTGAGGATCGGGCTACTTGCCTCGACGAGGGAGGCCCGACCTTTTTCGAGGGAGAGATCGACGACGATAGCGGCCGGTTTACGGTCCCGCCCGAGGCCCAGCCTGACGACGACAAGCCTCTATTCTATTTCGTGGAGGTGAGGGGAGTCTTCTACAAGGTACTCCTCACCGGCCCCGTTGCAGCGCCATCGATCGCTACCAGCTCAACCGTCTTCGCGGCGGCGCTCAGCGGCGCATTCGGGGACGAGATCGTCATCCTGATCAGCCCGATCTCGGAAGCAGGAGTGCGTATTCTCAACGAGGCCGGACTGGAGAATTTCGACAACGTCGGCATCCGTGCCGTACTGGAGGCAGTTGCGCGCTCCAACGCGAACACCAACTTCGCCGGCTTGAGCGCGGCCGAAGCTGCCGATCTCGCAACGGCGATCGCTCGCGGCGACCCGCTGGTGCAGCAGGTACTGGAGCAATGCCGCGATCACTGACCCCACCGCACGTTGATTCGAGATCCGCTTCCGAGTCGAAGACGCCCAGGTCACGTGCGAACCCGCAACCTGGGCGTCTTCGACGAAGGCAGAGTTGCCCTTGCTGAGAGGGGAAAGGTACTACTCCCACGCCAACGTCGGGCCCTCCTCCGCGACCGATACAATGGCGCGGCTGGTGCGGTGAGTTCCCTGCGATTCACAGAAGTTCGACGAGGGGACACAGACCGATCTGCCGCAACAGCTTTCGACGATACAAAGGGCGTCGCCCGGGCAATCGTCCGACGAAGCGCAGTCGGCGAGATCGAGACATGGGGTGAGCCCGTCAACACAAACTCCCTGGCCTTCGATCACAGTGCCACAGACCGGAGCGCCACACGTACTCGCGCCTCCGCAGGTATCGGTAAACGTCCCACAGGTCTGGCCTTCACATTCGGTTTGCCGCTGAGAGAAATCGAGGGTCGTCGTCGCAGATGGCCCAGCTCGTCCGGCGGGATCCAACGCCGTGTAGACACAGTCGAGCCGCCCGACACGTTCTGCGAGATTGTCGGGGAGGATGATTCTCAATCCAACCGTTCGCGATGGCTGGGAAAGAATCACCTCCCAGAGTCCGGCGATCTCCACACCATCGGCGAAGACGGAAACCAGAATGACCGTGAACGGGCTGCCCGCCGATAGGGTGATCAGACGAGAACCTCCCTCTACGACAGCGACCACTCCGGGGACAGTAAGGGTCGGTCCGCCGCCGGCGTCAGGACGCGGGATTGTCCTCAAGCGAACCGAAGTCCCCGACTCCTCCAACACGATGCCGGAGATGTACTGAGCGACTGCCGCTGTTTCCGTCGGATCGGGGATATCCACCACATCCGGATCAGGCAAATCGACGAGGTCGAGAAAGGCATCATTCCCTCCCCCACCACACGCGACGACACTGATCAAAGCCAACCAAACAATGATCCGACCGACAATCTTACTCTGAAACGTTTTGTCCATATCACTGCTCCTCCTCGAACGGTTAGCGACACGGGAACAGTTTCGCCGCGTCGCGAGTCTCTCGCTGCTACTCGCCAGATCCCAAGATCTCGCGACCAGGGCCGCGAATTGTCGCGCGTGCTCGATCCGCGCGGCGCATACAGAGGTCGAGCCGGAGGGTCGCCATTCTCGAGGGATGGCCGCGGAATGCCCGATCGATCTTCGGATCAAAGCGGTTCGCCGCCGTCGACGAGATGAAAACGCAACGGCGGGGTGGCCGTCTGCCTGACGCGGCCACCCCGCCTTCGAACGGGACGCTATGATTATCCGAATTCCTAGGAGGCGCCCTGGAAATTACAAATGCCGGTGCGCTTCCGGGACGACGCAATCGCTACGGGCAGGGGGAGCGGAGCAGGCGAACGCTATAGTCGATCGTCTGGTCGTTTCCGCCTTCGCTCACAATCACTGCGTAGCGCCCGACGGAAAGGTTCCGGTCAGCGCGGAGTACGTTTGAATGGCAATCGAAGAAGGATGTTGTCCCCGAAGCCTCGTTTTGCAAATTCAGGCAGATCGAGCTGGAACCTGACCCCAGGCGCTCGAGTTCCACACAGGTCCTTCCCGCTGTTTCGATGTTGAACTGATAGATATCGAGTTCGGCCGGATGGTCGATGCTACCTTCCTGCCTCACTCCATCGAGGAGCACCGGCCTCTGCCCGCCAATCGGGAAGAGTACATCGACGAAAAGTCGATACTCGTCGATTGTTTGATCATTTCCGTCTTCGTACACCATTACGACGTATCGGCCGGAAACCAGCGTATGGTCTCTCTCCAAAAAGCTAGGATTGCACGAGCGGTGTACTAATTGTCCGGTAGTGTCATTTTCGACTAGCAGGCAGATACTCCCCGGGCCGTCTCCAATCCGATCGAGCGCAAAACGCACCGTGCTCGTCACATCGACGTCGAGCCGGTACAGGTCCACCTCAGCCGCAAGGGCAATACCGCCCTCTTGCACAGCGTTTCCTTCCACGATGACGGTTCTCTGACTCCCTACCGGGCGGACCAGATCGTACGTCAACCGATACTGAGCGATGACCTCATCGTTGAACTCCTCATAGACCTCGATGGCGTACCTGCCCGCTTCGAGGTTGGGTTCCGCTATCACCAAGCTTGCATTGCACAAGTTAAAGCCGTCCGCCCTCGAACTCTCGTTATGGATCCGCAAGCAGATTCGACCGGGACCCACACCGATCCGATCGACGGCAACCCTGACCGCACTGAAAACGTCGACGTCAAGCCGGAAGATGTCGACCTCAGCCGCAGGCTCAATACTACCCTCGCGAGGCGCACCTCCGTCGACGAGCGCGGGTCTCTGCGCGCCGATCGGAGAGAGCAAATCGAACGTGAGCCGATACTGGCCGATGTGCGCATCGTGAAACTCCTCATACACCTGAAGCGCGTACCGGCCCGCCCCAAGGTTCTCCAGGGCGACTATCAAGGTTGCTTTGCAAGAGACAAAGGGCGCCGACCCCGTGCTCTCGTTCTGGAAACGCAGGCAGATTCGACCGGATCCCACGGCGATTCGATTGACGGCGATACGAACACGGCTCGCGACCGCCAGATCGAACCGGTAATCGTCCTGTTGATCAGCAGCACTGATGCTGCCTTCCCGTGCCACACCGTCCTCCAAGATCAACACGTCGACCGTCGGCTCCACAGTCGGAGTCGGCGTAAGTGTCGGAGTCGGCGTAACTGTCGGGGATGGCATCCCCACGGTCTCCAGCACCTGCTGCACCGTCTCGTCCATGCGGGCAACATCCTCGGCGAGATCGGCTGCTTCAGCCGGGTTCAGATTCGTGAAGTCTGTCTCAGCGTTTGCCTGCTCCACGGCCTCAATGACCGCCGTCACCCCCGCTGCGTCGAAGTTCTCGAGGCCTTCTTCTTCCAGAATCCGCACCGCCGCCTCGGAGGCGGGACTCAGCAGGACACTGACAGTCAGTTCCGCGCCGCCGAGAGCAGCCGCGGGGTTCGACACTGGTCCCACGTAAACGGTCCTGTACAACACGGAATCAGGCAACTCCGCCTCGAACACCAGGCGGTTGGCCGCCTGCCGATGTATCTCGATGCGGGCGGTGAAGTCGCCGTTCGGTCCGATGTCGCCGACGTATACGACCTCCTCGCCCTCATCGAGGCACCGTGTCGAATCCTCACAAGTGAACGCTCGCACCGGTGTACCTTCCGTACAGTTCACCAGACCTCGCGCGTCACCGGGTTGCCCTGGCGAAGCGGGCATCCTGCATGTCCCTTCTATCAACACGGAAGCCAGTTCTTCTTCGCATCCGTGCAAAGCCGCGTTGACCGCAGACACCAACTCACTGACGCTCACACGTCCGTTGGCGTCATTGTCGAACGCCGAGCACGTTTCGATACCGCGGTGGCCGAGCGCGATGTTGACCCCGGTGATCAGCTCGCTCACGGCGATCCGTCCGTCGCCGTCGCAGTCGCCGGCGCATGTCAGGCCCGCAACCCCGACACTCCCAACCTCGAAGGGGCCGTGGACCCGGGCTGGCGCTGCTGCAGAGATGAGAACCAGAAACACCGCAAAAACAGCTGTTGTCATGTCAAACCCCCTAGAAGTTGGAGTGCGGCAAAGTCCGCACCTCGAACGCAATTGCCAAACTCGCGAACTATCGACTTGGAATGAGAGCAGTGAAGTTGCCGACGCAGCGGTTCCTGTCATGGCGACACGGACCGGCCGTGCAGCCGGCAGTGGCACCCCCGGTGCAACGCCCGGCGCGGAACTCGTACCTTCCCGAGATCGAACTGCCGTCTGGTGCAAACGTCCCTTCAATGTCGGTCGTCGCCTCGCAGGCGCACTGTCCTGAACAGTTCTGCGACGGACACCGACCTCGACCGAAGTAGTGGATATCGAACACTCCGGCGAAGCTGTCTCCCGAACGCTCACCGGTGAGCTCAGCCGTAGTCACGCCTTCGTCGCATTCCGAGGGACCAAAAGTGCAGGAGACCTGAAGACAGTTGGTCGCCTGAATACGCCCGCTGACGCTGGCGCCATCAAGTGACACGTGAATTGTGTTCGTTTCCGCCGCGCATCCCTGCCCCGGATCCGGCGTGAACTCGAAATGCCATTCTTCGATCGGCTGGTGGCATCGTTCCGGCACGGAACCGACTCGCGAACAGCGGAGAGCATCGATCGTACCCGAGTCTTGTCTCGCCGTATCGGTTGCGGCTGCGATTGCCTCGGCAGGCGCCATGCCGCTGAAGGTCACATCCGCCAGGGCGCGAAGCACCGCCAAGAGCACCTCGCGTATCCCGGCAACCTCGAAACCCGCGAATCCTTCCAGCGCCAGCAGGCGTATTGCGGCCTCGGAGAATAGATCGATCACGATCAGCTCCCACGGCTCGCCAACCATGCTGAGGTCCAAGGCTCGAAACGTCACCCCGGCACCAAGCTGAGCGCGAAAGACGAGAATCCGATCACGGGAATCGTCAGCTCCGATGCGCGCGGTAAAACGCCCTTCACCGTCGCAGGTGCCCTGCCAGATCGGTGTTCCGTTATCGAAGAGGCACCGCTCCGGCTCGCTGCAAACGAACAACTCGATCACCGTTCCCGCAGCGCAGGGTTGCGAACCTGAAGAACCGGGCAACTCGCAGCGCCCGGGAATTTCGATCACCGTTTCGTTACAGCCGACCAACGCCGAGTTGACGGCGCGGATTAGTTCACTCACCGTCACTCTTCCGTCCTCGTTCTCATCCGCTGACGGGCACGCGTCGATTGACTGATTGCCGAGCGCGATATTGACGGCTGCCACCAGTTCACTGATTGTCACTCGTCCATCGTCGTTACAGTCGCCGGGGCAACCGCTGTTCCTGATGGAGGCTGTCGGCGTCCTGGTCGGGCTGTTGGTCGGAGTTCTCGTCGGCGTATGCGTCGCGGTGTTCAGTACGAGAGGAGTCGACGTAGCTCGCGGAGAAACTGACGGTACGGCCACGGTAGTACCCGCAGGAGTGGCGCTCGGCGGTATCGTTGGCGTGGGAGTTGCGTTCACAACCTGAATTTCGCCGGAGGTGCAGGCTGCAGGAATGTCACCGGCGACGTTGGCAGCGCCACAGGCATTCGCGAGGGGAATTGTCGAACCTGGGGCGGCGGACGGAACGATCGTAAAGCAGCACTGGTAAGCGACTCCGTCTGGAATCACCGTGCGCTTCAGATCGAAGACGCCGCAGCGAATGAAGGTCGAGTGAGCGGAGCACTCTAGTCCAAGGCCGGACTCGAGCGGCCCAGCGCCAATTTCGCAGTCTACCACCGGATCAATCGACACGGCGGATGTGTCGAAGCCGATGTCATTGGAGATTCCGACAACGACGTCGCTTCCCGATTGAAGAAGAATGGGGACACACGCACGCTCACCGGGCGCAGCACCCGCGGTACCGACCTCGATCCTAGCCGCTTGGGCCGACGCCGCGCCGACGACGACGAGCGCAAGCGCGCCAGCGGCCGCGGCAACGGTGAGGCGATGAAGGCGACTGATCCGCCGCCCCTCGGCCATGCTCCGCGCGTGCCGTGCCTGCCTCATTGATTTCATCATGGCCATCCCTCCCTGGAGGTCGTATCGACGCGTCCATGCCCACTACCCGTCGCAGCGTTCGAGATACTCGCGTCATCGCCGGATCTCGCGAACGTCAGGAACATTTCGGCCGATTCACCGGTTCCAAGAAGTGACGTTTCCCCGCGGAGCGCCTCGGGAACGTTCGTGAGATTCGCCACCTGGGTGGGTATCCCCTTTGACCGCGCATGCAGCGCAAGGTCGCCAAGCCTGGGGGGGCGATATGCAACATTCGGCATCAAACCGTGTCTTGGGGTCGATCCGTTCAGCGACAGTAGTAGCCGTCAGCATCATCGCGATCGTCGGCGCGTTCGCACCTGCTCATTCACTGACCGACATTCCGGCGAAGCCCTACGCATCCAAGGACAGCAGCGATGCTCCGCGGTCGATGATCGTCGAGATGAGCGGCGCTCCCAGAACGAAGGCGACGCGCGCCGGCGTAAAGCTCGCTCGCGCGCGGCGCGGTAGAGTACGAGACCTGATCGTCAAGTCGGAAGGCGCCGTCCGGGCCGCGCGCGGCCTCCGATCGCTTTCGAACAAGCAGCTCATTCCTTTCGAGTATGAGACCGTATTCAATGGCATCGCTGTACAGATCTCCCCGCAAACCATCTCCGCCCTCGAGGGACATCCTGACGTCAAGGCGATCCATCCCGATCGTCCGGTACGCGCCAACCTCGACGTCAGCGTGGCCAACGTCAGAGCGCCCACGGTCTGGCAGGACTTCGGCTTGCGCGGCGCCGGAGTGACGATCGCCGTCATCGATACCGGGGTCGACTACACTCACGCCGACCTTGGCGGATGCCTGGGGGCGGGCTGCAAGGTCATCGGCGGCTACGACTTCATCGGCAACGATCCCGATCCAATCGACGATCACGGACACGGCACCCACGTGGCGGCGACAGCCGCGGGGAACGGTGCGCTCCTCGGAGTCGCCCCCGACGCTTCGATTCTTGCCTACAAGGCCCTCGACGCATACGGGCGGGGCAGCACGTCGACTGTGCTCGCCGCGATCGAGCTAGCAGTCGACCCGAACAGCGACGGCGATTCTTCCGATCACGCGGATATCATCAACCTGAGCCTCGGCGGCCGCGGCGACGAAAACGACCCTCTCTCCACCGCCGTCGACAACGCGACGTCTGCGGGCGTGCTCTGCGTCGTAGCGGCAGGCAATGCCGGCGGCTACCTCGCAATCGGTTCGCCAGGAAGCGCGCGCACGGCGCTCACCGTCGGCGCCGTCGACGACAATGATGCCCTCGCGGTGTTCAGCTCCCGCGGCCCGACGGGCATCGCCTTCCTCGCCAAGCCGGAAGTCGTTGCTCCCGGGGTCGCGATCTGTGCCGCACAGCCCGCGGGAGCGTTTCCAGGAAGCGGTTGCCTCGACGACGATCACGCTTCGATCAGCGGAACATCGATGGCAACCCCGCACGTCGCGGGCGCGGCAGCGTTGCTCCTGGAGGCCCGACCGGAACTCAGTCCGCTCGCGCTCAAGGCTCTTATCATTCAATCGGCGTCCACGGTTCCAGGTGATGCCGTAAGCGTCGGCCGCGGGCGCCTCGATGTGCGCCGAGCCTTCGCAATGAGCACCCGCCTGACACCAGCGCACTTCAGTCTGGAACCCATCCTCAGCGCAGCGCAGAACCTCGAAGCCGATCGCACCTTTGTCGTCTCCAACGACTCAAACGTAGGCAGGAGCTACGTCGTCAGCGTTCCTCCCGGGAGCTTTCCGACCGGTACGACCGTGACGATCGATCCACTCTCGTTCAGCCTCGCCCCCGGAGCCGCCCTATCGGTCAACGTTGCCATCGACGTCGCGAACGATATCACGCCCAACAGCACCACGGCGCCGTTCACTCACCTGGGGCGCGTCGTCGTCGCCGACGGCGCCGATGAACAGTACGTGACGTTCAGCTTCGCCAAACTCCCTCGCCCCGACAACGACGCGTGTGCGGATGCAGTCGAAGCCGCCAGCTTGCCCTTCTTTGACTCGATCGACACGACGCTGGCAACGTCGACGAGCGACGATCCCGCGACCACCTGCGCTTGTCAGCGCAATGGCCGAAGCGTGTGGTACCGATATACGCCCGAGATAGATGGTGTCCTCGTCGCCCGAACCTATGGCAGCGCGTACGACACTGTTCTCGCTGCATTCACCGGCGCATGCGGCAGCCTGCAACAGGTCACCTGCAACGACGACTCCTTCGGGCGGCAGTCGGAGATCACAGTCGCTGCGGTCGCAGGCGTACCCGTCCTCTTTCAAGTCACCAGCTTTTGCGACAGTGACGGTGGGGCTCTCGCCTTCTCGCTCGAGGCGAACGATACGATTCCAGTCAACCACCCGGTCGAACTTTTCTCATCGTCGCCAAACGATCTGGCATACACAGCGGTAACCTACACTCCGGACGAAGAGACAGGCACATACGTCGCCTGCTCCGAATCCGCATCTTCGTTTCCAAGTGATCCGAGCTCCGCCAGTCCGCTCCACCTCACTGACGACTCGTCGGTCGCGGTGTCACTTGCGCTACCTGTACCGTTCTTCGGTCATCAGCAAACCGACCTCTTCATCGGTTCCAACGGGTACGTCACCTTCGGCGAGGGCGATACGAGTTACAGCGAATCGATCGACCGACACTTCAGGCTACCGCGCATCTCTGCACTCTTCGACGACCTGGATCCCGGCGCCGGGGGGAGTGTTCGCATAGCCGATCACGGAGACCGCGTCGCCATCACGTACGCCGGCGTACCAGAGCACTGGTCCGGCGGCAGCAATGACTTTCAGATCGAGATCTTTCGCAGCGGCCGCATTCGCACCACCTACCTGGCGATCAGCGCCGCCGACGGTCTTGCAGGCGTATCCCCTGGTCACAACGTACCGCCGGGTTTTGCCATGACCGATCTCAGCGCGGCACAGGCGTGTCGGATTCCCACTCCCGGAGCAATTTCTACCCCTTCCGATACTCCGCTCAGCCTGACACCGACGCCGACACCGACGCATTCGGAAGATCCAATGACCCCAACGATCACACCGCCCAACTCGCCATCGCCGCCGCCCACACCGACGAGCTCGAATCCGAGCGCGTCCCCGACCCGTTCGCCAGGCGACGAAGCGGTCGAACTCACCGTTGAAGAGGCGATCTCCTCGCCCGGCGAGACAGTCGATCTCGGCATCGCTCTCAGCGTACCGACGGACGGAGAGGTCTTCGCCCTCGATCTACGAATCGATTATGACGCCACCCTGCTAGCGAATCCGCACGTCGACACGAGTTCGGCACCGCTCGGCTGTATGGTCGCAGCGAACACCGACGCAAGCGACGAAATCCGTATCGTCGGTGCGTGCTCGCACCCTATCGCCGGCGTCGGCCCTATCGTTCGCCTCAGCTTTGACGTGATCGGCACCTGTGACGACGAAGCGGCAATATCTCTATCCTCGTGCGTGGTGAACGAAGGTGCTCTCGCCTGCGATACCGTCGACGGCAGCGTCAGTATCGTATGCGGTATCCTGGGAAGAGTCAGGTACTACGTCGACGAGCGCGCGGTTGGCGGTGTATCCGTCGCACTATCCGGAGACCAGATCGACGCAACCGCGACAGCGTCCGCCGGTGACTATGCGTTCGATCGGGTTCCCGGCGGCCACCTGCGAGTCGAGCCGCGACTGCAGGGAAGAATACACGGAGCTGTCAGTGCCCTGGATGCCGCATACGTGCTCCAATCGGTCATCGGGTTGAGGCAACTGACCCCACAGCAACACCTCGCTTGCGACGTCAGCGGCAACCACACGACCTCAGCGCTCGATGCCGCGCAGATTCTCAGGTACTCCGTCGGTGCGCTCGAGCGGTTTCCGGTCGCCGAGACCTGCGGCTCCGACTGGATGTTTCTGCCAACAGCCGATGACGAGGTCGGACGCGCGATTCCGCCCTCCCTCGATGCAGGCTGTACGCGCGGCGCAATCGCCTTCGAGCCACTCACGGGCGAGGCGGCGGCACAGGATTTCAGTGCGGTGTTGTTTGGCGATTGCACTGGAAACTGGCAGCCATCCGGACAGATCGCGAGGCTCGAGGTGCGCTCCGAGCGGCGACGTCACCGAGGCCCGCGAGTTCGCTTCGGGACGTTGCGACGAATGCCGGACGGCAACGCGGTCGCGCCCGTGATCGTCGTCGCTCGAGGATACAACGCCTTCGAGGCACAGATCATTTATGACCGCAGCGCGTTGCGCCTCGTGGAAGCGCGCCCGAGCAAGCGCCTGCTGCGTGCCGGTGCGATGATGAACTACAGGGAACCCGTCCCGGGCGTAATCAACGTCGCGATCGCCAGCGGCGACGTAATTCGCGGCCGTAGAGCAATGGTGCTGGAGTTCGAACCTATCGCTGATTCGAACGAATTCGGCCGCCTATATCTCATGCGGGCACTCATCGACGAGGCGACGCCACACTGACTCTGGCGCCAATTCAATCCCTGCAGCTATCGTACCGTTTGATCAGTGACGACGAGATGCGCGTCCGGGTTCAAGGCGTACGACCGATTCGTCTCGAGGATCCAAGTTTCGCGAGATTCGTCGATTCGAGAGGAAGCACGTCCTCACGCGCACGGGAGTCGTACCATCGGGTTGACCGCTCAATGCGGTATGGAAGATGCGCCGCTCCGCGCCAGCTAGGGCCGCTCGGGGTCCATCGAGCGAAGACAGATCAGTAGATCCGAGCCTCTTAGCTCAGGTTGACATTTCCGCGACAAGAAGCAATTTTCAGCGCTTCTTTTTTTGTAGTGAACGCGACAGTTCTCACCGTCGACGACAGTCCTGGCAGCGCACTACGTTGATCTTTATCGACCGCATCAAATCGAGGAATGATTGAAGCTAAGAATTTCTCAGGCCGAAAGCACGATGCGCGGCTTGATCGTCGAGCATTCCGTGAGGGCGCTCTCCCATGTCATGGACCGCATCAAGCGCGGTTGCACATAAGGCTCAGCGCGCCATGACGACGCGAAGACAAGGACAAAGATGATTGCAACCCTGCATTTCCTACTTGGACTCACGCGCCTGTTCGCGCACCTAGCGATTGGTACGGCGACAATTGCATTGATGGCGACCAACGGACTCGCGCAGGCATGCCCGGGCGACTGCGACGGCGACGGGCAGGTTAGAGTGAACGAGCTGATCACCGGCGTCAACATTGCGCTCGGCGCTGTCGGCGTGGATGCTTGCCGTGCGTTCGATGTCAACGGCGACGGACGGGTGGCGGTGAGCGAACTGGTCGGCGCCGTCAATGCCGCGTTGGAGGGGTGCGCCAACACCACGATCACTATGATTGTGGAAGGCCTTTGCATGGTGCCCGCTCGCGACGGACAGCCGGGCGACGAGCAGGGCCTGGTACCCTGTGCAGCGGGAACGCTTGTGATCGGGCTGACGTGTCGGAACGCAGCACGATGTTTGGAGGAAGACGAGCGGGAGGTTTATCGGGGCCCGGTCGGCCCCGACGGGCGCTTCACGGCCCGGATAGAGCTTAGACCCGGAGATGCCGGTCGCGTGCTGTTCAAAGCCGAAGTGGCCAATGGCGTGGTGTACCGACGGATCTACGCGGGACCGGTGTCCGACGTCGCCGTGAGCAGCACGGGCGCGGGAGGAAGGATCGACGTAGTCCTGAGCCCGGTCTCCGAAGCTGCGGTGCAGATCCTGTCCGAGGAGGGGTTGGCGAACTTTAGCACACAAGGGATCCTTGTCGTTGCTTCAGCTGTGGATGATGCAAACGAACAGATAGAGTTTGACGGCCTCGACGCGGAGGCCGCTGCTGCGCTAGCAGTGCAAATTGCGCGCGAAGATCCCGCTGTGCAAGACGCGATCGACATGACTCGCTTCGGAATCGCGTGCGACGAGATCGCACTTCGGGAAATCACAAACCCGGCCGAGATCGTCGAACTCGCGTTCCCGGCGAGCAGCCAGGAAATAGTCCGTATCTCAGTTTCATCTCGAAGCGGAACGCGATTCGAGCCGGAATGGCGATTGGTGGACGACCAAGGTGTTCCAGCTGTGGCATGCGGCAACATGTCGACCGCTCCTGAGCGAGACTGCGGGCCCCTCGCAGCCGGTGTGTACCGCATCTTGGTCGCGGACGAATTTCGGGACGGCACCGGAACCTTTGGTGCTCACATGCAGCGCCTGACGGTATCCGCGGCATGCGAAGGTCTGTACCTGAGTTGTGGTGTGAGCGTCACCGGGCAGCTCTCGACCCGGCCGCGCGAAAGCGATCTCTATCAATTCGACGCATCTGCAGGGGAGGTCGTGTACGTCGAGACAAAGAACAACGGTCAGAGTTTGAACTACGAGCCGGATTGGCGGCTGCTAGACGCCGCCGGCCGACCATCGCTCCTCGACTGCGCCACGTTCGTGCGGGGTGGTAAGAACTGCCAGCTGCCAGCAAGTGGTACATACTCGATCGAGGTCCGAGGACTGTCGGGTCGGAATATCGCCCCCGGCACCGCGATCTACAGTCTTCACATGCAGCGACTCCGCAGTGGATTTACCTGCAATGCTCAGCCGCTCGAATGCGACATTGGGGAAAGGGGCACCCTGGTAGACCTGACCGACAACCACCTGTGGGGGTTCGATGGAGTGAGCGGCGAGGCCGTCACCATTACCTTGGCTAACGATGGTGCGGACGCTGACTGGCGCCTCCTGAATCCTGACGGCCATCCAGTAGTATGTGGTAGCAGCGCCGATTTTTCCGATTTGCCGCGACGAGGGTGTCGACTGATGTCTGATGGCCGGTATCATTTGCAGGTTCGTGTACGGCCCAGGAATAGCGCCAGGACCGGGGCATACCTCGTTCACATGAACCGGACCAGCGTAGACCGCACGTGCGACCTAACCCCAGCACCTTGCGGAGGATCTCTCGAAGGGCAGATCGGCCTTCGCTTCGTCAACAACCTGCACAGCGTGATTCTCGAGTCGAGTAGTACGCCACGCATCGCGATCAGCCGCACCAGTGGCGCGTTTCAACCGGAGTGGTTCCTGCTGAATGCCGACGGATCATCAGCCGCACGATGTGGCACGAGCCGTACCGCAGAGATCGAGAACTGCGGTCCTTTGGCAGCAGGCACTTACCAGATCTTGGTGCAAGCGCGGAGCCAACAGGGGACGGGTACGTACGCCGTTGGATATGAGTTGGGCGCCGGCACGTGCCCCGCGCCTTGATGTCATCACTCGTAGGACTTTTCACCTCAAGCCGAAGGACCGTTTTGCAGCCCGCGTCCTGTTTTTCAACGGACTGCTGATGTGGCGGGCTTGCCTCCGGAGCTGCAATGAATATCGGATCTCAACGGCTCCGAGAGTGCCGGTGAGTTCACCCTCTGCCGTGACAACAAAATCAGCCACGACAGAGGGTGGGTTGTGTAGATGCAGAATGAGAAACGTCGGGGCTACGGAGCGAAGCCGCGGGAGTTCGGGCGGGCCGATATGTCGCCGTCCTGTCCACGTTGCAGTTCGCACCCGCCGGAGTGCGGCGCCATGTTCGATGGGCAGACACCCGAACTCGGGCGCAGGTACCAGCTGGCGAGTCGCGGTCGCCACACAGCTGGATCGACGCGGCCGTCGCCGTCGTAATCGTGGACTGCGGGAACGTCGCCGTTCAACCCCCACTGCAGCGAACACAGGCCCGATTGCAGCGCCATGTTTGGTGGGCAGGTATTGCTCGACGGCTGGAGTCTCCAGGTTCCATCGCGCGGGCGCCATGTCGCGATATCCGCTCGTCCATCTCCGTCAAAGTCGGCGGCCACCGGAATGTCGGTCGATCGGCCGAAATTGCGGGAACATACCCCGCTGGGAAGCGCTGGAGTGGTGCCCGGCGGACAGATTCCGGAGGATGGAATGATTCTCCAAGTAGTATCGGTCGGTCGCCAAACGGCGCGATCGTCTAATCCGTCGCCGTCGAAGTCGGCGGCAACTGGAAAGTCTCCATTGGCGCCGAAGGCGGCGGTCTCGGCGCAG
Organism: Thermodesulfobacteriota bacterium; assembly: GCA_041743795.1. Lineage (GTDB taxonomy): Bacteria > Desulfobacterota > Binatia > HRBIN30 > CADEER01 > CADEER01. The sequence goes on along the minus strand of JBGTMF010000080.1, from coordinate 615 downwards.
GCCCGGCCCTTTGTCCCATAAGTCGCGCCCCACGGACAGCTGCCGGACGACGGCCTGACGTACCAGAGGCCATTCGAAGGCCGCCACACAGCGCGATCCTTCAACCCGTCGCCGTCGAAGTCGGCAGGCAGGGGAACGTCGCCCGGTTCGCCAAATTGTGCCGTACAGACACCGTTACTGATTCCCATACCCGGTGGACAGGTCCCAAGTGACGTGCGCATCGACCATACACCCGTGTGCGGATTCCAGACCGCAACGTCCATGCGGCTATCGCCGCTGAAATCCGCGGCGACGGGGATCTGATCGGCCGTGCCCAAAAGGGCGCGACAGAATCCACTCACCGGTGAGAACGGCGCCGGGCAGGACTGCTGAATCGGGTACATCCGCCAACCGCCGTCGCCTGGACGCCAGAGTACCAACGGCACAGGACGAGTCGTGGGCAGCACGGTTCTGGTTGCCGTCGGAATCAGGGTTCTCGTCGCGGTCCGCGTCGGCGTAGAAACTGCCGCGCGTGTGTGCGTGCGCGTCGGCGTCGAGACTGCCGCTCGCGTATGCGTGCGCGTCGGCGTCGAGACTGCCGCTCGCGTATGCGTGCGCGTCGGCGTCGAGACTGCC
>JBGTMF010000079.1:0-3910 GCA_041743795.1 Thermodesulfobacteriota bacterium | reverse complement strand
CCCGGAACACATCGAAAGGAGACCATCCGTACAAAAAGCCACCGTCCAGCGTCGCTCCGCTCCGACTCCGTGATCACGATAACCGAAACACCTGATCACGATCCCGGAATGAGTGATCACGATGAGCGAAATGCGCACCTGAGCCTGCCGACCGATCCGCGTGCCCGCTCCGGCCGATACGAAGAAGAGTTGTTTGCATTACCCCGCAAACGGGGTTCGCGCCCGGGGTGCGCCCTGGCGGCGCCGCACACGGTTGTTCGCCGCCCGCTATCCGCGCTACAAACGCCCATGGAGCCAGTGTCGCCCCCTTCTCGGTCGTTGTCGCCACCGCCGTACGTCGCGTCCGTCGCAGGCCCCATCCTACTTCCGATACTCGGCAGTTACGTCAAATCTCCCGCTTGTACGGACTATCCGCGGCGACGGCTGCGCATCTCGGGTGAGGCAGTCTTCGATGATCGTATCGGGCGGACTTATCCCAGGTTGGATGTCCTCGCAGCGATGAATACGCCTCTGGCCTCGACTATTGGCAGGATCTCGATAGCAGAGTTGGTGCGGGGAGTTCGCATTGCGTTAAACCAAGCCCCTCTCTCGCAGTGCCCGAGTTTGGACGAGAATGGCAACTCATCCGTCTCGATTAATGAACTCGTAGCGGCGGTCAATGGAGCGTTGACAGGTGGCTGCCCGATGGAGCCTTCCTAGAAATGAAGATTGCCCTCACCGTGGCGGCGTTCATTCTCGCCGCTGTTGCAACGGAGGGCGAACAGCTCCCAGGCGGTGGTGGCCCGAGCCAGCGCTCCCTGTCGTCGTCCTCCTACCTGGGCGGCAGTGGAAGCGACACCATTACGGCGGTGTTGGTGCGTCCGGATGGAGCATTCTATGTTGCCGGGTCGACGGGGTCGCTCGACTTCCTGAACGACGGTCCAACCGATCGCCGGGAAGGGATTGATGGTTTCGTCGCTCTTATTTCAAGCGACGGGAGACAAGTTCTTGCAAGCGCTGTCATAGGGGGCATTGGAACAGATAGCGTTCGTGGCCTTTTCCTTGAGTCAGGTTCGCTTTACCTCGGCGGTGCGACCGATTCTGCTGACTTCCCAACGTCGATTGACGCCCGTCAGAGAACGCTTCGAGGATTGGTGGATGGTTTTTTTGTAGAACTCAACGCAGAGGATCTGTCTGTGCGGCACTCCACCCTTATTGGTGGCATAGGGCTGGACACCGTCGAGACTGTTGTTGGCACCGGTAAAGGCTTCATGGTGATCGGCTATTCCGACTCACCTGATATTTTCGATCAAGCCTCCCCTGGAGTGGATTGCAGCGCTGCTGGCGATTTCTTTGTCTTGCACCTGAACCCGACCGACAGGAGTGTTGAAAATGAAAGATGCGTAGGAGGCAGCGGCTCGGAGATTCCGCTTAGTGCGACGTTTTCTGAGAAACTGTCTCTGGTGGCGGTAGTTGGCTACACGGACTCCGTTGATTTTCCGACGAAGCACCCCCTGCAGCCGGATATCGGGACGGCAAGCCGGAGTGGCTTTCTGACAGTGATTGACCCGGCGAACAGCGAGATTGTCTACTCAAGTTATTTGGGTGGGGCGGTGCGTGAGGAGATTCGGGCGGTTGTGGCTAGCGAACTTGATTCAGCCTTTTTCGTCGCGGGCTCGTCCCTGTCTCCCGACATGCCAGGTACCGATGGCCTGCCTCCTGGCAGAAAGGCGTTCGTCTCGAAGATTCTAATACCGCCCAACGGCCGAGCTTCCCTGAAGTACACGCGCTTGTTGAGTGGGGAAGGGATCCTAGGTGGGACCGGTGCTCTCGATCTGGCTCTGGACGGCAATGGGAATCTGGTAGTGGTCGGCTCGACTGACGCCGTATCTTTTCCCGTCCGATACCCAGTGCAGACCAGCTATCTCGGATTATTGGATGGATTTGTGACGGTACTTGACAGTAACTCCGGGGAGATACGGTTCTCCACCTATCTGGGCGGAACTGGTATCGACAGCGTGAATGCCGTCGCGGTTCTCGAAGACGAGATCTACGTCGGTGGAGTCACATCGTCGCTTGACTTTCCGGTAGTGGCGCCGGCTCAGGGAATACCGTTTTCGGGCGATGCCTTCTTCGCGAAGATCGGCATTCAGTCGCGCCGCAACACTTGCCTTTTTGTCGGAAACGAATCGTCCGGAACCGTTACGGTAGTTGATCCAACTAGGCATTGGGCTGGAGATGTACTCGCGGAGCCGACGGCGGCTCGCAACATACTGGCAATCGCCACCCCGGAATCGGTCGACGAAGTCTTCGTGCTAGGGCGAGAGGTATCCGCCGTTGGTGTGGGTTCGGGGGCCGCTGAGCGAGGGGTTGTTTCTGTCTTTAGTAGCCTGACCGGGCAGCCTTTGCGGCGATTCGGCTCGTTCAAGTTCCCGCGCGACATCCTGTTGAACGCCGAGCGAGACCGGGCCTTTGTGCTCGTGCGAGATGGCGTTTCCATCGTCGACTCGGATTCAGGCCATAACGAGACATTCGTGATGTTGGCCGATACCCTGCGAGGTGCTGTGGCCTCGGGGGAGAAAGCAAACATTTTGGCGGACGCGGGGCGGCGGATCGTAGTGCTTAATTTGAACACCGAGCAGGTGGAGGGTGATTTCGAGGTGGGGCACGGAGCCCGCGCCACCGATGCCGCCGCGGTTCCCAACGAGAATTCTGTGGCAGTTGTTTTGGGAAATTTGGCGCGAGTCGCAGTAGTGAACGCAGACTCCGGCGCCAAGCTGTGGGATGTTCCGGTCGATCCGGCGCCTCGTTCGATCGTGATGGCTCCGAACAGACGCCTCGCCCTGGTCGGTCATGGTCAGTTGGATCGCGGCAGCATCAGCGTTGTCGACATGGTGCTACGCGAAGTTACTGCGCGGATACCGCTCGCATTTCCAGTTGCCGATGTCGCCGTCACTCCGGATGAGGCCTTTCTGTACGTGTCGAGCGAGCTAGACGATGGACTAATGGTCCTAGACCTCAATACCCTGAGTATCGCTTCACGACTAGGCTTAGGTGTCCCCACGGGCCAGCTCGCGTTTGGCAAAGGACCATCGGAATGTATCTTCAGCCGACCTTGCCCAGGCGATTGCTCTGCCGACGGACGCGTCTCAATAGATGAACTCATCACTCTGGTCTCGATTGCTCTCGGGCGATTGGACGGCGCTGCCTGTCCTTTCCCTGGCGAGAACGGACCAGTCTCCGTAGACTACTTGACAAGAGCGGTGCTGAGCGCACTAGAAGGATGTGGGCGGCTGTAGTTCCCCGCTCTCCAACAACTACGGTCGCTTCGCTCCCGCCATGGGGTCGGACCAACGCAAGCTGTGAGAAGCATTTGCAGAATGACTGCTGCGCCGCTTGTTTCCAGTAATCAGAACCTCAATTGCGATCCCTAAATGCTGTGTCTGAATAGAGCTGACGATGCCGCGTGCGAACCGATGTCGGATTGATGAATAGGTCTGGCACATCACCCAACGTGCCGTCGCAAGCAGGTTCCTGCTGAAGTTCGCGCGAGAGCGGCGCGCATAGGCGCGATGGCTCTACGAAGCGCGCAGCGCTTTATCAGGGCTGTGTGTCCGCGACTATAAGGTGACGAGCAACCACGTGCATCTGTTGGTTCTCGATTCCGGCGGCGATTTAATTGCCGTACGAACGAGCTGGAAGAGAGGCGGTGCCGGCGCATCGCCAGTGGGACCGGGGCCGAGCGGATTCGGAAACCTTCTGTGGCACGGTCTCACTCAGGAGTGGATTGGCCGTAAGTACTCGCCCCGCCCCGACTGTTGAAGTCGCGTAGCCCGCGGCAAACTGGCTGGCAAGGAGGGCGAGCCAGTGAGCGAACTGAGGAGCGAGTTGCTGAGGCGAGAAGCGCGACGGGCGTTGCGCGAGTGCGGAA
>JBGTMF010000078.1:0-15382 GCA_041743795.1 Thermodesulfobacteriota bacterium | reverse complement strand
GACCAAACCGGATTGGGCCGGCTGCGGCATCCGCCTCAACGCCATCGCGCCCGGGGCGACGATGACCCCCCTCCTGCAGGCCGGCCTCGACGACCCCGACCACGCCGAATCGATCAAGTCCTTCCCGGTTCCGCTGCACGTGCCCGGTGCCTACGGCCGGCCCGAGGACATCGCCGCCGCCGTGGCGTTTCTCCTCGGCCCCGACGCCGCCTTCTGCTGCGGCAGCGTCCTCTACGTCGACGGCGGCTCGGACGCGCTGATCCGCCCGGATGAGTACTGACGGAGTTCAATAGCCGCGGTCGCGGTCGACGACGTTCCCCAACGGCTGGCCGGCGCGATAACGCTCGACATTGGCGACGAAAATGTCGAGCAGCAGGTCGACCGCCGCCGGCATACTCCACGACACGTGCGGGGTGAGCGATACCTGCGGATGCGTGTACAGCCAGTGGCCGTCGGGCAGCGGCTCGGGAGTCATCGTGTCCAGCGTCGCATGGGCGACGATCCCCGCGTCGAGAGCCGCGCGCAATGCCTCCTGGTCGACCAGCGAGCCGCGTGCGACGTTGACCAGGTGCACACCTCGCCGCATGCGGCCGAAAAGATCGGCGCCGATCAAGCCCGCTGTCTCGGCGGTCGCCGAGGCCGCGACGACGAGGTGGTTGGAATGCGATGCGAGGTCGTCGAGGGTCGTCAGGTGGACGCCCGGCACTGGCGACGGGGCGTCGCTGCGCCGCGAAGCCAACACGTTCATCTCGAAGGCGAGCGCCCGGCGCGCGACGGCGGCGCCGATCGATCCCAGGCCGATCAGTCCGAGCGTCCGCTTGTACAGTCCGCCGAGGCGGTCGCCGAACCAACGCTGCGGAGGTTGTCGCAGCCAGACGCCGGGGATTTGCTTCTCGAACGCCAACATCGCCGCCAGCACGTACTCGGCGATCGGAATCGCACTGGCGCCGCGCGAACACGTGACGACACGATCGCCGACTCGGTCGAACGGAAAGCGATCGACGCCCGTGCCGAGGACGTGGATCCACGCAACCCCGCGATCGACGACCGCGCCGATGTTATCACCGCCCCAGGTCTGCGTCAGCAGGACGTCCGCAGCCAATCCCTCCTCGACCTCGCCGCGGGCGGCGACGCCGATCACCTCGTCGCCCGGCAGGCGTTCGGCGACCCGGTCCGTGAGCTTCGGCCCAACCTGTGAAAATATTCGCATCTCTGCACCCGTCCCGTGCCAATCGGCGTCCATCATTGATTCGGAACAGCGGATGTCGTCAAGTTACCGCCCTATCGAGCGAAGGAGCCGACGATGACCACCGATCTGTGGATGTTGACGATGACCGGCCTGCTGAGCGCCGTCATCCCCATGGTGTACGCCTACGCGCGCTTCCAGAAGCCGGGTGGCCTCGACTACGGACTGGGCAATCGCGACGGTGCCGAGGTACTTCCCGCATACGCCGAACGCGCCAAGCGGGCGCACGCCAATCTGACCGAGAATCTCGCAGCCTTCGCGATTCTCGTCCTCGTCGCCCACGTTGCCGGCAAGGCCAACGATATGACGGCGCTCGGCGCGACGATCTATTTCCTCGCCCGCGTCGCCCATTTCGTCATCTACGTGATGGGCATCACGAAAGTGCGGACTCTGGCCTTCTTCGCCGGCCTGGCCGGGGAGATCCTCATCTTGATCCAACTGTTTCGTTGAGACGATTGTCTCCCCGCGTTGCCGCGAGCAGCCGGGCGATGTATCAAGGTTCTGTTCTCGAAAACCCCAGCTAATGGAGCGCGCAGGAGCGCGACCCCGTTCGACACGGCACCGCGGCCGGACGCTCCGGCGATGTTTGCCGATCCCGCTACAACCGTCGAACGCGGTCCGCAATCTCGCACTCTGCGGAGGAGTGAACGATGCCAAAGGATACGTTGACCGTCACCGACAACCGAACCGGAAAGCAGTACGAGATTCCGATCGAGAACAATACCATCCGCACCGACGCGCTGCGCCAGATCAAGACCTCCGAAGACGATTTCGGCTTGCTCGGTTACGACCCCTCCCTGATCAATACCGCGTCGTGCAAAAGCAAAATCACCTATATCGACGGCGAGAAGGGGATTCTCCGCTACCGCGGCTACGACATCGAGGACCTGGCGGAACACAGCAACTACCTGGAAACCGCTTACCTCATCGTCAAGGGCGAGTTGCCCGACGCGGAGCGATTCGCCGCCTGGTCGCACAACATCACAATGCACACCATGGTCCACGAGAACATCAAGAAGTTCATGGACGGTTTCCGCTACGACGCTCATCCGATGGGCGTGATGATGGGAACGATCGGCGCTCTGTCGACATTCTATCCGGATGCAAAAGACGTCGAAGACCTGCAATCGCGCCGCCTGCAGACGCGCCGCCTGATCGGCAAGTTGCCGACACTGGCCGCATTTGCCTACCGCCACATGCGAGGCATGCCGTACGTTTATCCGCAGAACGACCTGTCGTACACCGGGAACTTCCTGTCGATGCTCTTCAAGATGGCAGGAAAGTACACGCCGCATCCGACGATCGAGCGCGCGATCGACGTGCTTTTCATCCTGCACGCCGACCACGAACAGAACTGCTCTACCAACGCCGTGCGCGCTGTCGGCAGCTCGCTGGTCGATCCGTACTCGGCGGTCGCCGCCGGCATCGGCGCGCTCTATGGCCCACGCCACGGCGGCGCCAACGAGGCCGTGGTGCGCATGTTGCAGAATATCGGCTCGGTCGACAACGTTCCGAATGCGATCAAGAAGTTCAAGTCGGGCGATGATCGCCTGATGGGTTTCGGACACCGCATTTACAAGTCGTACGATCCGCGCGGCAAGATCATCAAGAAGCTCGCTTACGAAGTGTTCGAGGTGACCGGAAAGAACGATTTGATCGACATCGCCCTCGAGCTCGAGCGCATCGCCCTGCAGGACGACTACTTCGTCAGCCGCCGGCTCTACCCGAACGTCGATTTCTACACCGGTGTGATCTACCAGGCGATCGGCTTTCCGGTGAAGATGTTTCCGGTCCTGTTCGCGATTCCACGCACGTCCGGTTGGCTCGCCCAGTGGGCCGAGATGGTTCGCGACCCGGAGCAGAAGATCACGCGACCGCGCCAGATCTACATCGGCGAGGAACCGCGGACCTACACGCCACTAGCTGAGCGACCAGAGCCTTCCGACCGCGAGGATCAGGTCGCCCACGACATCTGAGGCGATTCGGGCGGGTGCCGCGCAGGCGGCACCCGCCCGAAGTCAATTGTGGGCGTTGGCCTCGATCATGTCCCTTCCCTTTCGCAGGGTCTGCGTCTTCTGCGGCTCGAGTCCCGGCAACCTCGCCGCCTATACGCAGGCGGCGCGAGACCTCGGCTGCCTGCTCGCCGGAGGGGGAATCGACGTCGTCTACGGCGGCGGCAACGTTGGCCTGATGAAGGAATTGGCCGACGCGGCCCTCGGCGCCGGCGGACAGGTCCTCGGCGTCATTCCAAGCGCTCTGGTCGATCGCGAACTGGCGCATGGCAGTCTCAGCGACCTGCGCGTGGTCGCTTCGATGCACGAACGGAAGGCACTGATGGCCGATCTCAGCGACGCTTTCATCGCCCTCCCCGGCGGACTCGGAACACTCGAGGAGATGTTCGAAGTCGTCGCCTGGGCGCAGTTGCGCTTTCACGACAAACCGTGCGGGCTGTTGAACGTGGCGGGCTACTACGACCATCTTCTTGCTTTTCTCGACCACGCGGTGTCGTCCGCGTTCCTCAGGCAACCGCATCGCGATCTCCTCATCGGCGACACCGATTCGCGGAGCTTGCTGCGGCGTTTGGCCACACTCGGCGCGGAGGAATAACCCGTGAGACGCGATTGGACCGTTTCGTTCTTGTTCGCCCTGCTGACGGCGTTCGGCTGCGGCTGTCATGCGTTGCGCCCGACCGCACCGCGAGAGCTGGCCGTCACACGCGTCGAGCCGATGGGCGAGTTCACCACCAACGCGCTGGCCTACGGGCGCGACGCCGGCAATTCGACGCGCATGGGAAGCGACATACTCTGGGTCTTCGGCGACACCTTCACCTGGGCGGGCATGCCGTGCGCGACGGCGGCGTGGTCGACGGTGGCCGAGCCGACACAGCTGAACGAGCCGGTCGACACGTGGTTTGGAAGCATGCCGTACTACGAATTCTCGCAGCAAGAAGCGGCCTATAACGACTCGCGCGATCCGCCCGAATGCTGCAGCCTGCACGCGCAGTGCGAAGGAGACGATCCGTATTGTCAGTGCCCGTTGGACACGGACTGCACGACGCGAATCGCGCTATGGCCGGGCGACCTCCTCAACATCGATGAGCGCCACGCGGTACAGGTCTACGAGAAGGTCCAGATCGGCAGTGCGCGGTATGACTTCCAGCACCTTGGCACCGGTATCGCCACGGTTCGGCACGGCGAGACGACGGCGCATCGCCCGGCGGATTCGTCGGGGACGCCTCTATTGTTGTTTCAGGCGGACGAGCCCAACTTCCTGCGCGCGACGCTGGTCGAGGAGGACGATCGCCGCACTGCCTACCTTTTTGCCGTCACCAACCGGCAGGGGTGCCAGGTCGACGTCCTGCTCGCCCGGGTCGATTTCGCCGCCGTCTTCGACCGCGAAGCGTATCAGTTCTGGAACGGCGACGGCTGGTCTTCCACTATCGACGAGGCGGCGCCCATCCTGCGCCAGATCTACGGCGGTATCGGCTCGGTGACGTGGAATCACCACCTGCGCAGTTACCTCTCGGCATTCAACGACATCTGCACCGGCGGCAGCACGCTGGTTCTGCGCACCGCGCAACGGCCCGAGGGCCCCTGGAGCGAACCGACCGCCGTCGATCTGACCCCGCTCGGAGCAACCGCCGAGGCATACGCGGGCCAGATCCACGCATCGCTCGGAAGCGGTCGGCAGTTGGTCTTCACCTTCTACCAGCCGGACCCGCAAGAAGTCGGCCGCGTCCTCCTCGGCCGCTTGCACCTGCGTTGATCGCCGCGGTTCCTCAGCCAATCGGCATGGCGGGTCGTCGCTCGATTGGAAACTCCGCCGCCTGATGTTCGACTTTTATCTGCGGCACGAGTTCGCCTTCGCCGCACTGCAATTGGCTTTCGCCATGCTCGGGATGGGCGCCAAACTGAGTGTGCGCGACTTCCTGCGCGTCTTTCGTGAGCCGCGCAGCTTCCTCATCGGAATGCTGATCCAGTTGGGGGCGGTGCCCGTGATCGCCCTCCTCGTCGGTCGCCTGTTGGACCTATCCGCCGGGGTGACGACCGGGCTCATCCTCATCGCCGCCGTTCCCGGCGGCACCATTTCCAACGTCGTCACCTACCTCGCGCGCGGCAACATCGCGCTTTCCATCGCACTCACGTCGGTGACGACCGTCGCTTGCCTCGTCACCACACCCCTGATCCTCGAACTGCTGGCGGCGCGTTCGCTGCCGGCCGAGTTTGCCATGCCGGCCGGTCAGGTCGCCTTCGACATCGCGGTCTGTCTCCTGGCACCACTGGCGCTCGGTATGCTCATCCACGCCAAGCTGCCGGCATCGCGCGACGTCATCTCGACGCGAGCGATTCAGCTCAGCGTCTTCATCATCGTCCTGATGATCATCGGCGCTTCCGGCGCTGGCCGCGTCGATCCGATGCAGCAGGGAATGTCAGCCATCCTCGGGCTCGTTCTTCTCTGCCTGTCCGTCCAGGTCGCAGCTCTGCTGACCACGCGCGCGGTCGGCCTCCCGGTATCCGACGCGGTCGCCGTGGCCATCGAGGTGACCGTTCGCAACACCAACCTGGCGCTGATGCTCAAGGCCTCGCTCTTCCCCGCCATCCCCGGAGTTGCCGATCCCTTCGGCGACGGCGTCCTCTACATCGCCCTGATGTATGGCGGCCTCGCCCTTCCGGTCATTGCTCCGCTGGTCATCTTCAACCGGCGCAGACAACGGTAGCTCATGCAACGACGAAGCCCCCTCTCGCAAGTTGCGCGAGAAGGGGCTCGGTCGAGGGCCGGCCAGGGAGGTGACCGGCCCGCTGGGCAGTCCATCAGAGCAAATTGCGCGGTTTCACATTGGTGCTTTCCTCGACGACGTGGACGGCGCCCGTCTGCAACGGACTGCGGGTCGAGGCGGAGACCGTGATTTCCAATTCGCGCACTGCGCGCCACTCCGTGTTGTCGGCGGGCTGGTCAACCACGGTGCAGGGCGAACACGGCTCCAGGTGGTAGCGGACATTGAACCCGCTGATCCCCCTCGCCAGAGGCTGTGGATCGCCGCCGTCGATGGCGACCGTCAGAACAGGCGCGGGCCCGGTAGCGTCGATGGCGTAGGTTCGCTCCTCGACGGCGTAGACACCGCTGCCGGGTAGATAATCTGCGTCGAACGCGCCTTCGATGATCAATGAATCGCCGACGATCGATGCGATACGGAAGGTGCTACCCTGCCCGCCGATGCGGGTCATATAGACGTACTGCCCGGGCGTGAAAAGCGACGCGTCCTGGATCTCGATTTCCGACTCGCCGGCCGTCGCGACAGAGGTGGCAACCGAGCGGATGCAGACCAGCGTGGCGGCGTCGGTCACGCCGATGCGCAGAGTCAGCCTATCGCGGTCGCCTGCGTCCTCGCCGTCGATGGCGACGAAGCGACCGACCGTCGGTAGACACGCGCCGGCTTGGCGAAGCTCCTGCGTGACGAACGTCAGCGCGGCGCTGACCGCCTGCTGCACCTCGACCACCTGCTCCATGTCGTTCTTCTGGTGCACCGTGTGAGTGAAGTCGGTGGCGACGACGCTGAGAGCCACGCCGGCAAGCAGCATGGAAACCAGCAGTTCGATCAGCGTGTAACCTGCGTTCCTCAGTATCATACCAGTCGGCCTCCTTGGCGCACGGACACTTGTATCCGCACAGCAGCTGCCAATGAATTGCCGAAAGGTATGATTATCGGGGCACCCACCGAAGGTCGTACGACCCCTGTCGCAGTGCCGGCGTTTCGATCAGTCGTAGAGGCGTGTGTAGATCCGCTGCTGGACGTAGACGACCTTCGGGGTCATCGGTGGAAGGTTCTCAACCTGATTGAAATCGGTGTCGAAGTCGTAGAGCCGAAGCGGCGGCTCGTACGTTCCGCCGCCGGGACAACCGGTGCCGGAGCCGCAGGCCCAGTCGTTTCGTTTGTGCCGCGGCGCGCCCAGGCTGACGAACGAACCGCGATATCGGAGAGTGCGGTTTCGCCAGTCTTCGAGAAACCTGGGGAAGTTCTCCAGCCCGCCGTTGTACCAATCGGGATCGCGCGTACTCGGTCCGAGTCCGAAGAGGAAGGCAGCGTTGACGGCAAGGCTGTTCAAACCGCTGAAGGATCCCGTACCGCCGACCCCAGCCGGGAAATCAGCGGCGGGTACCGCGCGCATACCCGAATCCAACGGATACATGCTCTTCAGATCGTTGGGTCGGCCGGCCACTGGAACCTCCCACCCTTGGGACAGGATCCAGATTGCATCGGCCATGATTGCCGCGGGGTATTTGTCGACCTTGTTGAAGTTCCCTTGTACGATCGCCGCCTGATCGCTGACCACGGTCACGCCGGTGGGGTCGGGATCACCCGGGGGGAACGTGACATTCCGCATGTCCAGGTCGGCCGAATCGAAAACGCGAACGCCGTAGTTGTTGGTCTGCGCGTTGGAGTCCGGTCCGACGACGGTGAGGAAAAGTACCAACCCGCCATCGCTTCGGTCGTTGCTAGCAAACAGCGGATCGCCGTTCACCTCGTTCCACTCGATGAGCGCGCGCAAGTTGAGGTTCAGCAGGTACATCCACTGCTGCTCGCGGTGGTTGTAAAAGCCGCCGCGGCGGTAATCCATGTCCGTCCACCACGAGGTCGGACCGGCAGCCGGCTTTGGCCAAGGACAACTCGGCGGACGCCACCACGGCGAGGGCGCGAGCAACCCGCCGACCGGGCAGATGTCGTCGTTACTGTCCCAGTTGCTGAGGGACCCATTGCCCGTCGTGTCCTCGCCAACGCGCCGATAGATGCGATTTGCCGTTTTGAAGGCCGGAGAGTAGTTCGACGCATCCGCCGCGATCGCGGGAGACGGATCTGCGCCGGCATTGGTCGGCACGTCCGTGTAAAAGAGAGCGCCGCGCCGCTCGCACATGAAGCGCAGAAGCTGGCGAGTCTTCGCCACGTCGACCGCACCCGATTCGTCGTGCACCTCGATCGGTGCCAAGGCCGGTTGCAACGCCGCGACGAGCGGCAGATTGACCCCTGCGGGACAGAGGTCGGGAGCGCGAAAATCCTCTGAGAACTGTGGCTCGGCGAGGTTGAGAACGATCCGGAGATCGGCGCGTTTCCAATATTCGCCGGAACCGCGATCGATGATGTCCACCGGCGGCGTGACGATATTGCGAACACCGGACTTGATGGCACCACCCCAACTGTCGAGGACGGTTTCGGAAAGAGGAGCGCTATCGCCCGGGCAGGCCATCGTCTGCGGATCGAGGTCACCCAAGGGCGCCACCGCGTCCTCGAGCTTGTCGATGATCGCCGTGCCCCAGCAACGCCATGAACTGTCGTACTTGCGACCGCCGCGGAAGATGTTGCCACTAGCAGTCACCTGGACGTGCGGCATCCCCGGAGGGTCATCGGCGATGACCAGTGTCGCGTCCGGTTGTAGGTACAAGTCGCTGTTGGTGTGTAGACGTCCGTGCAGGGTCATATCCGGCAGCGGCATGATGAACAAATGCGAATCGATGAAGGCGAGAAACTGGAAGATCGGAATGGTGTTGATCTCGAACTCGGCACCGACGTGCGCGGTGCTGTCGCCAGGCGGCACCTTGGAAACCGCCTGCGCAGTATAGCGGTAGGGGATCGTGTTGAGGCCGGCAAACACCTCTCCCTCGGGGATCAGAGTCGACGGACAGGGAGCACAGCCAGGCATTTCCGACAGTGTCAGATCGACCGTCTTGTCGCCGATCGCCATGCTGTCGGCGAAGTCCACATCGCGGGGGACGCCGCTGCCGTGAAAGATGTTGGCGAAACGCGCCATACCGACGTTGAGTCCCGCCTCCGCCGCGTAGAACGCGGATCGCCGGACGCCCGCCATACCGCTCTGGCTCAGCGTCGAGCGGACATTCATCGCATAGGCACCGGCGAGCGCTCCCAACGCGGTGAGAAAGATGAGGGCGGAGACGAGAGCCGCGCCGCGCTGACCAGCTCGCCGAACCGACGGGTTCTCCGGCGTCGCCACGGGATGCTCAGCCTCAGTTGGGGCTGACTCGAGAATACACGGTGTGCAGCCGGTACGACTGCGCTTTGCCGCGCCAGGCCCACGATGTGGTTGCCGTAATGAACTTCATTCCGGCACCTGGCATATCCGCCTGAACCTCCCAATTGGTGACGTAGCCGTCATCGGTCGTGCTGTAGCCCGACGCGATGGCATCGAAGTCGGCGGTCCGTAGATCTTCAACTGCTGTCTGGGTCAGGGTTATCGCGCGTGCGAGCATCTGGTTCATGCCGAGCAGATTCGTCGTCGCCCGCATACCGTTCGCCGTGGCTGACGCCGCCAATGCAACCACCACCAACGCCACCAGCACTTCGATCAGAGAGAAACCTTTCTCCCGGTTCTTCGCCGTCATCACTTCACACCTTTTGCCGCGCGGACTTCCCGTCACTAGGACGTCTTTCAACTGGCGTAGGCCGCCATCTCCTCTTCCACCTGGCCGGACGGCCAGATCTGTAGCGTTTCATATTTTCCGTTTCCGTCGCCGACGGTCACCGTGATGATACTGAGCGAACCGTCCTGCTGAGGAACCAGAAGCCCCCGGCCGTCAAATTCGGCGGCTACCGCGACACCGGTTGCGGACGTGTTGATTGAAAAACCCTTCGGCAGCTTGACGGTCTTCGCGACGAATGTTGGGTCCAATTCCCATTCGCCGTCGCCGTCGGCATCCGTCAGCCGGGAAATGACGTATTTGTCGCCAGCCACTTCAAAGCGGAAGTGGGCCCCCTTGAGAGTCGCCTGCATGCGAGCCCTGCGCAGGTCGTTGACCAGGTTCTGCTTGGCGGTGGTCAAGTTCAGGTAGCCGCGATCCAGACTGAGAATACCGACGCCCATGAGGCTCGTCACCATGCCGATCGTGACGAGGACTTCCGCCAGGCTCGAACCGAGCTGCGAACCAACGACCCTACCTCTACGCACAATTGTTCTCATTGCCGTCTCCCCTAGATGGAGAAGTATCCAAGCAAGCGACGGGCCATGCATAACTCCCAACATCTGATCGGTGCGTCACGCTCAGGAAAACCCCAAAGCACCGAGCTTGTTGACGCAGATTGTCATTCAGCGTCAATTTGGCGGCTAAGTACCTGTCGATAAACAACTTACGTCCGGCAAACAGCGCCACACAATCACCGATTCGCATGCTCTTGAACAAGGCTATACGCAAGCAGAAAGACGGCCCGTCCGCCGTGCAAGCAGATCGACGCAGAGGTAGCGCATCCGCACGAAACGCGACGGCGAGTACCCTGGCCAGGCAACCGGTCCAGCCACTGCCCGGCTGCCAATCTTCGCTTGCTCACTCATCCATCTGACGCCGCGGCTTGCGCCGTTTGGGCCCCGCTTATAGCAGTCGGAATTCATTCGCCCGAGCCGCTGATGATTGAAGGACACATTCATCCTGATTTTTGGCCCGTCGCCAGGGTGCTGGAGCAACAACTCCAGCGAGCGCCGATTGGCGGCGGCGCGGCCGTGGCGGTGTTCCACCGCGGCCAGCGCGTCGTCGATATCCGAGGCGGCAATCGGGATGATGTCGGAAACGAGTGGACTGCCAAGACCATGTCCGTCTCGTTCTCGACGACCAAGGGCGTAATATCGACGCTGCTGCACCGCTTGGTCGACCAGGACCTGCTCGACTACGATGACCTGGTCGCCAAATTCTGGCCCGAATTCGCCCAGAACGGCAAAGATGAAATCACGGTTCGCCACCTCCTCTGTCACCAAGCCGGCCTCTACGACATCCGTCATCTCATCGACTCGGCCGAGCGGATGCTCGACTGGGAATACATGACGCATCGCCTCGCCGCCGCGGTGCCGGCACACCGCCCCGGAGCGATGAGTGCCTACCACGGGCTGACTTATGGATGGCTGATCGGCGAAATCATCCAACGGGTGACCAATCGCAGCGTGGCCGAACTGGTACAGAGTGAGATCGCCGAGCCACTCGGCCTCGACGGGCTTCACATCGGCGTCGCTGAGGATCAGCTCCACCGCGTCGCCAAGTTGTCCATGCCGGCCGAGCGATTGGCGCGAATCCAGCGGCTCGAAGGCCCACTGAAGCAATTGCAGAAGGCCCTCAGCTTCGTTCGCTTCCCGGTCGATACCGGCAGGATGGCGGCCGCCCTCGCACCGCCGGGCATCGAGTCCTTCGACTGGTCCGCCCCGGCAACCGTGCGCGCCTGCATCCCGGCTGCCAACGGCGCCTTCACGGCGCGTTCGCTGGCAAAGATGTACGCGGTCCTCGCCGCCGGCGGGGAGTTGGACGGCGTGCGCCTCCTCTCGCCGCAAACTCTTCGTCGCGCCACCGAGATCCAGACGCGCAAGATGGACAAGGTCGTTCCGTTCCCAATGCACTGGCGCCTCGGCTACCACCGCGCGGCGACGACGCGAGGCAATCCCGCGCGCGGCTTCGGGCACTATGGATTCGGCGGCTCCGGCGCCTGGGCAGACCCGGAACAGGATCTGGCCGTCGCCCTTGTACTCAACAGCGGCCTCGGCACGCCGTTCGGCGACATTCGCACGGCGCAGATCGGCGGCGCCGCACTGCACTGCGCTCGCCGGCGCTAGCTGTACTCGGCCCTCGGCTATTCGGCTCGAGCAGCCGCGAGCGGCCCGTTGACTTCGCACACCGAGAGAGAATAGGTGACGCCGGGGTCTTCACGAATCGTCGTCGGTCAACCGAGCGTGCGGGTGGCAACGCACGCCTTGTACGCGCGGCGACGAGGTTGAAGCTCGCCCCGAGTCACTACTTGGATGGCACAAGAAGGGAGACGGAGTTGCGGGTACTTGATCACAGTCAATCGCGCAACCGCCGCACGCCTGTTCAATGATCCGCGACCTCGTCTTCAACCTCATCGGCGGGCTCGGCCTCTTTCTTTTCGGCATGCGCGCCATGTCGGAGGCGTTGCAGGTGATTGCCGGCGACCGTCTGCGCCGCGCCATTGGCGCGGCGACGCGCAACCGGTTCTTCGGACTCGGCACCGGACTGGTGGCGACTCTGATCGTCCAATCCTCGTCGGTGACGACCGTCATGGTGGTGAGTTTCGTCAACGCCGGGCTGATGAATCTCACCCAAGCCGCGCCGGTCGTGCTCGGCGCCAACATCGGCACGACGATCACCGGCTGGATCCTCGTCCTGCGGCTGCACAACTCCGCGTTGCTGTTCATCGGCATCGGCGTCTTCCTGCAGTTCTTCTCGCGCCGCGAGAGTCTGCGCTTCGCCGGCCAGTTCGCGGCCGGCTTCGGTATGGTTTTCTTCGGCCTCTCCCTGATGAAGACCGGATTCGCCCCACTCAAGGATCTGCCTGAGTTCGTCGAGTGGATGACGCGTTTCGGCGGCGAGACGATGATCGGACTGATCTTGACCGTCATCAGCGGCGCCGTTCTCACCGTCCTCGTCCAGTCATCGAGCGTCATGCTGGGTATCACCATCGCCATGGCCACCGTGGGTCTGTTGTCGTTCCAGGGAGCGGCGGCGCTGGTACTCGGCGAGAACATCGGCACGACGGTGACAGCGCAGCTGGCGGCGTTGGCCGGCACCAGCGACGCGCGCCGAACGGCGATGTTCCACACCACGGTCAACGTCATCGGCGTGCTGATCATGCTGTTCCTCTTTCCCTTCTGGCTGGAGGCGGTCGACCTGCTGACGCCGGGGGACCCCAATCTGCTCGATGCCGACGGCAACAAGCCCTTCATCACGCAGCACATCGCCGTCGCCCACACCAGCTTCAACATCACTCTCGCGTTGGTCGCCCTGCCGCTGCTCTACCCGATCATTCGGCTGGCGAGCCTGATCACTCCCGGAGCCAAAGAGGAGCAAACGCACCTCCGCTTCCTGCATGCGAGCATGATCGAGTCGCCCACCCTGGCGCTCGAACAAGGGCGGCTCGAGCTACTCCACATGGCCGGCGTCACCGCCGACGCGTTGCGGCTGACCAAGCAGCTCTACGCCCAGGAACCCGGCGCCGGCTCCGAACTTCGCGAGCGCATCCTGAAGAAGGAACGCGTTACCGACGCCATCCAGCACGAGATCACGCTCTTCATGTCGCGCGCGATGGCCGGCGTCCTCACGGCGGCGCAGGCCGAGGAGGTTCGCAGCATCATCCGCCTCGCTTCCGAGATCGAGAGCGTCGCGGATTACTGCGAGAGGCTGGCCAACTATCGCCGGCGCATGCAACGCATCGACGTCAAGATGTCGGCCAGCGCAATGGCGAGCCTGAACGAATACCTGGCGGAGACTGCGGCGTTCTACGACGAAATCATCGACCGCGGCGCCCGCGGCGAGACCGGGTGGATGGAAGCGATCCAGATCAAGGGCCGCACTCTACTCGAATCCGCCGATCAACTGCGCGATGAGAATCTCGCGCGTATCGCGGCGCAGCGGTGCGACCCCAACGCCGGCATCTTCTTCAACGACATGCTGGTGGCCATGCGCCGCATCCGCAACCACTCGGTTAACATCGCCGAAGCCTTCCAGGGAAAGAAATAGCGACGGCCGCGACACGCCGGTCCCTTGCGCCACCTGCGCCAATCAGCGAAGCAGCATCCGATGAATGATCCGCGCGCGATGCCGGAGCCGGCCCTGCGGGCCGCGCTCGCCTGTAAGGGATTCCTCGATGTCGACGAGGGACAGCGACTGTTCGAGCTGGCGCGCGACCACGCTCACCTCGGCCCAATCGTCGAGATCGGCAGCTACTGCGGCAAGTCGTCCGTCTATCTCGGCAGCGGCGCGCGCATTAGCGGCGGGACGCTGGTGTGTGTCGACCACCACCGCGGCAACGAAGAGCAGCAGCGCGGCGAGGAGTACCACGACCCCGACGTGTACGACGAGAACGTGGGCGGTCTCGACACCCTGCCCTTTCTGCGAACAACGCTGCGCCGCGCCGAGCTCGAGAACGTCGCCATCCTACTGGTCGCGCGCAGCGCCGCGGCAGCCGCGATCTGGAACGTGCCGGCCGGCATGGTCTTCATCGACGGCGGCCACACCCAGGTCGCCGCTGACACCGACTACGAGTGCTGGGCACCCAAGGTGGTGAAGGGAGGAATCCTCGCCATCCACGACCTCTTCCCCGACCCCAGCCAAGGCGGCCAGGCGCCGATCAACATCTACCGCCGCGCCCTCGCCTCAGGCGATTTCGACGAACTACCGACGACAAAGACCCTCGGCGTCCTGCGCCGCCGGTGACCTCTCTCCCCGGAGGCACGGAGCGCGTGCCTTTGCGGCTTGAAGATTGCTGGTGGAGGCAGTGTCTTTCGCCGATTGGTTAGCACTGGTGTTGCACGTTGCGCTTTCTTTTTAACGACAAGGCGCCAGGACGCAAAGTCGCCATGGGGTGACCAGGTCATTGGTCACGTGTAATTTGCAGGCTCCGTGTGCCCACCCGGATGGGGGGACTTAGGCGCGCGAGCGGCGCCTGAGCTTGACGGACTGTGTGTCCTTCGAGGTAAAGAACATCTCGGTTGTCGCGAGTGCATCGCCGACGACGAGGACTTTGCGCGCCAGGGATTCTCCCTGCCGCACTGACTCACCGAGCGCATTCGGAACTCGGAATGCCTCACCACGGCCGTGAGAGGACACCTCGGTGTCCTCAATGCCACCTTGGTGAAATCAAACTTCGCCCTCGAGGCTGCGGAAGAATTTGCTGGTCGGGGTGCTTGCGCCTTCGAGGACGTCGGCCGCCAAGAGTACGGTGGCGGCGGTCCAGGTCGGACGCTCCGGTGGCCATTTGAGGAGGTCGGGGTAGGTTACGCCGGTCCAGTAGCCGCCGTCTTCTTCGCGCAGGCTGTGCGTCCACTCGAAGAGGCCGCGCGCCTGGCGCGTCATGCCGCAGATCTCCAGGGCCATCACCAACTCACAGGTCTCGGCCACGGTGTACCACGGCCGCTCCTCGACGCAGCGACATCCCATGCCCTCGCCGATGAACAGCTCGCGGCCGGCCTGGAATCGGCGCAAGGCGGCGTCGCCGCGGACGACGCCGCCGAGCACCGGGTAGTACCAGTCCATCGAGAAGCGCGCCGTCTGCTGCACTTTGAACGCCGGGTGGTCGCTCCGAATCGCCTCCGCCAAGCGCCGCCGCGCCGCCGTCCAGTGCGGTCGCGCATGCCCGAG
>JBGTMF010000077.1:0-8328 GCA_041743795.1 Thermodesulfobacteriota bacterium | reverse complement strand
GGTGCGGCCTTCGCCCTGCAGCTTGGCCACAACCTCGGCCTTGGCGTCGGGGCGGACCTCGGCCATCACCTCCTCGATGCCGAGCTTGCCGGCGACGACGTGTGCCGTTCGCTCGTTGTCGCCGGTCACCATGACGATATGAAGGCCCTCCCCGCGCAGATCGCGCAGCGTCTCGGCGACGCCCTCCTTGATCGGGTCGGCGACACCGACGATGCCGAGCACCCGGCCATCCACCGCGACGAACATCACCGTCTGCCCTTCGCCGCGCAGCTCGTCGGCACGCTCCGGCAGGCTGCCGAGATCGACGTCGCGGCGATCCATCAGAGCGCGGTTACCAAGCGCCACCTCGCGGCCGTCGACGACGCCGGTCACCCCGAAGCCGGTGATCGACTCAAACCGCTCGGCTTTGGTCGCGGCGGCGCCGCGCTGCTCGGCGCCGGCTATGATCGCCGCCGCCAACGGGTGCTCACTGCCGCGCTCTACCGCGGCGGCCAGGGACAGAACTTCGATCTCGTCGCCATCGTCGGCGGTGACGACGGAAACCAGCACCGGCTTGCCTTCGGTGAGAGTCCCGGTCTTGTCGACGATCAGAGTGTCGACCGCGCGCATCACTTCGATCGCTTCGGCATTCTTGAACAACACTCCTGCGCCAGCCCCCTTCCCGGCAGCCACCATGATCGACATCGGCGTCGCCAATCCGAGCGCGCAGGGACAGGCGATGATCAAGACGGCGACGGCATTGATCAACGCGTACGCCATGCGCGGCTCCGGTCCGAACCAGGCCCAAATCGCAAAGGCCGCGACGGCGACCGCGATGACGGCGGGTACGAAGTACGCCGCCACTGTGTCGGCTAGCTTCTGGATCGGCGCGCGGCTGCGCTGCGCCGCGGCGACCATGGCGACGATGCGGGCGAGCAGACTCTCTTCGCCGATTCTCTCGGCTACGATGACGAGACCACCGGTGCCGTTGATGGTGGCACCGACGACCTCGTCACCGGGTCGCTTGAGATTCGGGACTGGTTCACCCGTCACCATCGATTCGTCGACGCTGCTCTCTCCCTCGACGACGGAGCCGTCGACCGGGATCTTTTCGCCGGGCCGCACGCGCAGGCGATCGCCGACCCGCACCTCCTCGAGCGCCACGTCTTCCTCGCCTCCGTCGTCGCGCAACCGACGCGCCGTCTTCGCCGCCATGCCGAGCAGCTCGCGAAGCGCCGCGCCGGTGCGACTGCGCGCGCGCAGTTCCAACACCTGGCCGAGCAAGACGAGGGTGACGATCATAGCCGCCGCCTCGAAGTAGACGCCAACTTGGCCGTGATGGCGGAAGGAGGCGGGGAAGATGGCGGGAAAGATTGTGGCGACGACGCTGTATCCGAACGATACGGCGACGCCGAGGCCGATGAGGGTGAACATATTGAGGCTGAGGTTGCGCAGCGACTGGACGGCGCGAACGTAAAACGGCCAGGCCGCCCACAGGCAGACAGGCGCGGCGAGCAGCATTTCGAGGAGACTCTTCGCGCGCGGCGAGAGCAGCGCCGAAATCGGTCGGCCGGGTAGCATGTCGCCCATCGCCAGGATGAAGACTGGAACCGTCAGGACGGCGGCAAACACGAAGCGCCGCTGCATGTAGCGCAGCTCGCCGTCGTCCTCTTCGCCGGTCGTGGGGCTCATCGCCTCGAGCGCCATGCCGCAGATCGGGCAGCTACCCGGCGAGTCGCGCACGACTTCGGTATGCATCGGACAGGTCCATTGTCGGCGACCCGGCGTATAAACGGCTTCGAGGGCCATGCCGCACTTGGGGCAGCTGCCGGGCCGGGCCTCGTTCACCTCGGGGTGCATTGGACACGAGTAGCGTCCACTCACGGTGGCGCCCTGCGCCTCTGCCTCGCCATCTCGTGCAGGGCCGTGCTGGCAATCGGATTCCTTCTCCGGCGACGGTTGATGATCGCCGCGACTCTTTTCTTCCGCGCCTGATGGCGAGTGACAGCTGTCATGCTTCGGCATCACGACCTCCTGATTCTCTGCTAGCATTCTGTTCAATAGCGACCGGCCCGACCGGTAACCCCCGTCCGCGCCAGACGAAGAAGATGGCCGGGTAGACCAGCAACTCCATGAGGAACGATGTGACCAATCCACCGACCATCGGCACCGCCATCCGCCGCATGACGTCGGCTCCAGCGCCGTCGCTCCAGAGAATCGGCAGCAGGCCGGCGATGGTCGTCGACACGGTCATCAGCTTCGGCCGCAACCTCTGTGCCGCTCCGTGGTATACAGCCTCGCGCAGTCCCGCCAAAGTCGTCAGCTTGCCCTCGCGTTCTGCCTGGTCGTAGGCGAGTTCGAGGTATAGCAGCATCACCACACCCGTCTCCGCATCGAGACCGGCGAGAGCGATGATACCGACCCAAACGGCGACGCTCATGTTGTAGTCGAGCGCCCAGAGTAGCCACATCGCGCCGACCAGACTGAAGGGCACAGCCAGCATGACGATCGCCACCTTCGCCCAGCTGCGGGTGTTGACGTAGAGGATGATGACGATGAGCAGGAGCGTGATCGGCACGACGACGAGCATCTGACGGCGAGCCCGCAGCATGTACTCGTACTGGCCGGACCAGGCGATATTGTAACCTGGCGGCAGATCAATCCGGCCGTCGGCCAATGCGTCGGCGACCGCGCGCTGCGCCCGCTGCACATACGTTCCGACGTCGACGTTGCGGATGTCGACGTAGACCCATACATTGGGCCGACTGTTCTCGCTCTTGATGCTCGGCGCACCGGGCTGCACCTGCACGCGAGCGAGCTGTGCCAGAGGGATGTGTTCGCCGCGCGGCGTCGCCACCAGAATGGCGCCGAGGGAATCGAGGTTGTCGCGCAGCTCGCGCGGGTAGCGGAGGTTGATCGGGTAACGCTCCAGGCCCTCGACGGTGGTCGCCACAGTCATGCCGCCGACCGCGGTGCTGATGACATCCTGCACATCGCGCAGGGTGAGACCGTAGCGGGCGATCTCGTCGCGATCGATGTCGAAGACCACGTACGTGCCGCCGACGGCGCGCTCGGCGTAGACGCTGAGGGTTCCAGGCACATTGCGGACGGCGGCTTCGACCTCCTCGCCGACCCGCTGCAGCGTTGCCAAGTCGGCGCCCGAGATCTTGACGCCGACAGGCGTGCGGATGCCCGTCGACAGCATGTCGATGCGCGTTTTGATCGGCATCGTCCAAGCATTGGTGAGTCCGGGGAAGCGGATCGCGGCATTCATCGCGTCGATCAGTTCCTCCGGCGTGCGCCGCCGATGCGCGACGACGGCACCGTTGCTGTCGGGGATGTCGACGAGCGGCCAGTCGTCAGAGGGCCTCAGCGTGATCGTGCTTTCGATCATCATCATCGGCGCCGGATCGGTGGCGGTTTCGGCGCGCCCCATCTTGCCGAATACGTGATGCACTTCGGGGAACTGCTTGATGATGCGGTTGGTCTGTTGCAGGACTTCCTTGGCCTTGGTCACCGAGATGCCCGGGAAGGTGGTGGGCATATACAGGAGATCGCCCTCGTAGAGGGGCGGCATGAACTCCGAACCCAGTCGACTGTAGGGGTACCACGTTGCGGCGATGATGAGAGCGGCGACGGCGATGACAAACAGCGACGTGGTGCGGCCGCGCAGCAGCCAATGTACGGCCGGTGAGTAGAGGCGGACGAAGAATCGGTTGAGCGGGTTGCGCTCTTCGCGCGGAATCGAGCCGCGTACGAAGTAGCCGAGCAACACCGGAGCGAGGGTCACCGATAGCAGCGCCGCCGCCGCCATGGCGTAGGTCTTGGTGAAGGCCAGCGGCTTGAACATGCGGCCTTCTTGCGCTTCGAGTGTGAATACCGGAAGGAAACTGACGGTGATCACCAGCAGCGAGTAAAAGATTGTCGGGCCGACCTCGATCGATGCGTCGCGGATGATGCGCCAGTGCGGCTTGTGCTCGCGGTCGCGCTCGAGATGCTTGTGCGTATTCTCGACCATCACGATCGCCGCGTCGATCATGGCGCCGATGGCGATGGCGATGCCGCCGAGGCTCATGATGTTGGCGCCGATGCCCTGCATGTACATGATGATGAACGACATCAGGACGGCCATCGGCAAGGTGACGATAGCGACCAGGGCGCTGCGAAAATGCAGCAGGAACAGCACGCAGACGACGGACACGGCAATCGACTCTTCGATCAAGGTCCGGCGCAGCGTCGCGATCGAGCGCTCGATCAGACCACTGCGGTCATAGGCGACGTGGACGCTGACACCCTCGGGTAGGCCGCGTTCGAGCTCGGCGAGTTTTTCCTTGACGCGGCGAAGGACGTCGCGCACATCGGCGCCGTAGCGGACGACGACGATGCCGCCAACCACTTCGCCGACGCCGTTCCACTCGGCGATGCCGCGGCGCATCGCCGGCCCGATGCCAACCGAACCCAGGTCGGAGATGCGAATCGGTGTTCCGTCGGGCCGGGCACCGACCGCCGTCTTGGCGAGGTCGGCGGGGTCAGTGACATAGCCCTTGACCCGAAGCATATACTCGCTCTCGGAGAGTTCCATTACGCCGCCGCCGGCTTCGTCGGTGGAGCGCTGGATCGCCCGGCGAACGCGGTCGAGCGAGATGTCGTAAGCGCGCAGCTTCTCCGGATCGACGGTGACTTGGTACTGCTTGACGAAGCCGCCGATGCTGGCGACCTCGGCAACGCCCTCGATCGCCGTCAGCTCGTACTTGAGAAACCAGTCCTGCAGGCTGCGCAGCTCCTGCAAGTCGTGCGCGGGACTGGTCAGCGCGTACATGAATGCCCAACCCACACCGGTCGCGTCCGGCCCCAGCGACGGTGCCACGCCCTCTGGAAGCTCGCGTTGCAGCTGGCTCAGGTACTCGAGTACCCGACTGCGCGCCCAGTAGAGATCGGTGCCGTCGTCGAAGATCACGTAGACGAAAGAGAAGTTGAAGAAGCTGTAGCCACGGACGACCTTGGCGTGCGGAACCGAGAGCATCTTGGTCGTGATAGGGTATGTGACCTGGTCCTCGACGATGCGGGGCGCTTGGCCCGGGAATTCGGTGAAGATGATCACCTGGACATCGGAGAGGTCGGGGATGGCGTCGAGCGGTGTGCGGGCGATCGCCCAGTAGCCGCCGAAGCCAATGGCAGCGGCAACCAACAGAACGGCGAAGTGGTTCGAAAGCGAGAAGTCGATGACGCGCGCAATCGCGCCGCGCGATTCCACCGCGGGAGCACCGTTGGGTGTGTCGAGACGGTCACCGGGTATGGACATGGCCACTCCCGTCCGCCGCCGCCGGCGCGTCCCCTGCATCCGCCGCTCGGTCGCTACCGTGCGACAGCGGAACCAGGCTCATGCCACAGATCGGACAGCTGCCGGCACGGTCGTAGAGGATGTCGACGTGCGCCGGCATCGGACATACGAATTGCGGTCGCCCGCGCGGCATCAGCGACGGACTCGCCGCCGCCGGTGCGGAAGGTACCGCGTCATCTACCAGGCCCGGCTCCATGAACTTGATCGCCGCTTCGCGCAGCCGGCTCTCCGAATCGAGAAGGAACTGCCCTGAGACGACGACCACCTCGCCCGGCGCCAGACCGGAGAGGACCTGCAGGCGGTTCCCCTCGGCGCGAACTCCAACCTGCAGTTCGCGCAGTTCGTAGCGACCGGGCTGGCGAACGACAAAGGCGATCTGACGCAAGCCCGTGTTGATCACGGCGACGTCGGGAACCAGAATCGCGCTGTCGGTGACCTCGCTGGTGAGCGTGATGGTGGCGTACATTCCCGGCTTGAGATCATAGCCGGGGTTGTGAAACTCCATGCGCACCGGAATCTCTCGCGTACTCTCTTCGAGATACGGATAGACGTAGGTGACACGGCCGCGGAACGTCTTGCCGGGCATGTAACTGAGCGTCATGAACGCCTCCTGTCCCAGCTCGACATAGGAGAGGTCGTTCTCGAAGACCTTGCCGATGACCCAAACGGTCGAGAGATCGGCAATGCGGAAGAGATCCTTGCCGCTCTCGATCACCTGCCCCTCGACGAGGTTCTTCTCGGTGACGATCCCGGTGAAGGGAGATCGAATCGTCAGAGCCTTGCGCGCCACGCCGCTGCGCTCCAGTTCGCGAATCTGAGCTTCCGAGACATCGAAGTATTCGAGGCGCGTACGCGCGTCCTGCATCAGGGAGTCCGAGTCGATTCGGTTGCTCGGGATGGAATGGATGTCGTCGTACTGCCGACCGCGCAACGCCGCCAGGTACTCTTCCTGCGCGGAGTAGAGCAGCGGCGAGTAGATATCGAAGAGTGGATCACCGCGATGCACCTGGGCGCCGGTCTGATCGACATGCAGCTTCTCCACCCAACCGTCGACCTTGGTGGTGACGGCCGCCAGCGCCGTTTCGTCATACGCCACCATGCCGACCGTGCGCACCTGGCGACGGGCGGGCCCCGAGGTTACCTCCGCCACGCGGATTCCCATGTTCTGTTCGGTCACGGGATCGATGCGGATCGTCCCCGCCGCGAGTTCATCCTTGTAAACAGGAACGAGGTCGTGACCCATCGCGTCGAAGCCGGGCTCGGCGTGGATCTCACCGGGCACCATCGGCGACCGCCAATAGGCGATCGCCCGATCCACCGTCTCTGCTCCGCGGTCGGATTCGCCGCCGCCGGTGTCGAGTCCGATCGCCGCGGCGCGATCGGGCGACATGGGCTGCAGCCTCATTCCGCATTTTGGACAGTCGCCCGGGTGATCCTGGACCACCTCCGGGTGCATACCGCAGGTGTACCAGGTCGTCGCGCCGCCGCTGTCGACGGGCGCGGCGTGTTCCGCATGCGGGTGCATTGCGGGAAACCCGACTTCGTGAAGCCGGGGAGAGAGCCACACGCCGGTAGCCAAGCCGAGCGTGAGAAGGAGGACGGCGGCGAGAATGATGCGGAGTGTCATCGGTCGAATCTCCTGTCGGCGGCGATAGGCTCGGCGGCGCCCCCTGAACTCGGAGGGTCGCCGTCAACGTCTGCCGCAGCGGGTCGCTGCGGATCGCGCGGGATGCGAACGCCGACAAGCTGCTGCAGGTCGGCAAAGCGCTGCTCGAGCCCGGCCAGGGCGCGGTGGTAGGCGAGGGATTCATCGAGCCACGTGCGCCAGCTTTCGATCAGCGCCGTGAACTCGAGATCTCCCGAACGATACGCCGCTGTGCTGACATCGACGGTCTGGCGCGCTCGCGGCAACAGCAGATCACGGGACAAGATCGCCTGGCGATACTGGTTGTCGACCTTGACCAGGGTCTCCTGCAGGCCGACCAGGATGGTGTTACGCGCGTCTTCGAGTTGATCGACCGAGGCCAGCGTGCCGGCGTTGGCCTCGAGGATACCGGCGCGGATACGGCGCCACCAGATCGGCAGATTCAAGCCGAGCGGCAGACTCCAGTTGTCGTCGCCCGTAGCGACTGGACTGATGCCCGAGCCGATCAGCGTGTAGCTGAAGCTGGCGCGCAGGTCGGGGTAGTACTCGAGCTTGGCGAGACGGATGCGCTCGAGGTCGCGGGTGATCTGCTCGCGCAGCCGCAGCAGCTGTGGGTTGGACGCGACCGCCTGATCCATCGCCTCCGCCAGCTTCCAGGTCACCGACTCGAGGTCGAAGGAGCGCGCCGGCGGCAGCGGTGCGTCGACCGGCCGGTCGATCAGAGTGTTCAACCGTGCCCGCGCAGTCACCCGCCGCTGCTCCATCGTTACGCGCTGATTGGCGAGTGAGTGGAGCTCGGTCTCCGCCCCCAAGAGGTCCTGCTGGGTCGCCGATCCGGTGCGGTAGCGCGCCGATGAGACGGCGCGGATCTGGCCGAGCAGTTGCTCGCTGGAACGGGTGATGCCGATCGCGACGCCGGCGAGGTAGTAGTCGTAGTAGGCTCGGGCGACGCCAGCGGCGACGCGAACTCTGACGTCGGTCAGCGTCGCCAAGGAAATGCGGACTTCCTGCTCGGCGACCGCGCCGCGCCGGGAGAGGCGACCGGGAAAGGGAATGGTCTGCGAGATGTCGATCTGTCCGTCCATCATTCCTGCAGCGGTCTCGACCATGTTGCCGGTGGGCGGAACGACGCCGAGCATCGGGTCGTCGAGCGACGTCACCTGCGGCACCCGATAGCCGGCCATCTGGGCGTTGCGCACCGCGCGATGAATCGACGGATTGCGTTGCAGGGCGAAAGCGACGTAGTCGGCGAGGGTCGCATCCTCCGGCACGTCGAGAGGTTCGCCTACGCCGGTCTCGCCGGCGGCGTGGCGCCGCCCCAGCTCGACGACGCCATCGTCGTCGTCGACGGCCGGCGACAGCG
>JBGTMF010000076.1:0-29961 GCA_041743795.1 Thermodesulfobacteriota bacterium | reverse complement strand
AAGCGGTATATCGAGCGCTGCCGCGCACCGGCGGGGATCCGGGTACTGGAGGACTCATGCGAACACGACGCCACGAGCGAATCGCCCTGGGGATTCTATTGATGATGTTGGTCGGCTGCTCCGCCTCACAGCCGGATCTATCGGACGCTCCCTTGGAGGCCGCCGACGGTCCCAGAATTGCGGCGGTATCGAGGGTCGTCGTCTCGGTACTTCCCGACCTGGACGCCGGCCGCGCAGAGCGTCTTCAGCAAGAAGAGGCCGACGCAATGTTGCAGCGGACCATCGAGGGCGAACTCTCGAAGGGCGGCCGACTTACCCCTGACCATGGACCGTCGCTCGAAGTCACCATCAGCCACTTTCGACTCCGATCGACCGCCGCGTCTTTCTGGCTCGGCTCAATGGCCGGAAACGACAGCATGCACATCGAGGTCGAAGTGCGGGACGAAGAGGAACCGATCAAGTCCTTCACCCTGCGCCGCTCATCGATCCTCGGCGGCGTGGTACTGCCGGCCGCCGATGTTCGCCTGCGCCGGATCTGCGAAGCCCTCGCCTCAGATATCGCGCAGCAACTTTGATTCGCTGCTCGCTGTCGCAGACCTCTTCCTCGCCGACAGGCAGAAGCGAGCTGGTGCGCCGAACTGTCCCACGCCCTGCACCCTTAGCACCGCTCCCCGTCAACCGCTGGCGACGACATGCGCGGCCACGACCAATAGAGTTTGAATCCAGCTGCGTCGTGTGATTGTCGAACATCTAGTCTCATTGGCGACGAATCTAGTGAGCACCAGCAAGCGATAACAATTTCGACTTGCTCGCTGATGCCGGTCGTGCTCTGAGCACGGCTGCGGAGGGGTGCGCGTGGCTGAGGTGGACGAGATTCCGCTCAACAATCCCTGAGGTGCCACTTGGACGATAGCCACCAGAGCGAGGACGCAGCAGCTGGGCATGTGAATGACGCCGGCGGTTCCGTCGCGATCGACGTCGAACTGGGATCCCGCGTGAACTTCGCGCTCCAGCAAAACGGCTTCAAGATTGTTCAGCGCCTGCGAGTGATCAATCCAGGTCCCGCCGATCTCACCGACATCGAGGTTCGCTTGCACGGTGACCCCGTGTTCTTCGCGGAGTGGTCGCGACGAATCGATCGATTGGGAGCCGGACGCGAGATCGCCATCGAGGGTGTGGACCTGCAGCTGTCGCCGAGCTTTCTCTTGAACCTCACGGAAGCAATCCGCGCGCGCGTCTGGATCGAGGTCTGCCGAAGCGAGGAGGTGCTTCTCCGCGAAGGGCGCGACGTGGAGATCTTGGCCTACGATCAATGGCCGGGCGCCGCGGTCCTTCCCGAGATCATCGCGGCATTCGTCCTGCCCAATCACCCGGACATTGCCCGGATCTTGTCGGTCGCCGCGGATTTACTAGAGAAAGCCACCGGCAACTCCGCTCTCGACGGCTACCAATCCGAGGACCCGAGGCGCGTGTGGGCGATGGCGAGTTCGATCTACCGCGCAGTTCAAGTGCTCGACATCGAGTACGTCAATCCGCCGGCGAGTTTCGAACGAGAGGGTCAAAAGGTCCGAACTCCAGACCGGATCATGGCCGACAAGCGCGGGACATGCCTGGATATCAGTCTCCTGTTCGCCGCGTGTCTCGAGCAAGCCGGCCTTCATCCATGGATCGTGATAGTCAAAGGTCACGCGTTCCCGGGATTGTGGTTGCGTGACGACTGTTCTCCCAGCCCGGTTGTCGACGACGCATCGGCGCTGCGCAAGGGGCGTGATCTCGGTGAAATGCGATTCTTCGACAGTTCGACGGTCGCGATTCGTCCGATCGCGGACTTCGACGCGGCGTGCTCGGAGGCCACGCGACGCCTCGCCGACGACAGCAGGTTCTGGTTCGCGGTCGACGTCTTCCAATCGCGAAACGTCAGCCAGATCCGACCGATGGCGGGTCGCGTGATCGATGCGAGTTTCCAGCCAATCGTTCAACCAGAAGCGGAGGCGGCGGCCGGATCAAGTTCGTGGACTCCGGCAGAGCTGCCCGCGGAGATCTCCGGCGCCGGCAGGCGTGTCGTTGCGCAGCGGGCGGCTCTCGAGGGACCAGCGGCGCGCTTGGATGGGTGGAAGCGCAAGCTGTTGGATCTCTCCCTTCGGAATCGACTCCTCAATTTTCGGGAGTCGAAGAAGTGCATCCCCTTGTTGGTTCCGAATGTCGCCTCATTCGAGGATCAGGTTGCCTCGGGCCGAACCTTCGATATTGACCCCCTGCCCGCCAAGACCGAAGCCTCGGCGCCTTCCGCCTCAGACCTACTGCGCGACGGTAGTTCGCAATTTCGAGAGGCTGCGCAATCGCATTTGGATCGAGGTCGCGTGCATTCGCTGCTGTCGGAAGCGGAGTTGGAGCGTCGCCTCCTAGCGATCTACCGTGAAGCGCGGAGCAGCATCGAGGAGACCGGCGCCAACACACTTTACCTCGCGCTTGGCATGCTCCGATGGTTTCCGAACCAGACGACCAGCGAGCCGCGAAATGCGCCGATCCTGCTCGTTCCTCTCCAGATCGAACGGCGCTCCGCGCGCGACCGGTTTCGAATCTCGATTGGAACGGACGAGCCGCGCGTCAATCACACACTCTTCGAGATGTTGCGACACGACTTCAGCATCGATCTCG
This sequence comes from Thermodesulfobacteriota bacterium, assembly GCA_041743795.1. Lineage (GTDB taxonomy): Bacteria > Desulfobacterota > Binatia > HRBIN30 > CADEER01 > CADEER01. Next base: position 27,303 of record JBGTMF010000076.1, on the reverse strand, counting down.
GGGCAATCGAAGACCTTCCCAGCGACGACGCGGGTGTCGATGTACCGCTCGTGCTTCAGACTGTCCGGGCTGCGATTCGCGAGGTACCCCGGTGGGACGTGATCGAGGATGCCTGGATCGGTCTCTTCTCCTTTTCAAAGTTCCTGATGTGGCGAGACTTGGCCGAGCGCTCTGGAGCCCTGTTGGCGAACCCAGTCATCTCTCACCTGCTCAGAGGTACGGGTTCGGGCTTCGACTCTGGTGGTTCGTTCGTCTCGCGGGAGGCGGTTGACGAACGCCCTCCGGGCACGACGTTTTGCCCACTCGATGCGGATGCTTCGCAGCTGGCCGCCGTCTTCTCGGCCCAAGAGGGGCGCAGCTTCGCGTTGTGGGGTCCGCCGGGTACTGGAAAGTCTCAGACGATCACCAATCTCGTGGCGCAGTGCCTCGCCAATGGGAAGACGGTCCTGTTCGTGGCCGAGAAGTTGGCTGCATTGAACGTGGTGCGTTCGAGATTGGAGAAAGTTGGGCTCGGAGACTTCTGCCTCGAGCTGCACTCGAATAAAGCGAGTAAGACGCATGTGCTTGCGCAGTTGGCGAGGGCGCTCGAATCGACGCGTACGGCGGAACCGGGCGAGTGGGCGAGCGAAGCGTCGAGGCTCGAAGGGCTTCGCGCTGAGTTGAATGGCTACGCCGCCGCTCTCGGCCGTCGACGCCCACCGGATTGGTCCGCATTCAAGGTGACGGCGGAGCTGATCGAACTGCGCGAGGTGCCGCGGGTTCGCCTGGTCTGGCCCTCTGTGGAGAGATTGAGTCAAGAGTGGCTCGCGGAGATCCGGACGCACGTTCGGCGCCTCGCGATCACAGGGCGCGCGATTGGCGGCCCGGCGGAGCACCCGTGGCGAGGAATTGACCAGACCGAGTGGTCGCACTCGTGGCAGTCGGCCGTGGCTGCGGCGACGGAGTCACTCGATACTGCCCTTGCTCGTGTTCGCGACTCTGTTTCGTCCACGGAAGCGCGACTCGGATTGACCGGGCGCGCCTGGACCCTGCCGAGTAGCGTGCTGCTCGATGCCTTGGTGGCTAAGCTGCTCGAGAATCCGCGGCCGCACCGTGAGCTTCTCCGGGAAGTCCAGTGGGCCGAAGCAGAGTCTGTGCTGAAGGATGCGGTTGTCAACGGACGGCGCCGCGATCTGTTGCGCGACGAACTGGCGGAGCGATTCTCGAACGAGATCTACGCACTGGATCTCGAGCAACTCCGAAGCCAGCTGCGCACCGCGGAGCAATCGAACCGACTGCTGCGTTGGTTCCGGCGCCGCCCGATCGTGCGAGCGCTTCGTACGGCCGCGAACACCGGTGTGCGCGTCGGCGCCAACGACGCGCGCGAAGCGATCGAGAAAGCACTCGAAGTCGAGGCCCTTCATGCGAAGCTGGATGAAGGAGGTGTCGGCGCCGATCGGTTGCTGGGGCGGGACTGGCAGGGTGGCCTCGCCGATTGGAACCGAGTCGAACAGCTCATCGAATGGACCGCGGGGCTGCGCCGACTCGCCATCCAGCTGTCCGACGGCGACGCGGCGGGGCGGTCTACGTTGCTGAACGCTTGGGCCGAGCTGGCTTGCGAGGGAAACGGGTTGCTCGATCACGACGCTCCCGGCGGTGCGGATCTCAGGCAGTATCGCGCGGCGCTCGACGATCTGCGCCGCACATGGGCCGAGTTTCGAACATTGGCCAGGCTCGACGCAGAGCGCTTCGTCGACAGCGGCGAGAAGTGTCGCCTCGACGTGCTGGCCGAACGTGTCAGCGATGTACATTCCGCCAGCGACCGACTTCGCGAGTGGTGTGCATGGCAGGATGCGCGGCGGCAAGCGGAGGGCAGCGAACTTGCGCCATTGATCGAAGCGTACGAGCGCCACGAGATACCAGCCGGTGATCTCGAGAGGGCGTTCGAGAAGAGTGTCCGCTGTTGGTGGCTGGAGCAAGTTACGGAAGGTGACGCACCTCTCCGTTCGTTCTTCAGTCCCGACCACGAGCGCAAGATCAGCGACTTTCGGAAGCTCGACGAGAGGATGCTCCATCTGGCGGGTCCGTTGGTCTACTCGCGGCTGGCCGCATCGCTCCCGCGTACCGGCGCTGATCCCGCTGCAAGTTCGGAGATGGGAATCCTGCTGCGCGAAATACGCAAGAAGGCTCGGCATATGCCCGTGCGGCGCCTGATCGAGAAAATTCCGCACCTCCTCCCTCGCCTCAAACCGTGCTTCTTGATGAGTCCGCTCTCAGTGGCGCAGTTTCTCGATGCCGAGCTCGCCTCCTTCGATGTCATCGTTTTTGATGAGGCGTCGCAGATCCCCGTGTGGGATTCGATCGGTGCGCTCGCGCGAGGTAAGCAATCGATCGTGGTCGGCGACCCGCAGCAGCTACCGCCGACCAACTTCTTCATGCGGGGCGATGACGAAGACGACCTCGACGGCGTCGAAGTCGAGGACCAGGAGTCCATCCTCGACGAGTTCCTCGCTGCGCAGATGCCGGAACTGAAACTGGACTGGCACTATCGCAGCCGCCACGAAAGCCTGATCGCGTTCAGCAACCAACACTACTACGAGAACCGACTTCTCACGTTTCCCTCGCCGTTGACCGACGGCATCGGTGTCGTCCACCGCGCGGTGCCGGAGGGGCACTATGACAAGGGAAAGAGCCGAACCAACCAAGCCGAAGCCCAAGCCTTGGTCGCGGAGATCGTACAGCGCCTGCGCGATCCGGAGCTGTCTCGGTACTCGCTGGGCGTCGTCACTTTTTCGCAGGCTCAGCAGACACGCGTCGAAGATCTGCTGGACGCCGCGCGGCGCGAGCACCCGGAGATCGAGGTATATTTCGGCGACGGCGTCGACGAGCCGGTGTTCGTCAAGAATCTCGAGAATGTTCAAGGTGACGAACGCGACGTGATCCTGTTCTCGATCGGCTACGGCCCCGATCAGTACGGACGGGTTTCGATGACGTTCGGGCCTTTGAACCGACGCGGTGGGGAACGACGATTGAACGTCGCGATCACCCGCGCGCGGGTCGAACTAGTCGTGTTCTCGACCCTGCGATCCGAGCAGATCGACCTGAGCCGAACGCGAGCCACGGGCGTCGAGCACCTGAAGTTCTTCCTGGAGTATGCCGAGCGAGGTCCGCGCGCGCTGCTGGCTACGGCGGCGGCGTCCGCCGGAGCGGAGTTCGATTCGCCATTCGAACGCGAAGTCTGCCGGGCGCTGGAGGCCAAGGGCCATCGCGTCGAACTCCAAGTGGGATGTGCGGGCTACCGCATCGATCTGGCGATCGTCGACCCCGACGCCCCGGGCCGATTCCTGCTCGGCATCGAGTGCGACGGAGCGATGTACCACGGCAGTCGCATCGCGCGGGAGCGCGACCGGCTGCGGGAGAGTGTCTTGCGAGGCCTGGGATGGAACCTCCACCGGGTCTGGTCGACGGATTGGTGGGACAAGCCCGCGCGCGAGATTGAGAAAATCGAGGAGGCCCTGCGCGAGGCCCGCCTGCATCCGCCGGGAAGACCGAGCCCGAGCTTGCGTCCGATTGCGCCGCAGCCGCCGGGAGGCGACGGATCGGCGACGGATCCGGAGAGCCTCCCCCCGCGCCAGGACGTGCCGGCAGCGGCACCCCAGCAGCCGCCGGCAACCGAGAGTGCCGGCTTCGGTCTCGTCGCCGGAAGCGGCATTTCGGCTCAGGCCAAAACTGAATTCAATGCGAGCGTCCCCGAGTATCGCGCGGCGAGACTTCCCCAGTTGAACCAGACCAGCGACGCTCTCTTTGAACCAAAGGCCGTTCGAATGGTGACGAATCTCTTCCGGACTCTGGTGAACGGGGAAGCGCCTGTAACGTTGGATGCCGCGATCCGACGTGTCGGCGAAGCCTGGGGCCTCGCCCGTGTCGGCAGCAGGGCTCGTGGCCGACTTCGCGAGATCCTCGAAACGACGGAGATATACGCTAGAACTACAGCAGGTACCAAGGCGTTGTGGACGAGCGCGCAACAGGCCGAGACTTGGAGCGGATACCGAGCGAACTGCGGCAACGATCAGCGGAGTATCGCGGACGTTCCGTCCGAGGAGATCCTCGGCGCTGTCCTCGCTGCCCTGGAGACAAACATATCCCTCCAACGCGACGACTTGGTCCGGGAAGCGGCGCGCCTTCTCGGATTCCAACGTATGGGACGAATCGTGCAGGACCGGATAGCGACCAGCCTCGACCTCGCAATCAAGGCCGGCCACGCGGAGGAGTCGGCCGGCTGGATCCGACACCTAGCAGCCCGTTGAGAAAATAGGGCAGGAGCAAATCGGAAAGCACTCCTCGTCGCACGCGAGAGCGAAAACGAAGATTCAGGCGCCAGGGCAAGGCGCGAAACCGGCTTGTCCCCCGAAGCCTTGGCGAAGGGGGGGCGGCAAAGTCGTGACTTTTGTTGAGGATTTCGCAACGCAGCCATGGCGCCTGAAGACCGTTTGCAGCCCGTGTCCTGTTTTTCAACGGGCTGCTCGGACGCTGACCCGAAGCGCAGTTTCCGCTACTCTACTTCCCATTATGGAGCGAGAGAATTCTTCGACGAGGGTGACGGCGCGTGTTCTCCGGCCCGGGCGGCCGGTCGCGGATGAGCCCGAAGACCGATCGACGCCCGCCGCGCGCATCGCCATGGTCTGGGAGCTCACGCTGCAATGTCTGGCTTGGCGAAAGGACTACGACGCTGAACCGCGACTTCAGAGATCTGTTAGCCGAGTTCAACGCCCACGGGGTTGAGTACATCGTTGTCGGCGCCCATGCGCTCGCGGCGCATGGCCACGTGCGCGCGACGAAAGATCTCGACGTTTGGGTGCGGCCGAACTCGGCGAACGCAGGGTGAGTGCTGCAGGCGCTCCGGAGCTTCGGTGCCCCGCTCCACGATCTGACGGCAGCGGATCTGTCGACTCCTGGCGTGGTGTTTCAGCTCGGCGTCGCGCCCCTGCGGATCGATTCCTGACCGCCATCGACGGGGTCGATTTCGACGACGCATGGGGAGAGCGGATGACGTCGAGCTTCGCCGACGTGCCCGTCGCCGTCCTTTCGCGTCGCCACACGATCAAAAACAAGCGTGCCGCGGGACGAACGCAGGACCTCGTAGACATCGAACAGCTCGAGAGAACCGAGGACGATTCCGACAAATGATCATTCTCCGAGACCGACCGGTTGATCGAACTGCCCGAACTAGGAAGCAATTAGACGCCTGTTACGCAGCGGACTCCTCGACGTCCCATCCGGGAAACACGAGCACCGCTGGATGGCAACGAAGCGCCCGGGCGATCACCTTGGCTCTCTCGACGCCCAAGTTCACGCGGTCGTTCTCGATCGCGGATATCTTCGACTGCGGAATGCCAGTCAGCGCGGCGAGTTGCTCCTGGGTCAGCTCCTGAAGCTCCCGTATGATCCGAACCGACTCGCCAACCGAAACGTCGACAAACCGACGCGGTTTCCGAAACTCTCTTCTCGGCATCATCCTCTCCTGCGATGGTCGTGCGCGGTGATGTCGACGACCAGAACCACAACGTCTCTGTCGACGACTTGTCGAACAGGCGAACCGTAACAGGTATCTCCTCCTGTAGCCTCTTTCGGGACGCGTGCACGTCGCGAGTCGTGCAAAGGTACAGATTCCCTGGCTGCTTGATGGGTACCGGCTTTCGCCGGAACGACGTTAGGGGGTCGGACGGATTGTGCGAGGTTGGGTGTCTCTGCCTTGTTGCCGGCATAAGCGAACGCTAATGAATTCGGCGATGAGACGCTCGCGCATGCCCACCAAGCTGCCACCGGCAGATCTCGACGGAGCGCTCGCTGCCATGTCCGCCGAGGCGTTGCGGGAGGTCATTACGGTGCGCGAACTTCCGACGGAAGTTGTCCTCGGCCGCCGACAGGGACTTCCGGGACGCCGCGTCGCAAACCTCGACAACGTGCTCACGATTCCCCGACAGCGCCTCAATCGGCTTATGGGCGCATGCGATAGCGAAAAACTCGCCGAGCTGAACGAGGCAATCAAGGAGGCGTTCGACGTTCGGTAAGAACCAGTGGTGCCAACCCAAAATCGTTCGCCGGCATGACGTTGGTTTGTTGGGTGGGTGTCCCTTTCGTGCCCTCGTGCGGAGATTGCTGTCATATACGACGACAAGAGCTACACGGACGCGAAGTGATGCGTTGGCACGGCCCTCCCGATCGTGTGAACGTCGCTGCGAATCATCGCACCCCGGTAGTCGCGCAGTCCGTGTTTTCCTCGAAGTCGAAAAGTACCGGCTCGAAGCGCAGCATGTATTCACGGCGTTTCCCGCCGACCTCTATCGGGAGTAGCACACCGTAGGTGCCGTCGTTCGCTTCCACTGCTGACCGCTCGAAATCGGCGACCGCCATCGAGCACTTGCGAACCAATGCGGGAACGATGTCGAGGTGCGCCAGCCCTTCGCTATGCTCGACAACCCGCCCACATCCTCGAAAGCATGCCCTTCCCTGATCGACGCAGCGTCGCTCGCAGAGCCCGGCGCCAATTTGCTCGGCGATTACCACGAGGCCCCAGTTCTTCCCGGTGTATGGTTGGCGACTGCGATAACCGGAACAATTGTAGCCGGCCATGCACTGAAAGATGAGTTGGTCGCACGATCGCGCACAGTCCATATCGGTCGTCTGAACCGCAGTGGTCTTCTCGTACGTTCGGCTCAACGAGAAAACAGACTTCTCGATTGCCGTTCTCGGCGCGATGACGCTCTGTGTCGATGAATCGATAGGCCCGTAGTCAACGATCCGACGCCCGATTGGATTCGACGTCTGGTCGAAGTCGACAAACACCGCGTCATCCCACATCACCTTGATACTACGCGGCGAATCGTTGACCAGTCGCAGGTCGATGACGTCGAGACGCGGCGTGATATGCAGCTGCACGGGATCATCGACTGTCGAATACGTGGATCGGGCGTCGGCGGCTTCCTCTTGAACGGCGTCCAGCGTCCGCCCATCGACTTCTACGGAGGCCAGTTTGAGGAGATAGAGAGCAACCTGGTTCTCTGGCTTCGGGATTACAGCGCGCGGCCAGATGCAGGGATCGTGGCCGCTTCGCGAGTACCGTAGTAGATCTCGGTCGGACGGCAATCGCTCGAGATCTTCGCCCGAGTCTCGAAGCAACGGGACATGCACTGACTCGGGTAGAGATCCAGGCCAAGTACCAGCGATCCCGTCGACCGCCAATCCCAGCGCCAAGGGCAGTGAGTCCAGTGCAACCAGTAGCCCGTTGCTCCGGAACCGGATCAGACGACAGGACTCGCTAAAGCCATCTATTGAGGCGCGAACTACGAAGTTGCTGGAACGCCGCCGGGGGAGCTCGATCTCAGCCGGCGATACAAGTTGCTGGCCGGCGACTCGAACCTGAGCGCCCTCCGGATCCGTGGTGATCCTGACCGTCGTGTGTCGTTCCTGCAGAATCAAGCCGCACCCCTGGCCGATCCATACCAACAGCAACACGACGAGCGTCGCTCTTCCGCGATGAGTTTCAAGTGCCATTTCAATCGTGTCTCCAGTCGGGCACAACCTTCGAGGTCTATACAAATCTGAATCGTCCCGAGGCCAATTTGGGTGCCGATTCCGAGAGGAGCGATCGCGGCGACCGAGGAGTGCGGCGGCGCACGTCGAGAGTACGGGCCCTGCTAGGGTGCCGCCGTTTCGTAGCTAGCTTAGGCCCGCGTGCGTCTCCGCCCCCAATGCCAGAAACGCCATCGACTCTTGGGTATCGTTTCGCTTTCGGCGACGACTGGCGTTGTAGGAGGCGGCTGCTTTCGTGCTCGTGAACGCAGTTGTGCGACGACCTCGTCGTCCGTATGGCGACCCACGAGGTCGCGCAGCTCGTTGTCGGACACCATCCAGCCCCGGATATGCGCCAGCCGCCGCAGGGCGGCGCTGCGCAGATCCCGGATCGACTCATCCAACGCGTGCATCGACTCGCTCATAACGTGCTCTCGAACTTGTAGAAATGGCGCTCAATGGCCTGTAGCTGCGCTTTGTAGGCCTCTTTCGTCGTCGCACGGTCAATGATCCGGACGAAGTGCCGACAATTGCCCAGCTTCCCATGCTCCGCGACACTGCGTGTGCGCGCTTCGAACACCGCGGCGCTCTGCCGCGTCCCGTAGAGCGCCGGGTCAAGGCCAAACCGATCCAAGTCCTTGCGACGGTCTTCTGGAGCGATGTCTCTTACCTCTAGGCCGCCATCTAGGATCACGATCTCGAAGATGTACTCGGGTTTCCCTCCCGTAGCCGGCCAGCACGGCGGGTAGTCCAAACCGCCTCGTCCGGCGACCGCCTTCGCCTTTTCCATCCAATACGCAACCTGTTTTTCGGCGTCTGCCTGCTTCTGATTGCATTGCTCTAGGTCTTGCGAGCACTGCGCGGTACGTTCCTGCTGGCCCGTTTCATCAGCAACGAGCGTCAGGAATGTCATGAGCTGATTGACCACGTCGGCGTCCTCTGCGAGGTCAGGCACCGCCGCGGACAGATCGTCCCACTTCTTCGCCTTGTCCGACACGATTTGCAGCTCCGCGGCCCAGTCCTCCGGGTCGGTCTTGTCCGCGAGGCCCGGCATCGCCCCGGACAGGTCGTCCCACTTTTCCGCCTTGTCCGACACGATTTGCAGCTCCGCGGCCCAGTCCTCCGGGTCGGTCTCGTCCGCGAGGCTCGGCATCGCCGCAGACAAGTCGTCCCACTTCTCCGCCTTGTCCGTAACCAGCTGCAGCTCCGAGGCCCACTCGTCCAGGTCGTTCTCGTCTGCAAGGCCGGTCACCGCTCCAGACACTCGGTCCCACTTCTTTGCCTTGTCCGCAACGAGCCGCAGCTCCGTAAACCACTCGTCAAAATCGTTTCCGATGTTCCCCATGACGGCGCGTTCCACCTCCGCCAACGCCTGGGGACAGGCGCTGAATTCATCCACCGCCCTTCTGCACTCCTCAAGTTCGATGCCCGCCTCCTGTTGCTCCGTTGTGAGGTTCTTGATCACGACCCCCAGCGACAGCAGCAACGCGAACACCAAGAGCAGCATCACCTCGGACATCGTGAACCCAAGGAGCAAGCCGCGCCGGTAGCCGCGCAGCCGATCACTGTGAGGCATTCAGCTCTTTCAGGATCGTCTGGGCCAATCCGAGCAGCGAGCCGTGGAAGCGCTCCAGCTGTGTCCGCGCTTGTTCCACTTCGGAGTCGAGTGCCTCGCGATGCTGCTTGACGCGGATTCCGTCGGTCTCCGCTACCTTGGCAAACTCCGTGAACGCGAGTTGATGGCGCGACAGCGCCGTGGCGAGCGAGGCCAGCCGTTCGTCCGTCGTCTGAAGCGTCGTCGACAGTTCACGGAGCTGGCGCGCCGCAGCATCGGCTGGTGCTACCGCGTCGCCCATTGCACTTGCCGTGGTGATTACCTTCCGCAACGCCGGATCGATGTCGTGCAGCACGCCGCTCAGCTTCGCGAGTTCGCGCGCCGAGTCGGCCTGGGCTTCGGCGGCCCGCTTCAGTTCACGGCCGTGCTCCGTCACGGCCCCGGCAAACTCGACGGTGCTCTGACGCAGGGCCCCGGTCTGCTCGCGCACAACTTCCAGTTCCGCCGCTAGAACCGTGCGATGCGCCTTCATCGCATCGATGTGCTGGATCACATCTGCCGTAGCGGCGCCGACGGAGTCGCTGAAGGCCCGGGCGTTGTCGCCGAGCTGCTCCATCGGCCCCTGCAGGGTGGCGAGCGTCTTGGCCAACCGCTCGAGCGCGGGGGTATTCGTTTCGATCGCCGTGAGGGCGGAGGAGGCAGCGGCGATGCTGTCCCGAAATCCCGCCGCGGTGTTGTCCAGAGTATCCAGGGCCGCGACGCTGTTGCGCAGCGCATTCTGGAACTCCCCGTGCGTCCCGACGCTGTCCCGCAGCGCCCCGCTATGCTCGCTTACCGCCGCATTCAAGGCCGCAAACGCGCTTTCAACCTTGCGCGCGAGGAGGTCCGGCGGCGCCTCGAGCGCGTCGAGTCGGTCGGCCAGCTCCTCGCTGGCGCGGGCGACCTTGGTGGTAGCCTTACCCTGTTTGGTCACCGCTTCGTCGAGGGAGTCGAAGACGACCGCGAGCTTTTTCGCAAGCAGGTCGGGGGGCACTTCAATGGCGTCGAGGCGGCCAGCCAGTTGTTCGGTCGCCGTGGCCACCCGGGTCACAGCCGTATTGACGGTCGTCGCGAGTTCGTTGAACGCATTTGCCGGTAGGGTAATGTTATCGAGCGTCTCTCCGACGACTCGTCGAAAGTCCGTGACCGCCCCCGTGAGCGCCGCACTCGTCCGCTCGGCGTTGTCACGCACCGCCTGATCGCTGAGCTGGAGCACGTTTTCGGAGAATCCCTTAACTTGATCAACCGCACCGTCGATTTCCAAGCGCAACTCGTGCGCGGCCCTCGCCAGGTCGAGCCGGGCGCTGGCTTCCACATCGGCTGGGTGCTGCTGTTCCTGGGCCAGGAGCACTCGCAAACTCAGGCCTGCAATCGTCGTCAGTAGCGCGATGCCAAAATTGGCCACGAACGCCGCCGTCTGCGCGGGATCGGTGCTGAAGTAGTATAGGGCAACGCCGACCGACACCAGCGTGAAGAGGAAGCCAAGGTAGTAGACGCTGTCGCCGGCTGCCTCCTCAACATGGAGCCGGGTCGAGAACATCGTCGCCAATGCGTAGATCACCACGAACAGCACTGGAATCAGCGTCACGACCCATTGCGAGACGGCGAACGCCTTACCAATCACAATGACTGCCGTGCCCAGAACGAAGAGCGCGAGAAACAGTGGCTTGTCGAGCCAGCTGGACCAAGCCTCGCTGCCTAATGGACTTCGCCCGACGGACGTCATCCCTGCACCGCCTCCACGGAGTCGAGAACTGCGCCTGCGTCTGCGAGGTAGCGCTGCCAGAATTCGATCAGTTCGCGATCCGGCACCACGTGCTCGCGGCGCAACAAGACGATGGTCACGGTAACACCGCGCAAATCGGACTTCACACTTCTATAGTATGCAGTGCCGCGGAACTGTTCGAAGGCCGGGAATTTCCGGTAGTGCGAGAAAGCGACCGTGTTCTGAAGCATGTCGGACACAATAATCAGCCGGCGCGGCACGTCCTTTGGCCCTCTGCCAAAGGACGAGATCGTGACCGATTGGATCGACTCCATTATCGGTGATCGCGGGGCAGATGCCTCCGCTTCGGTGACATGGTCGATCACCTTCCCGACGGGTGCGGCGTAGTCTTGTTCCCAGCGGCGCTTTGCCAGCTCTGGGTTGCCGCTCCAGCCGCTGAGATTCTCGTCCCTCCCCGGACTACAACGCAACATCAGGGGCATCAGCAGTTGCTCGTGAATCTCGTCGACCGTGAATACCGACAGCTCATGTCCCCTTGGGACCTGTTCCGTGATGCCGCGCAGCTTGTTCCGGAGATCCTCGCGCTGAGGTGTCGTAAGCGCGTCGGTGCGGTCGACAAGCAAGACATACTGCCCGCGGGGGCCGCCTTCTGGGCAGAGCGATGTGCGGTCGAGTCCCTCACTGCCCCAGACAAGATACGCATAGAACCCAAAAGCGAGGAGAAATCCGAACACGGAAGCAAAGCTAAGGGCGTAGCCCTTACGGTCCAGGCGCATTTTCTCTTGCTGTCGTCGACCCCGCGTCATGGCCGCTCCGCTCCGCTCGCCGGGGTGCTAAGGTACGCTAGCGACTTGAATTGTTCTGCCGCGTTTTGAGCGGAAGCGAGGACGCGACTTCGATGCTCCTCGAGCTTGCCAAGCGCATCGATGACGATCCGATCGACGTCGTGTCGGGGGGCACTCGTCTCGGGGGAATCTTCAGACTCGAACGGGAATCGCAGCAAGTCATGATCGAAATACACCGGTGCCGCTTCACTGCGGGACGAGCGGTTGGCCTCCCGATAGGCCGCAATCAACAGATTGCCCACATGCTCTGCGTGCTTGAGGTAGTTGGCGTAGCGCGCGAATTCCATGCTTAGCTGCCCGACAAGGCCTTGGTACTGCTGGCGCCGGAAGTTGAGCAGGCGCGGCGCTTCCTCCAGTTCTCGTAGTGCGTTCTCGCGAATATTGTCGATGCTCTTCAGCGTGTCATCGACGTCTTGGAGGTACTCATCTTCTTTGGTTCGCCTGCGCAGATCTAGCTTCCCGTAGCCCGGGTACGGATCATCCATGCGGTACCAGTCGAATGCCGCCAACCCAATCCATGCGCATCCCACAATCAGCAGCATCCATGAGTCGAACAGCGACAGCCCCCCAGGGGTGTTACGGAAGTTCACCACCGCATTCTGAGCCGCATCGAACGGGTGGAGCGCGACCGCTTCGCGATAGTGCGCGACCCACAGATTGAACAAAACGGCAACGCATGTCATCCCGACGACGGACGCCGCTCCCGCGAGAGCGCGAAGCCAGTTCCGATGGTGGACATTGGGCGCGCAGACCCTGCCCAGTAAGAACCCGAGAATTAGGACGTTGATCCCCGCAAATATGGTCGCTTGAAAAAACCCGCCGACAAAGCCGAAGTCGTTGCCTTTCGCGAAGAAGTAACTGTTGAGGAGACTCTCGGCGAGTACAAGGAGCGCGAGGAACCCATACGAAAGTTGACGGGACGCAGGGTAGTTCGCCAATCGTTCAAGCCGGTTGCGATTTTTGAATCGTTCCAATTCGTCGCTCAAGGAGCGAACGTCCTCCTCCAGTCGGTGGAGTTCATTCTTCTTCCTTCGGACTACGGAATCGTACTGGGCCTGAGCCACAACAGGAATCTTGGCGAACCCCGCCGCGCACGCAGCAAGATCCAGTCCGGCAAGCCGATTATTGTAGACCTGCTCCTGCTTGTGCAGGTTGTGGCGGGCGCTTTGTACGGCGACGTTCATGTACGATGCGATACGTTGTTCCGTATCGGACCACTCCCGCGCATCCGCCTTCGGATAGTTCTTGGACCCGTCCCGCTTGCCGGACGACTCGACACCCAATTGTCTCTTGAGCCGCTCGACCTCGATCGCGACATTCGCCGTCGGTTCCAGGGCATACTGATGCCGGCCTGGCCAGATGCGCCGAAACAGGTCGGCAATCCACCTGAGCCACCTGCGCACGAGTTCTCTACCTTCCCCTGGCGTTCGCGACGAACCGGCCGAATAACCCGCGGCAGCTGAGAGCGAGGTCAGAGGGCGTCCAGGACTTCACGACGCTTGCTGTCGAGCTCTGCATCATTGATGAGCCCCTTCTCGTGGAGCCGCTTGAGCTCGAGGAGTTTCTCCTCAGCGGTCGTCGGATCAGTGATGGCTGCGCTCGCTGTGTCCCGGGTCGGTGCCGGGTTGCGACCGGCGATGGCTTCAGCGGCCCAGCCGCGGACGGTACCGACGGCTTCCGTGTGCAACGTGACCATCACTTGGTCGAGTACGACTTCCTCCGCGGACAGTTTGTAACGGTTGACTGCGTCGTCGACCAACGCGCGGTGGTATGTCTCGGTCGGTGGCGGGACGGTCAACGCCATTGGCCATTGGCAGCGGCTGTTCGGGCAGCAGTAACCTCCCTGGCACGCCTGGAAGGGGCCTAGTACCTCGATACTGTCGGTCCAAGTGCCCAAGTCAGGGTAGGGGACTCGCTGGGTGCAACCGGCGGACCAAATCGCAATGAAAAGCACCGCGACGAGCTTCAGGGACAGCACCTCGGCAATGCGGAATTCCTGCGTTGAGCGATCGTCTTTCATCGTGCCCCCCTCCCGAGTCTCTCTCGGAAATTCCCGCCGAATATTCCTTACCCTGCAGTGCATCGCATCCTTTGCCGTGATTACGGAGGCTGGTCAACCTATGCCTGCATAGTTGTCAACTGACTGGTCGTGCCGGCGCAACGGGTAATACCGTTGCAGGTCGGATACCGACAGCGTTTGACGGCGAATGGGGGGGCCTTCTCAATTCGTAGTTGATTCTCTTGGGATCCGGTTAGAGGATCTCACGCTGCCCTCTGTTGCCGGAGTGCAGGCGAAGGGGCCCCGATCGTGCAACCTCTAAAACCGTAAACTGGTCTCCCAGAATATCCTATGAGCGCGAGGCGACGCAGGAGTTGAAGGCGCAGGTGTGCCATCCTTGCATCATTGCGACCGATTGTGCTCAGAGGAGCGATTATTCCTGGGATGATTTGGGGGATGACGGGTTGTCATCTTGGTCGCATTTCAATTCCTTACCGGTGTTCCACGATCTCGGACTCCGTTTCGGGTCAGTTCTGTCTCAGAAATTCTCAACAGCCTGAACGAGGGGAACATGGGAGACGAAGCGGCAATAGGGGAGCCGGATGAAACTATCCTTGAACAGCTGATGTTCGATCGATACGCGACCAAATACAGAATCCTTCTTGGTGACTCTCCAACCAACGGGGACACGGAAAAGTGAACGCGAGACGCCCTCTCCTCCTTCAGCTGCGAAGCGGGCACCGGCTGAGACAATTGCTGGGAGGACAAGATCCCTCGAACGCAATTCTTGTCGATGCGTTCGTTGCGCTTTCGTTGCAGGGGAAGGGCCAAGTCTTGTAGAGCACTTACAGGAAGCACTCGGAGCTGCGATTGGAGAGGCTCGCGAGAGCGATCCAGCGGCAGACAGAATGGGGAGACGATGCGACAGAAGAACACGGTGGTTGGAGTATTGGCAGTGATGGCGGCGCTGGTGTGGGCGCCAGCGGCCGGAGCGCTGGGGAAGTGCGGCGCGAAGATCAACGCAAAGGACGGCACCATCCTGGTGTCGGCGAAGGGCGTCAGCGGTACTCTGAGGTGGGGCTGGACAACGTCGACGCAGATCCAGCCGTTCTTCAACGCCGGGACTTGCGTGAGCGGGGGTAGTGCGAAGAAGTGCACGCAAGGGTCCGCCGGCACGCTGCTGGCGATCACGCCGCCGCCGGACTGCACGTTGCACATGGAGGATGGAGCGGGGACGTGCACGGCCTTTCTGAAGAAGTGCACGCCTGGGGTGCGGCCGCTAGTGGAGTTTCAGACGCGGTTCATCGACAACCTCGACGGAACAGTCAGCGACACGCGCACGGGGCTGATGTGGGAGCAGAAAACCGACGACGGCAGCATCCACTACAAGGAGAACTTCTACACGTGGTCCACCGGAGCACCGCACAACCCGGACGGGCCGGCCTTCTTTACCTTCTTGGCCACGCTCAATGGCCCGACTCCGTTCGCCGGCTACGGCGACTGGCGACTGCCGACGATCACGGAGCTGCAGACGATCGTGGATGTGAGCGTGCCGGGCTGCGGAGGCGGGTCACCCTGCATCGACGAGACGGTGTTCGGCCCGACGCAGCCGTCCTACTACTGGTCGGCTACTACCTTCGCCGGCAGCCCCGACGTCACGTGGCTCGTGACCTTTAGCCATGGCGCTGTGGATTTCGGCGAAAAGTCGGACGACTACTACGTGCGCGCGGTGCGTGACGGCTCGTGATTCACCTTCGCGCTGCGCGCTTCGGCAGAAATGTCGATCAGTTGATGAGCTTCAGTATTACGATCTATCAGTCATCAAGTATCCCTGCGAGAGGTAGCGCGGCGCTCGGATCCTCAATGATGCCTTCATCCCCAAGTCGCACCTCGGCCACGCGAGTCTTCGGATCCACCACAAGCAGCAAGTAGTCTCCAAGCTCTGGACTGCGTGGTCGAGAAACTGCGCCTAGCCCCCAGACGAGCCGCCGATTGACTAGCGTTCCAATCGAAGCATCGAGCGCAATATTCAGCTGGAGTTCGCCCTCCACGATGTCTTGAATGGCGCTGGGAACGGAGAGAACACCACTCGATAGGCAGCCCTCTGGGAGGCGATAGCAGAACCAGGTCCGCCAGTCTGGGAGCCAGCCGAATGAGGTGGACTTGTCTAAATAGAGGATGCGCTGCGGAACTAGCGACTCGACAAACCCCGGTGGGGCGTCTACCCCAGGAAGCCCGAAACTCCCCCCCCGCATCAAACGAGCAAGGATTGGCGAGTATCCCAGGTGGATCCACAAGATGCGTCAACCTAGCTTGATCAAGAGGCCTGGGGATCACGCTAATCATGGGTTCAGTTGCTCTCGAACCGTCCCGTATTGTCATGTGGCTCCCCGCCGCCGATGCAAAACACTTGAGCGCTCGATGCCTCACGGTCATCACATGAGAGGAAGAGGGAGGCCTTCGGTGGGCTTCGAATTGGGGCCGATGGATATTGTTGAAGACGGGGTTTGCTTTCAGGATCCGCCTACGAGCCGACACGGGCTTCCGCTGAACATCCGTGTGCGACGAAGTCCCGTTTGTTCACGCGCGCATTGGCTGATATCCGCGTGGCGATCAGCCAGATTTGATCCGAACACGTTTACGGATGAATGGCTGAGGGTAGCGACTAAGGCAGAAGGTTCACTTTTTGACGTGCAACTCAATTCATCTCGGCCGCCCGACGCCAAGGAGCCCTGAATGCTGAAGACCGTTCGCGACGCCTGCACTCCGCACAAGATGGCTCTCGACTTCTCGATGGCCGAGCAGATCGAGGATCTTGCTGCCGTCATCGGTGGTGCCGGAGACGGCCAAGCATTCTTTGCCAAGAACCACATCACCGCCGGTATGCGCCAGCTCTTCGATCTTGGCCTGCGGCGACTCGCTGGGCGCTCCGACCAAGCTGTGTTCGAGCTGACCCAGGCGATGGGTGGTGGCAAGACGCACACGATGATCGCCTTTGGGCTGGTCGCACGCAACGCGAAGTTGCGCGAACGTGTTGTTCCGGAGTTCGCCGCGTCATCGTCGTTCGGCGGAGCGAAGATTGTAGCGTTCAGTGGGCGGCACTATCCCGATCACTTCCTGTGGGGTGAGATCGCGAGCCAGCTCGGGAGGCCGGATGCGTTCCGAAAGTACTGGCAAGATGGGGCATCTGCTCCCGATGAGCGCGCATGGCTCGATCTCATCGGTGAGGACCCCACCGTCATCCTGCTCGACGAGCTCCCCCCCTATTTCGACTACGCCGTGACCCGTTCTGTCGGGGCCGGAACGCTAGCCCAAGTCGCCACTGCAGCGCTCTCGAACTTGTTCTCGGCTGCCCTCAAGCTCCCTCGCGTTTGCATTGTCGTTTCCAACTTGAGCGGGAGTTACCAGGGGGCATCGAAAGACCTGCGCCGTGCCATCAAAAACGTCGAGCAGGAGGCGAAGCGCCAGGCGAAACCGATCACGCCCGTCGAGCTCGGCGGCGACGAAATCTATCAGATCCTCAAGAAGCGCCTCTTCGAGCAACTCCCGAACGAGCGAGACGTTGAAGACGTCGTGCAGGCCTACGCGATCGCCATCAAAGAGGCCGAAAAGTCCAAGGCCATCGCCAAGAGCACCGAGCAGATCGCTGACGAGATCCGCGGCTCCTATCCGTTTCACCCATCGATCAAGGACATCATCGCGCTTTTCCGTAACAACGAGGGTTATCGGCAGACGCGAGGCCTCATGCAGTTCGTGGCACGGGCGATCCAGTCAGTCTGGCAGCGGTCAAACAACGACGTTTTCCTGATCGGCCTTCAGCACCTCGATCTCAACGACAGCGACGTGCGCGATGAGCTCCTGCGCATCAACGACCTGCGAGGAGCCATTGCCACGGACATCGCTTCCGGCGGCAGCTCCCACGCCGAAACCATCGACTCCCAGACAGGCAATGACGCTGCTCTCCAGACCGCGACTTTGTTGCTCTCGGCTTCTCTCTCCACCGCTGTCGATGGCGTCAAAGGTCTGACGAAACAGCGCTTGTTGGAGCGGCTCATCGCACCGAATCGCTCTGTCCTGGAGTTCGCCGAGGCGTTCGACCATCTGCGTCGTGAGGCGTGGTACCTCCACCGCGACGAGAGCGATGCGCATTACTTCTCCAACGTCGAGAACCTGACGAAGCGCCTCTCGACAGAGGCTGAGCGTGCCCCCGCGAACAAGATAGACGCGGAAATGCGTCGCCGGCTCGAGACGATCTTCCTGCCGAAACGCCGCAATGCCTACCAAGAGCTCAAGGCGCTGCCGATTCTGGATGAAGTCCGGCTCGATGCTGGACGTATGCTGCTCATCTTGAGTCCGGACACGAAGCGTCCACCCGAGGCTGCCGCCAGGTTCTACGAGTCGGTCGTTCAGAAGAACAACCTCTGTATTCTGACGGGGGATGGGTCCGATCTCGTGAACCTGGAAGAGAAGACGAGAATGCTCTACGCGGTGGCCAAGCTCCAAGAGACGCTAGCGAAGAGCCATCCCCAGCAAGAGGAGCTGAAGGAGCGCTACGAAGCAGCCGAACAAGACTTCAATTCGACGGTCACGTCCACGTTCAACCGCGTCTGGTACCCGAACAAGCAGGGGCTCGTGTTCACCAAGCTCGCGATGCAGTTCAACGCCAACAACTTCGACGGCGAGGACCAGATCGAGAAAGCATTGGTGCAGACCGGGGTCAGCAAGCTGGTTCTCGACATCGAGGAGAACTTCCAATCTCTCGTGCAGCGTGCCGAGGAGCTCATCTGGCCGGAGAACCAGAAGCGCGTTCCGTGGCGCGACATCCGTTCGCGTGCGCTGTCCACACCCCGGTGGATCTGGCTGCCCGCCAACGGCCTCGATCAGCTTCGCAAGGTTGCGGAGCAGCGTGGCACCTGGCGTTACACGGACGACGGCTACATCGAGAAGGGACCGTTCGAGAAGCCGAAGACCGATGTGGTGCTCGTCGAACGTGGATACGACGAGGAGACGGGCGAAGCGACCATTGAGGTCACTCCGCGCGATGCCGGCCGAGCGCCCCGTGTTTACCACGACACGCACCCCAAGGTGACGTCGAACAGCTCGCGCCTCACCGATTCGAAGCTGATCACGGACGCGACGCGCGTCTGGTTCGTTGCCGAGGATGCCAACGGCGAGTATGAAACCGGCGAGCCCAAGGCGTGGTCCAACCGTCTCACCATCACGCATCAGCCGAGAGATGGCGTTGGCAACCGGTCAGTCGAGCTAAAGGTCGTTCCGCGGGGCATCATCAAGTACACGCTGACGGGCGCCAATCCGGCGGAAGGCACGCCTTACACCGGACCCATCGAGATCGGTCAGGGAGAGACGACAATCTACTGCTACGCGGAGGACGACGGCGTTTCCGCTCGGCGTAACTTCACGATCCCGCCAGCCGGCAACCAGGGCATCCACATCGAGCCCGGCAAGCAGGCCAAGCTCAAGAAGCGGATCGGCGCAGAGAGCACCCCGGACACGTTCAAGGTCCTCACCCGTGCCAAGAACGTGGGTGCGCGGCTGTCTGAGTTGAGCATCGAGGTCGGCAGTGGAACGCGGACCGCCTCGTTGCGCTTTGGAAAAGATGGCGTTCTCGCTGCGGAACAGCTCGAGAAAGTCATCGCGACGCTGCGGGAAGCACTCGGCGACGAAATGGCCGAGGTCCGCTTGCGGGTTTACGGGATTGAGTTCGCAAATGGCCACGACCTGAGCGAATTCGTGAAGGACTGGAGCCTCACCGTTGGTCCCAACGAGGTTGAGCAGTGACGAAAGAGCACGGGACGATCGGCTTCGGATGCCCCGACACGGTGGATCCGCACCACATGGTGGTGACGGTGCCCCGCGGCCGCAACGATTCCGTGCGCATCGTCGAGCAGTTTGGGCTGCGTGCGGGGCACGCTGGGACACCCGACATGATCGAGCGCGTCGAACTGACGAGGCCGAAGTGGACCGCAATCGCGGACTCGGTCCGACGCGTGTTCAACGAGCGCCTCAAGGAGAAGGGAATCTCCGCGGGCCGCTGGAGCGTGGGCGACAACAAGGTCGAACGCCTGCTGGGCAAGGAACTCTGCGTGCTCGCCTGGGCCATCGAAGACGCGGCCGAGGACATCATCCCCGTCGCAATCACGAACTGGTCTGGCCTGAAACCGGAGGAGCGCTGGTGGCTCTTCACGATGACGGCCGCAGCGACGGGCGGAATCGACGACAGCGACATCGGTTGGCGGAAGGCGCTCCGTTTTGCGCTGACAGAGAACCCAGTGGAGACGGTGGCGCCATCCCAGCGCCGCAGCAGGAGGGCGCGGCAGCAGACGCTCTCGTTGTTTGGCGACCCGGAGGAGAGCTCTGGATGAAGAAGGGGCAACGCAAGAGTACAGTCCGCCTTTCCAAGCCGGCGGACCCGGAGAGCGATGATGATGGGGCTCTGCTGTCCCAGCGCATCGCCGCGATCTGGAGCGCCGCGCAGGCCCACGCGACGCGCACGGTCAGTGTGGGTCACGTTTGCGCCCACTGGTTGACGGGTCGTGAGATTGTCGAGGACGAGCAGCAGGGTGAATCGAGGGCCGCTTACGGCAAGAGAGTTCTGGCGCGCGTTGCCGAGCGGTTGTCTGATCCTCCGGGAAAGCGTTGGTCGGTACGAAACCTCGAGTATGCGCGCTCTTTCTTTGTGGGTTACCCCGAGCTGGTGGACGCGGAGAAAGCGAACGCGGTGCGTTCGAAATTGGGGGCCGCGAACGTCCCCAACAAAACGAACGCAGTGCGTTCGAAATCTCGGAAAGCGGCCGCTAATACCCGTGTGGGCCCCACGGCTGCTTTGCAGGGGCTGCTCGTTCCCCCTGGAGAGGAGTGGCGTCCGGGAATGCTGCATCCGAACCTCTCGTGGCTCCATTACCGGGTACTCCTCCGCGTCAAGCGCCGCGACGCTCGCGACTTCTACGAGATCGAGGCAATCAAGAACGGCTGGTCGGGACGCCAACTGGAACGTCAGGTAGCGTCATTGCTTTTCGAACGGCTCGCCAAGAGCCGTGACAAGGCAGGGCTCTTGGCCCTGGCCAACCAGGGCTTGCAGCCCGAGCGCCCAGTGGACGTCATCAAGGACCCGTATGTGCTGGAGTTCCTCGAGCTTCCAGCAAGCCATCGCCTGGTCGAGTCCAGCTTGGAAGAAGCCCTGATTTCCCAAATGCGGACGTTTCTGCTCGAGCTCGGCAGCGGGTTTGCCTTCATCGGTCGGCAGAAGCGCCTGACGCTCGACGGCGATCACTTCTACCCCGACCTCGTCTTCTACCACGTGGTCCTCAAGTGCTACGTCATCATCGACTTGAAGGTCGGCAAGCTCACGCACGCAGATCTCGGGCAGATGCAGCTCTACGTTTATTACTACGATCGCGAGATCACGAACGCCGGAGATCAACCCACCCTCGGGCTCATTCTTTGCACCGACAAGAACGACGCGGTCGTCCGCTACGTCTTGCCCGAGGCGAATCAGCAGATTTTCGCGAGCCGTTATCAACTTCACCTGCCGAGCGAGGCGCAGTTGCGCGAGGAGATGCAGCGTGAGATGGAGGCGCTCGCCGCGGAGGACGAGCCAGGATGACTCGCTCAGAGCGCGACGCCGAAGTTGTGCAATGGGTCGTTGCACGATTGCCGTGGACGCTGGGCGATCCCGACATGGCCCGGCAGGCCTCCAAGAGCAAGATCGTCGTCGAGTACGCTCGGCGAAACCTGGCCAAGCCCATCGGCGTCGCCGAGTGGGAGACCAAGCTGGTCGAGCAGCTCCCAGAGGACCTACGGGGAAGTCTGCCGACCGTCGAGGAGATCGAGGCCGAGCTGAGCGAGGAAGGACCCGGCGGTTCGACATGACTCGCCAGGGGATGAAAATCGAGCCTTTGGCTTGGAAGGACAAGCCCGCGCTTATAGAGGTCGCCTTCCCGGCGCAGAAGATCTCGATCGAGGCGCAGTGTGAGCGCAAGGCGAACTCGGGGCAGACACTTACGGCCATCGGAAGCTACTGGAAAGGCCGCAAACCCCTGGTTCTCGTTAGAGCCTGCGTTCTCGGGGCGCTCCTCCCATCCACCGGGGAAACCGACAAGGACCTCGAGGTTTTCGAGATGCTAATGGCCATCGATGATGGGGCATTCGAGCGGCGCATCCGAAAGGTCACTGTTCGCGACATTGAGACTTGGGGCTCGGATCTTGCGAATGATCTCATCCATGAAGACGGGAAGTGGAAAGTCAGAGGTCAGGAACGAACACAGCTACTGGCGCAGATCTTACGGAGAATGCCATACAACGAGCGACTCCAAGGGCGCAGTCTGCGTCCAGAAGAATTGCCAGATGAAGCCTACGAGCTGATTTGGACGCGCGTCAACGACCACCTCGGGACAACGGCGCAAAGCCACGCCGAACTTGTCCGGCAACTCGGCATTTTGCGATTTGGTCGGGCGCCTATTGTGGCTGACGCGTTTTGCGGCGGGGGCGCGATTCCGTTCGAAGCTGCGAGGCTTGGATGCGACGTTCGCGCCAGCGACCTGAATCCAATCGCATGCATGTTGACATGGGGCGCTCTCAACATCGTTGGCGCCGACGGTGAAACGCAGAGACGCATCCAAGAGATTCAAGAAAGCGTCGCAACGGCAGTCAACGACGAGCTGATGAAACTGGGCATCGAACACGACGAGTTGGGAAACCGCGCCAAGTCGTATCTGTACTGCGTGGAGGCCATTTGTCCGCAAACTGGATGGCGCGTGCCACTGGCACCCAGCTGGATCATTAGCCACTCACGACGCTGCGTTGCAGTGCTCGTTCCGGATCATGCAATGAAGCGTTTCGAGTTACGGATTGAAAGCGACGTCGATTCTAGCACGTTCGAACGAGCGAAAGCCGGCACCGTTCGCGGCGGAGACATAGTCTTCGTGATTGACGACAAGGAATTTTGCACTCCGTTGAGGACACTTCGTGGGGACCGAAGAGTCGACGGCGCTCCTTTAAACAGTCTCCGGCTATGGGAAAATACAGACGTTGCTCCGCGGCCTAGCGATGTTTTCCAAGAGCGTCTCTATTGCATTCAGTGGAACGGACATGATGGTTCGGTGTTCTTTAGGGAGCCAACTCCTCACGATTTGGACGTAGAGGCACGAACCGAACGCCTCGTAACCGAGAACCTTCTTGAATGGCAGCGTGAAGGTCTCATCCCAAACATGGCGATCGAGCGAGGTTACAATACGGACCAGCCGATCCGGGAGCGCGGGTGGACGTATTGGCACCACTTGTTTCGTCCTAGGGAGCTTCTCGTATTCGCCCTCTGGCGAAAGCACGCCACAGATGCGACGAGCTATCTCACGCTGGCGCTATTGCTCGACCTCAGCAGTAAACTGTGCCAGTGGCTTACGGCGCCCGCAGGCAAAGCCGGCGGGCCACGCGATCTGCCGAACCATGTCTTCTACAACCAGGCGCTAAACCCATTCTTCAATTTTGCAGTTCGCTCTTTCGAATTTCACCGCAAGACGATTGCAACCAGGCGATTTCGCGACCTGCACATTGGCGAGATGAATGCTCAGGTGTCTACTCGGAGTGCGGACGAGTTTGATGAAGACTGCGACTTGGCTATTACGGATCCTCCGTACGCCGACGCCATCAATTACCACGAAATTACAGATTTCTTTATCTCGTGGCTGAGGAGTAATCCTCCGGGCGCGAACCTGCTGGTTCAGCCCCACCATGGTATCGATCTGCTTCTTGACCACGCCACCGAGGATCGACGATCGACGCAGGGTGAACGATTTGATCGGCTGCTCCCCGTCCCGTACGTCGACCTCGACGTACATGCTGTCGTTTCCGGCCATTGATCCGAGCCATAACGACGCGGCGGTCGATCGCAGACGAAAGTGGCTGATGGTGACTTCGAGCGCGGGGCCATCGTCAGCGGTAATTCGGCCGCCCTTCGAGAGTTCTTCTTCGATGGCTCGCTGCAGAATTACATCAGCCTCTTCTTGCTGTAGACGCTTTGCGCGGGCGGCATCCAAGTCGGGAAGTACCGAGACGACGATCCTCGACACCGCCGCAACACGGGGACCGTCGGCGACATCCAAGGGAGCGTCCGATAGATCCGGCTGTGCAGCGGAGCAGCCGCCGAACAGCATCAATAGAATCCCGAGGGCGATTCGCTCGTAGCGTTGAACTCGCATGAATCCTCCAGAACCCGGATCCCCGCCGGAGTGCGGTAGCGCTCCATATACGGCTTGACAGAGCACAGTGCCATCACGCGAGGCCAAGTCGTCTGTTCAACTCGTCCAGCCTCTTCTGTTACTCGCGGTCGCGACGGGCGCGAACTTGAAAGGCGAGGCGGGGGGAGCCGGACGATCGGCTTTGCCCGCGGCGACCCCAAGTCGTGGCGCCACTTCTCGCGATCCGGTTCCACTTTGTTTCAATTGCGAACGGCGCGACGGCTGGCTCGGGGTCATGTTTCCCGCGGTCGGCGAAGCGGTCGATTGCTCGGCGCGCCCGGCTGAGCGAACGTGCTCGACCGGCTGGGTTCGCGACGAGATGAAGACGCTGCCCTTTGGTTGCCCGGCGATTGACCTATCGCCCTGCTTCGGCGGCATTGAATTCAAACCCGTCACCCCGGCGAAAGCCGGGGTCCAGCCCTGGATTCCGGCTTTCGCCGGAATGACGCGGTAGTCGAGAGCGGAACGAGAGCGCACGCGTCAGGGCTGCGGATGAAGTCCAAGGTTCGTCCAATTCGTCGCCCCGGCGAAAGCCCTCGCCTCATTCCCCATTCGAGAGAGGAAGCCCGGATTCGAGAGGGCCAGGGTGAAGGCGCTATAGTCGTCGCCGCCGCAGCCGCCACAGTGCGGCTATTGGCAACAGTAGCTCCATGCCGCTGGAGTTTGCTGGCGGCGCTGCGATGGCACACGCCTCGGGGCCGCGCTGTCCGGTCGGGATGAAATTGGTCGGTGTTCTGGTCGCTGGTGCGGCCGACGTCGTCGTCGTCGGTGTCCTCGTCGGCGCCGCGGTGTTTGTCGCCGTGGCAGTTGGCGTTTCGGCCGGTGGGGTGCCGTCGAAAGGAGTCGCCGTCGGCGTCTGCTGCGGCGTCGATGTAGCTGTCGCGGGCGCCGCCGTGCTCGGATCTGGCGAAGCTGTCGGCGTCGGTTCGAAGCACATCTCCGGCATGTCCGATTGCAGCCACTCGATAAGGGCATCCGCCTCGACGCGCGGCGAGAACTCATCGTTGATCGTCAGGCGCGCCAACGTCTGGGCGTCGAGGATGATACGCGGTGGGAAGAACGTGTTCGGGTTGAATGGCGACAGCAACGCGAACATCCCCCCATAGGCGCCGAACGAATTGAAGATCGAGATCTGGCTGAACTCGCTGCCGTGGTCGCCGTTCGGATTCACCAGCGAATCAATGGGGATCGGGTCGGGCGTGACGCGGCCAAGGAACTGTCCGTCGTCGGCAACGATGCGGGCCTCCAGCAGAGGGCAGAATTCTGTCAGCTGCCCATGTCCTACCGCCGGCACAATGACTGCGGCCAGGAGGCTCGTTATCAAGATCCCGGCGCGCCGCATGATCCGAGGATAGCCGCTGCCAGACAGGATGTCACTGAGCGTTACACCCGGCCGACGTCATGCGACTCGGCACATCAATGCTGGGTTGGACAGGGCCGCTTCGCGCCTTGTCATGACGGCATAATCCTCGGTTTCGCCTGCGTGTCTGTTTGTCACCCAACTGCTAGCATCGCCCCGTGAATTTCCGACATTTCCTTCGAACCGATGCGCCTCGACACGGATGAGTGATTCGCCGCAACCGCCTGCCGCCGGCACACGTAGACTGCACGGCGTGCTGGTCGCCGACATGACCGGTTTCAGTCGCCTCATGGGCGAGGACGAGGCGCAGGCAGTCGCCGCGCTCACCCGCATCCGCGACGTCTTCAAGGCGGTCGTGCCGCGCCATGGCGGCTCGCTCGACGTTGCCGTTGGGGATTGCCTCGTCGCCCTCTTCGACAGTGCTGCCGAGGCCGTGCATGCGGCCATCGCGATTCAGACTGACCTGGCCGAGACGCCGGGGCCGGACGGCGCCGCGGTGCGGATTCGCATCGGCATCCACGTCGGCGACGTGATGCGTTCCGGAGATGAGATCTTCGGCGACAGCGTCAACATCGCGGCTCGTTTGCAGGCGATCGCGCGCCCCGGCGGCGTCGCCGTCTCGGAGGAGGTCTACCGGGGTGTGCGCAACCGCGTCAGCGTTCCGTTTCGCGATCTCGGCGCGAAGGCGATGAAGAACATCCGCGAGAAGATCCACGTCTATGAGTTCAACGTGGACGACGCGGCGGCGACGAAAGTGTCGTCGCGCCTGCCTTCTCTGCGTGCTGCGGCGCTGACGGCGGCCGGCATTACGCTGATCGCAGGTTTAGCGTGGCTCGGCTATCGCCCGGAGACGCGGCCGGCGCGGTTCGACGCGCCGGGGGGCACGACGGGACTGCGCCAGGTTGCCGCCGCGGCGTCGCGCGAGGATGACGCGCTGAGCGTGGGAGTCACTGGCGTCAGCGCGCTCGGCGATGTGCCGGGATGGATGCGGGACAGTACGCGCGATGGCTTCAATACGCTGTTCAGCAAGGTTGCGGGCCTGCGCGTATTCTCGCGTGAGAAGATCGATTTTCTGCGACAACGGCGCGGTATGAGCGAGATCGAGGTCGCCGAAGCGCTCGGAATCCAGAAGATGATTTCTGGCTCCCTGGCGACGGATGGCAACATCGTCGTCATCGAGGCGCGCGTGGTCGACACATCGACCGGGATTCTCGACGCGTCGGAGAGCGCGCGGGGAAGTGCCGACGATTTGATTGAGCTGCAGAACCAGGTGGCGTCCGACGTGCTGGTCGCCCTCGGCGTGCGCCTATCGACGGACGACCGGGCGCAACTCTTCGCTCGGCGCACCAGGGAAACTCTCGACGCCTACCGGCGCATGGCCGAGACCTTTGGCGAGGCACCAGACGATGCGATCGGGGCGCCGGCGCCGGACGAACGCCGCTCCTGGCTCAGTTGGCCACGAGCGGCGCTGGCCGAGTCGCCCGCTACGTCCGAAACGGCGATCCTCGCCGTGCTCGAAGCGTACCGCGATGCGCTCGAGCGCAAGGACGTCGACGCTGTCGCCGCCACGCACATCGAGATGACCGCCGACCAGCGCCGCAGTTTCGAGCGATACTTCGAGTCGGCCGAGGAACTCACGGTCGCGGTGAGCGATGTCGACGTCCTCATCGTCGACGACGAAGCGCTCGTAACTTTCACCCGGCGTGACTCATTGCGCGACCGCAAGAGCGGCAAGGATGTCGAACTCGAGGTGCGTCTGAGCAGCGAGGTCGTCGCCACGAGCGGCGCGTGGCTGCTGCGCGGAGTCAAGCGCTCTTCCGATTGATCCGGTTAGCCCGGACTATTCATGAATATCCGGCTGCAAGCGCCAACTGCACGCCATCTCGGGCCGTGCTCGCTCTTCGCTCCTCGACATAGTGTCTACTATGCCTGCGTCGCTCATCCCTGCGCTCGGCCCGATCTGACGCACATTTGG
>JBGTMF010000075.1:0-10603 GCA_041743795.1 Thermodesulfobacteriota bacterium | reverse complement strand
CCGAGTCGCGCGCCGCTCGTAGCATGCGCGGGTGTTGCGCCGCGGCCGCGCAGAGGACGATGCATCCCCGCGGCGCGACGATCCGTGATGCCGCGATGCAATAGGCCTCGAGGCCGCCGCGCTGCTCGAAATGACAAGGCCCGAACTGGGGACGCGACGACTGCAAGCCCTCGCCGACGCGCAGATACGGAGGGGTGCCGGTGACGAGATCGAACCCTCGCTCTCCGGCCAACGCGCCATCGTCCCGGAAGTCGGCGGCGACGACGGAGACGCGGTCGGTGACGCCGTTCCACGCAGTCGAGCGGTGGGCAAGGTCAACGCTGATCTGCTGCGCCTCGACTCCGATTCCGATCGCATCGGGAAAGCGCCAGGCGATCATCAGCAGTACCGAACCGATACCGCACCCAAGGTCGGCGAAACGGCGCGGCGGCGTCTGCGCTACGGCGCGCGCCGCAACCCACGCCGTGACCAGGTCGTCGAGCGACCAGCGGTGACCGTCGAGACGCTGGAAGATCCGCCAGTCGCCGCTGAGATAGCATAGATCCTCGCCGAGATAGGGACCGAGGCGACCGGCTTCAACTGGCGGCGACGGAGGCAACCCGGGCGCCCACCATCCGGGCGGCCGGCGCGCTGCGCGAATTGTCCCCAGCGCCATTTGCGCTCCTGCCTTTCTTTTCAAAGGACTAAGTACTGACCGCCGTAAACACTGTGACGTATCATGGCATAGTTCCTTCTCCCGGCTCGTCCTCCGTAGCCTTGGCGAAGGAGGAATGGGAGAGGGCCAGGGTGAGGGGGATAAGCGCAGCCGAACAAATCGGAAGCGTTCGGCCGCATTCTATTCCCCTCACCTCAATCCTCTGCCAGCCGGGAGAGGAGGAAATACGTCAAGTACTAACATTGAAGCGGCAGCCACAGATGCGCAGGATGCCGGGAGCAATTACGGCGTCGTGGGCGGCTGCTCGTCGTTGTGCGCCCTCGGGATCGCGCAACCGCAAGTCGATTGCCGACAACCCGGCTTCCGCGGGCGCCGCCGCGGCGACGAAACGCAGGGATCCGGCGTCGAGTTCGATCAACCAGGCGCCGTCCGTCTCATGGGCCGGACGGTCGAGGATCTCGCTCCAGCGCCGTGCTCGCTCAGCGGGATCGAGATCGGCGATCTCCGCGCCGATGACCGCCCGCGCGTTGCCGGTGTCGACGAGCTGCTGCCAGTCCGCTCCCGCCCAGCGCCAGGACTCGGGCGGGCGGGGTTCATCGAGCGACAGCAGGGGGCCGCCGGTGTCGCGCGGGTGCAAGTGCATGCCGCTGATGTCGTCGAGATCGGCGCTCCAGACTACACGCACGCCGAGGTCTTCGATGCGCTCGCGGTCGCGCCAATAGTCGTCCGACTGCACCATCACCATGTAGCCGCAGTCGCCGCCGCGGCGTTCTCGATAGCGGGCGGCCCCGGCGTTGGCAGAAAGCGGCGAGACGACTTCGAGGAACGTGTCGCCGATGGTCAACACGGCGTTGTGCAGATCGAAGAACTCGACACCAGGATCGCGATAGGCGACCTCGATGCCGAAAATGTCGCGCAGCCGGTCGACAGTTGCCTCGAGATCTTCCGCTACGAGTACGACCTGACGGAGTCTCATCTAAGTTTGCTAGTTGCTAGCGTTCCGGTAGTACAGACGATCTGCTACGGAAGCCCGCAGGCGCAGAGGTCGACCGGCGGACTTCCGGCGGTAATAGGTAGGCAGGTCCCTCCGTCCTCGCAGGGGCCGCCACAGGTCGGGTAGGTGCCGCTGCAGAAGATGGGCACGCACAGGTTTGTCGCCCCACTGTCGAAGCAAATCTCTTCGCTGGGGCAAATGCCCGACGTCGCGCCGCAAGGAACGGGGTCGACGCAATCGCAGGTCGGAAAGAGATCGAAGGGTTGCACGCCTCCGCACACCTTTCCCACAGGACAGGCACCACCGCAGACCGGCAGGCCCGGAGACCCGCATGGCGTGCTGCCGTCGGGAACACAGCCGCAGGTGTTGAGCGGGTAGCCGGTGGTGCCGAACGCGGCGCAGGTCTCACCGACCGGGCAAGTGCCGTTGCAGGCCGGCGTCGTGTCGCCACACGGCTGGCTGGGAAACACGCAGGAGCAATTGCCGCCGTAGATGTCCGGAACACAGGCGCCGCCGTCGGCGCAACTGCCGCCGCAAGTCGGGTAGGCGCTACCGCCGCAACTTTGGCCGAGCAGACTTTCGGTCGAGCAGTCGGTGATGGTTGGGTTCGCCACCAGCTTCGCTTTGAATCGGCCCGCTTCGTCCACCTTGATGTCGACGGCCTTAAAGACTGCGCAGTTGTCGATCGAGCCGGTAGTGATGCGAACCGCGAGCAAACCGTGCGGCGCGGCCATGGGGAGCGCGGAGCCGCGGGCGATGATGCGCAAGCGTCGGCCGGTCTTGATGGAGATGGTCCGCAGTTGCGAGGTAACGTCCGGAGCGCTGCGGTGCTTGAAACGGTAGACCGGTCCGTTACGCCCGCTCTTGGTTTTCCAGCCGGGGTCGGCGCCGCTGCCGGGAGCGACGAGGGTTCCGACGCCCTCTACCGGTGACAAAACCGAGAGAATCAAACCGAGCGGATTTACCGACGGATCGGAACTCGAACCCAGATCGGGAGCGACGAACGGGGCGTCGAATACCAGAACCAACTTCGATCCCGACGGCGCCGTCTTGATCGAGATCTTTGCTCCACTGACGACATGCTCGACCTGTGCATCAGCACGACCCGCGACAGCGATACAGACACCTGCGGTCAACGTAGCAATCAGGATCGCCAGTGGTTTCATAGTTCCAACTACTGTTCCAGGGCCGCGATCGTCAAGGGAATTGTCGCCAGGATAGACCAACCTCTCCTGTGCGGAGCAAGATTTTGGCAGTGGTTCGTTAGCAAATCTACGAGCCGCCCGCAGTTGGCTCGACGTGGCGACCTGGATCCATTCGCTCGTGGAGCACGCGCAGGATCTCGATTACGCCGGGGCCGGCAACGCGGTAGTAGATCACCTGGACAGGCTGTCGCACCTTCGCTTTGGAAACGCAGGTGCGAACACGCGCGGCAAATCGAACTGGGGGACATGGCTCCGAATTCGGTTGGCGCCAATACCGACGTTGCTCGCCTTCGAACTATTGCAAAATCTTCCTTCGGCATCGCGCCTTGGCACAGGCGCCAATTGCTCGCCGACTGATGCAACGAACTTCCAACTCAGGACACTAGTATATAATCTCGAGCGGCGATCCATTGCGGTCGAACCGACGGAATCTCACTCCCTCGGAATCCGAGACCACGAAAAAGTTTCCGTTCCCGTCGGTAACCACGCGCGGTCTGTTCCGCCATCGCGCCGTATCGTCAGATAAACCAGCTCTTCGCTCTCGGGATTACCCCACTCGTCGAAGAACCTTCCGACGATCTCATCCAATGAGAGAACATCCCTCCGCTCCCACACCAGAAGTAAGGCGCCATCTGGGACGAAGGCCGCCTCAACGCCCCTAACAATGCTGCGATCGATAATGCCCGCCTCGACGACTTCGGTCTCGGCAGCAGCGGTACCGGAGAAAAGCGCAGAGGCGACCTCAGCTTCCGTGACCTCACCGTTCGCATCGCAGTCGCCATAGCACCGTGCTCCGGTCGACGCTGAACCCACACCACATAGACACCACGAAATGAGGAGCAGCGGCGAAATCGCGGCCGCGTGTCGGACGAGAGCAAACAGGACTCGACGCCAGGTGGTGGATACGGCTCTCGGTCTTCGCGTCACGCTCGTCCCCCCAAGGGTGTATAGGTTGGGAGCGCTCCGTCATCGAATGTTGGACTTTGCGCCGGAATCAGCTTCGTCAAGAAAATAGAGCGAATGCAAACATGCGGACTCGTACTCGGTAACGAAATCGTGAATCTACTCGAGCATGTCGCGACAGAGCGATAACTCGCCCAGTCTCCGTTACATCCTCGGTGATGGATTCATTGATACAGCCGCGAGCCGATGGTTGATGAGTGGATCTGGTACAAGCATCGCCCGAGCCAACACAAATTGACTCATTACCATGAGTCGGATAGAGACTTCACATGAGTAAGAGGATGCAAGTCCTTGTGGACGAGGCGGAGTTCCGTCGCATGCAGGCGGCGGCGAAGCAACACTCGATGACGTTGGCCGAATGGGTGCGGGGGACCCTGCGCGAAGCTTTGCGGCAGACCCCGACGGGCAGCGTCGAACGAAAGCTCGAAAGCGTGCGCGCGGCTACGCGCCATTCGTATCCGAGCGGCGACATCGACCAGATGCTGGAAGAGATCGAGCGGGGCTACGGTATCGGATCGTGATCCTGATCGACTCGAATATTCCAATGTACCTGGTCGGCGCTGAGCACCCGCACAAGGTCGATGCGCGGCGCCTCCTCGAGCGCGCCATTGCCGAACGCCAACGCTTGGTGACGGATGCGGAGGTCCTCCAGGAAATCCTGCACCGGTACGTCGCGATCGATCGCCGGGATGCAATCCAGCCAGCGCTGGACGCGCTCCTGGGAGTCGTCGACGAAGTGCTTCCCATCGAGGATCGCGACGTGTTACGCGCGCGGGATGTCGTTCTCGGCCGTCAGGGCATCTCGGCGCGCGATGCACTCCACGTCGCCATCATGCAGCGGCATCGGATCGGCAGCATCCTTTCCTTCGATCGCGGCTTCGACGCCGTCCCGGGAGTGAGACGAGTGGATTGATCAGACTCCGTGATCGACTCTCGTGATGTGCTTAGGCTTTGCCTCCGGTTCGGCGCCTCTATTTGGGTCGAGATCTCTCACTTTCCCTCCTGCCCTATTCTTTCTACGGGCTGCTCGTTGGCGCATCGCTCACCGACAGCGCGGATCGCCGTCTTGAAGGAGGTCGAACACATCGTCGCCGATCGGCAGCAATACGCAGCCGCGATCCTTTTCGCATAGGAAGTCGAAATCACGCGCTGCCTCGTGACAGCCGAAGCACTGGCCGCCGAACATGTTGACCGTCTCGTCGCGCCCGCGGACACGGATTTCCGTTCCCGCGGCACCGACGCCGAGCTCGAAGTACTCCCAGTTGTTGTTGGCAGGATCGAATTCCGGCCCGCGTTTCACCATCGCCTCGCCGGGAAAGAGTTGCACTATCGTTCCGACAGGAAACTGCTCGCCGATTACCGGATACTCGGCCAGCGCAAGCGCCGCGTCGAGAAAGCCCAAGGTGTTGTTGATCCGCATATTGCGCACCTTCGGCCAGTCGAGCAGGCACTCGAAATCGTTTGAAACTGCCACGAAATCGAGCGGAGTGCTGGTCGGCACGGGGCTCGCAACTGGCGTATCCGTCGCAGTGGCCGTCGCAGCTGCCTTCGGCTCCGCTGGGGCGCCCGCGTCGTCATCACTCCCGCAAGCAGCGGCGTTCATGATCAGTACAATAATCAATATGCAGAAAGGACGTGCCGACTTGCCTCTGGTTGCCGCAGTCATCGCAGCAGCCTCCCACGTGCGGATAGGCCGTTACAATCGTCAGCAGCTGCACTTTGACGTGCATGCAGTGATCTCTCACCGCTGACGAAGGGTTGCCACCGGAGGCGGCGAGACGACGCCTATCGCGCCGTTGAAATCCAGCGGTTCTTGACTGGGCTGTCCAACCAATCCCAACAAACTCTTCTCGCCGATGCAGCCAGCTAGCCCTTATAAATCTCAAATCTTAGGAAGCGCCCGCGAAAGCCCGGTCGCTCGCCGCCGCGTAGACGATGACGTTCGTATCGAGGAAGCACTCAACCTTCATGAAGCTCAGACCGCGTCCACGTTGCGTCGCCGATCCTCGCTTCCGATGCTTTGCTCAGTTGACGCAACCGCCGCCGGGCCTTGCCGGCACGGTCGCTTCGCTGCGCGATCTCCTCCAAAAACTCGCGTACGAGCCGGTTGACGGATGAGTCGCGTTCCGCCGCGTAGCGCGTGGCAGCGGCCAACACTTCATCGTCGATGCTCAACGTCAGATTTTTCATTCGCACAGGATAAGTGCACCCGTGCGACTGGTCAATTCCAGATTCCAAATTCCAGATTCCAATCCCCTGCTCTGGTCAATCCAGTTCCAGATTCCATACGCCCTCCCCTGGAATCTGGAATTTGGAACCTGGAATTCGAATGCCGGGACCGGGGCTCGAACCCGGACGGGACTATGTCCCAAGGGATTTTAAGTCCCTTGTGTCTGCCAGTTCCACCATCCCGGCGTCGTGAGTGATTCTTTCGAATCCGCTTCAGGTCCGTCGTACTACCGTCGGTGCTTCGGTGTACCAGGATCAACTGCGGCGGACTTGGCCTCCTCCTTCCAGCTTGGTGCTCCGTAACTTCAGGTTTCGACGGGGTTCGCTCCGTCGGCCGGCGGCAGTGATTCATTGCACTTCGAGCACGATCTCGTTGATCTTGCCGGTGAAGCGAGTCTCCGATCCGATGCCGATTCCGAGGGCGACCGGGGTCTGGTTGTCGATGCCGACGTCCGCAGTTTCGTCTGCAGAGAAGATGTTGGGCTGGGTTTTTTCCACTCGTCCTTCGGCGACCTGCTTGCCATTCACCAGGAGGACTGCCGTGCCTCCCTTGCCGCGGCCACCACCGTCATAGGTGAAGTCCATCGCGACAGTGGCGGGACCGCTTGGCAGTGGCTGCGACGCCTCGACCGTGTAGCGCTCCAGTCCGAGGAAGTTGTAGACGTAGGCGGGCTTGCCATCCGCCATGTACAGCGACCAGCCGCCGAAGCGCCCGCCCTGCGACAGGATCGCGCCGTTCGCGCCGCCCGCCGGAACATCGATCTCGGCGGTGATCTTGCTGGAACGGTTCTTGATGTTCATGAACGTGTTCTCCAGCATGCCCTCCATGCCTTCGTACAATGTCATCGACTTGCGATCACCAAGCACATCAGGTCGGCCGGCGAGCTGAGCGTTGGTGCGTTCGATGGTCCGGTCGTCGATGGGCAGCACGTGGTACTTCTCGGCTTCCTTCATGAACAGCGCCTGCAGTTCCTCCAGCTTCGCGGGGTTCTTCGACGCGAGATTCTCCGTCAGGCTGAAGTCGCTCCTGACGTCGTAGAGATCCCACACATCGGACGACAGCGGCTTGAGATCGGAAACATTCCATGGCGCGCGGTGAAGGGTGCGGGCAAACCAGCCCTCGCTGTAAATGGCGCGATTGCCGAACATTTCGAAGTACTGAGTCTTGTGTCGCTCCGGTGCCTTCGCGTCGTTGAAGGCGTAGAGCAGGCTCGTGCCTTCGATCGGTGTCTGCGGTGTACCGTTGACACTCTTGGGTTCCGGTAGACGAGCCGCCTCGAGAATCGTCGGCGCGATGTCGATGACGTGCGAGAATTGACTGCGCAGACCGCCCTTCTCCCTGATGCCATTCGGCCAGTGAATGACCATGCCATTGCGGGTACCGCCGAAGTCGGAGGCCACCTGCTTGGTCCATGCGAATGGTGCGTCGAACGCAATCGCCCAACCGGCGGCCATGTGCGGGAAGGTTTCCGGACCGCCCCATTTGTCGATCAGCGGGATGAGGTCTTCGACCTTCTCCTCCACGCCGTTGAAGTAAGTCATCTCGTTGTACATGCCGACGAAGCCGCCTTCGGCGCTCGTGCCGTTGTCACCGGCGATATAGATGAACAGTGTGTTGTCCATCTCGCCGATGTCCTCGATCGCCTTCTTGAATCGCCCGATCTCATGATCGGTCTGCTCGAGGAATCCCGCGAACACTTCGGCCTGGCGCGCGAACAGACGACGCTGATCCGCCGGTAGCTCCTCCCATGCCTTGATGTCCTTCGGTCTGTCGGCCAGTTTCGTGTCGGCTGGAATCACTCCCAGTTTCTTTTGCCGCTCGACGGTCTCGGTGCGAACCTGGTCCCAGCCCTTGTCGAACTGACCTTTGTACTTGTCGGCCCATTCCTTCGGCACATGATGCGGGGCGTGCACCGCTCCCGTCGCGTAATACACGAAGAACGGTTTGTCGGGCGTCATCGACTGCTGGGCCTTCACCCAGTTGATGGCCTGGTTCGTCATGTCGACGGTGAAGTGATAGTTCTCCATTTTCGGCGGATCGATCTTCTTCACCCCGTCATAGATGAGCGGATACCATTGATCGGTTTCGCCGCCGATGAATCCATAGAACTTGTCGAAGCCCTGATGCGTCGGCCAGCGATCGAACGGGCCCGACACGCTGGTCTCCCAGGCCGCGGTTTCGTGCCATTTGCCGAAGGCCGCCGTGCTGTAGCCGTTGAGCCGCAGCATTTCCGCCAGGGGCGCGACGCTGTTCGGGACCTGCCCCGTGTTGCCGGGGAACGCCGTCGCGGTCTCCATGATGGAGCCAGTGTTGGTCGTGTGATGGTTGCGGCCTGTCTTCAGTGCATTGCGCGTTGGCGAACACAGCGCCGTTGTGTGGAAGTTATTGAAGCTGATACCCGACTTCGCGAGCTGCTCCAATGTCGGTGTGTGGATGGGACCGCCGAACGCGCTAGGCCCACCGAATCCGATGTCATCGATCAGAACGATCACGACATTCGGCGCATCTACGGGGGCTTTGACTTCGAATCGCGGCGGCGGTTCCACATTGCGCGCGTCGAGTTCGCTGTAGGTCGGGCGTTCGGGTTCCGCGATGGGCAAGAATGTGCGATCGAATTGTGTCTCTGCGGAGGCCGTCGAGGCGGCGGCGATCAGCAAAAGACAACTGTATTTCATCGGCTTCATGGGCGTCTCCATCTCCTCATGTATGCTGCTTCTGCATCGGTGGCGTGGCGTCGGTCGGACGACCGGCGTTTCTTGACGAGAGTCGATTCTTATAGATACTTCGCACGGGCAGTTCCGCTTGGGCGGCTGCAGACCCTCGACAGAAGCCCATCGCCCAGCGGCATACATGATTCCGAGCCGCGGATAGCCGTCAAGAGCGGGAGACTTGAAGTAGCTGCCGGTATCGGACGTTGGAGACCCGTGCCCGGGCCGGAACGGACCTGATTACGAAGGTCGCGACGAAGGTCGCGACGACGGTCGAGTAACCGGTCGGGGACTGCTGCATGAGCGGGTCAAAGCATAGATGCAGGCAGCGAACAACTACATACGCCGCCTCCTGCACCCGCCTCATCCCGGTGCGCCTTGGATTGGATGAAAGGTCATGCAGCGGCCTTGGCGGAAGCCCCGGTTGTACCTCAGTCAACAGGCGTCGGGTCCACCACTGGCGACCAAGGGATCGGCGGCTTCGCCGGGGTTGAACCGGGACGCACGTCGTCCTCGCGCTTCGCTCTGGGAGGCGCGTTTTTTGAGCACGTAGTTCTACGCGCGTAGTCATGCTCGCGTAGTAATCCGATCTTACCGCCGCGGCAGCGTTGCGTTAGAAGAATACCCACAGCGATGGACATGAACATTCATACGGCGGGAGCAATCAGCGAGCGCGACGCGAATCGGCGTTGGGCGCCCCCGCGTTCGCGGCACCTTCGGACACGTGGATCACGGCGACAGAGCATGGTTGCCCTGATCACGCTGACGGCGCGCGCGGTACAGCAACGTGTGCATAGCGGTGTGACGGACAACGCCAGATCGCCCTGCACATATGACCCCGGCAGCACGTCTGGACGCCCCTCCGGTGCTGCCGGGGGTCCCCCCATTCCCATGGGGTAACGTCTGAATCACTGGAGGAACACTACAATGAGACCATTCAAACTGGTTACCAGTCTTTGCGCCACGGCCGCTCTGGCAGCCTTCGTGGGCTGCGCCTCGACTTCGAAGAGTTCGAGTACCGGCGAGTATGTCGATGACTCCGTCATCACCGCCAAGGTGAAGGCGGCTGTGTTCGCCGACTCAACCCTGAAGTCGAGCGAGATCAACGTCGAGACCTACAAGGGTACCGTGCAATTGAGTGGTTTCGTCAGTTCTCA
This sequence comes from Thermodesulfobacteriota bacterium, assembly GCA_041743795.1. Lineage (GTDB taxonomy): Bacteria > Desulfobacterota > Binatia > HRBIN30 > CADEER01 > CADEER01. The sequence goes on along the minus strand of JBGTMF010000075.1, from coordinate 691 downwards.
GGCGGATATCAATCAAGCTGTCGAGGTGGCGCGCAACGTCAACGGTGTCAGCTCCGTGAAGAATGACATGCGGATCCGGGGGCAATAGGGCCCAACGCTAGTCCGTTGAAATACAGACGGCGAAGCCGCAGCGCTGCGGCGCGGCTCACAGGAGCTTCACCGTGGAAACGAGAGAGATGATGAGTGCTCCAAGTATCGGCGCCGAACCGACAGTAGCGACATCGGTTGAGCATCTGGTCGCTGGCGGCCACGGCGTGATCACCAAAAGAATCGATCTCGCACTGCTCGAGGGCAAGGAGATCCTCACCCAGACCATCGGGCGGGCGGCGCTGTTCGGCGTCGGCGGGGTTCTGGCACTGGCCGCGTGGTTGTCCGGAGCAGCGGCCGCGGTTCTCTTCGTCTTGCCTGAGGCGACGACCATGATGCAATTGGCTGCGTTCGCACTGCTCAACGGCGGCTTGGCGCTGGTGTTGTTCGCCTTGGGCGGCCGGCAGGCCCCTGCGGCGCTGGCGCGACCCGCAGGCGACGAATCGCTCGCCTTGACCGACACTTCGCGGGCGGGCGGTGCGAAATGAGCGTGGACACGATGGATTATGCGGGGCAGCGCGACGTACTGCTGGAATCGATCGAGCGGGACCAGGAGGAAGTGCGTATCGCGGTACAGGAACTTGCAGGTGCCGCGCGATCCGCG
>JBGTMF010000074.1:0-9797 GCA_041743795.1 Thermodesulfobacteriota bacterium | reverse complement strand
AACGCCGGCGCGGACGACCCCTTCGCCGATACGCGCGATGCGGCGTTCCTCGCCCGACTACGCGCGCGCCTGACGCGCCTCGACCGACACGGCGCAACCGCCGTCGGTGTCATCGCCTTCCTCGAGGCGCTGGCGCGCTATCGCCCGTACCTGCCGATCAAGGACGAAGACTACCGGATGATCTTCGACGGCGGCGTTCAACCGGTCGGCCTGATGTGGCTGGGTTTCGCCTGCGACCAGGACTGCCGCATGTGCTGGCAGGGGCGCGACTGGCCAGCGCCTCCCGACGAGATGTTCGAGCGCTGGCTCGACGAGCTATGCGAAGCGCGCGTCGGCGGCATCGTGCTGAGCGGCGGTGAACCGACTCTGCACCCACTTCTACCCGCCTGGATCGCCCGCGTTCGCCGCGCCGACGTTCACGTCACTGTCGAAACAAACGCCATCCGCTTCGGCGAGCCGGGCTACCTCGACGATTTGTGCGCCGCCGGGTTGGGCGACGTGGTGGTGTCGCTGCACGCCGCCGACGCCGAGATCTCGGACTCTCTCACCGGCATGGCCAACGGGTTTTCTCGCACCGTTGCTGGGCTGCGCCGCGCTCTCGCAGCCGATCTCCTGGTCGGAGTACACTGCGTCGTCGAGCGCGCCAATGTCGCCAACCTCGAGGCTCACGCGCGCTTCGTCGCCGAGGAGCTGCGCGAGGGCGATCGCGGCGTGCGCCGGGTGAGCTATAGTTTTCCCATCGCCTACCACCGCCGTGATCTGTATCGCCAAGCCATTGTACCGCTCGACGAGTTGCGCCCGCGCCTCTCGGCGGCGGTGCGCCTGCTGCGCGACGCCGGCATCGAGGCGCACTTTCTCGGCATGAGCGGCTTTCCCGTGTGCGCCGTCGAGTCACCTGCCGACGAGGTCCATCTGCTGCCCGCGTCCATCGCTGACGAGCAGCGCGCCGACCGGGTATTCGTCGAACCCTGCGGCGAGTGCGCCGTGCGCGCCCGTTGTCTCGGCGTGCACAAGACCTACGTCGAGGCGCACGGTGGGCGCGGCGTCGTGCCGCTCCACTTTGCCTTCACGCAGCAGTCGTGATCTTGCTGCCGGTCGAGGATGATTCCCGCGCTCCCCGGACCGTGGCTGCTGATCGCGGCATTCGCGTTGGTCGCCGCCGCGGCACGGCGCGCGCCGAGACCGTCGTCGCGCACTCTCTGGCTGCTCGGCGCAATCGTCGCATTCGGCGCCGTGGCGCGGCTCGGATGCGGCCTGTGGGGGCCCTCCCACGTCAACGGCCAGGGACCCCTGTGGGTTCGCGGCGCCATCGATTACCGAGCCATCGGCGCTTACGGCCCCGGTTATTTCGAGCTGCTCAACTGGGTATCGCGTCTGGGCTGGCCGGCGGACTACCCGATCTTCGCCGCCAACGCACTGTTGTCGGCGCTCGCTCCTGCGCTCCTCTACGCGCTACTGCGCCTGACCGCACTCGAACGCGGCATTGCCTTGGCCGCGGCGCTCGTCCTGGCGGTAGACTCTGTGACACTGCGCACGGCGGCGAGCGAGGGCTACACGGCACCTCTCGTCGTCCTGGTGCTCGCCGTGCACGTCGCGCTCGCCCTCGGCGTCGAGCGGCTTGGCCAGGCGGATCGGATGGCGACTCTCTTCAGCTGGGCTGCTGCCGGCCTCATCGCCGGCGCCGCGGCACGCATACACCCGGTTTCCTATTTCCCGCTCGCAGTGTGTCCGCTCGCCGTGCTCCTCAGCCCGCACTTCAGCGACTGGCCGGCGCGCTTGCGAGGAGCAGCGGCGGCGGCGGCGGTAATCGCCGGCGGCGTGCTCGCCACCAGCGCGACGACCGTCCTCACCGTGCTGCGCACCCAGCAGATGGTCGGTTCCAGTATCGACGGTTTAGCCTCACAGAATCCGACGCCTCTCTTGCTTCTCGTCGCCGGCGCGCTGGTCGCGCGCCGGTGGCTGGGGTTGCCGTGGTTGCCGCTTCTCGTCATCTGCCTGCCGTGGCTGTTGCTGCTGGTCACGCAAGAAGGCCTGCGCCAGCATCCGTTGCAGAAACTCGGTTACCAGCGCCTCTTCTTTCCCATCCTGTTGCTCGCCGGCGCCGCCCTCCTTCGACCGCACCTGCAGTCCCCTCGCCGCGCTCTGCCGGCGGCCGCCCTTCTCGCGCTGGTTCTGCTGTTCCCAGCCGTTCCCAGCATCGGCGAACAGACGACCGAACAGCTCGAATACCGGTTCCTGCGCGAGGTGCTGCGGCGAGCGCCGGAGGACTGCTCCTTGGCGGCCGTCAGCCGAGCCGGAAACCGCGTGTGGGAGATCCCCACGTATCTGATTCCCACCAGCAGACCGCACCACCCCAGCGAGCCGATTCGCCTCCGCGGCGCCGCCGAGTTGCACGACGCGGGCGCGAACTGTCTGTGGTACGTTCGCTCCTCGCTGTGCACGAGCGTCGAGGGACGCGCCACCTGCGATGCGATCGAGCGCGACGCACAACTGGCACCGATCGCGCGTCAGGTGTTTCCGGCGCTGCCGAGCTACGCACGCCTTCCCTATGATCGGCCTGAGGTGGAAGTGATCGTCTTTCGCGTTGTCTTCGGGCCAGCCGCTCGGCCGGATCCCGCATGACCATCGCCCGCGAGGTTGGCGCATGATCGGCGACCAAAGCACTCCCCGCTGGGCGCTGGCGATACTCGGGTTGGCGATCCTCGCCTACACGCTGGCGGTCTGGCATTCGTACGGCCCAGCGGAATTCTTCCCGCACATCGATATGACGGCCAGCTTTGTCATCGCGCGCGACTGCGCCGAGGGCCGCGGCTGCACGATGGAGATTCTTCCGGACGGTGGATCGTCGGTGCTCGGCTTCGGCCTCGGCGCCATCGCCAACCATCTGGCGGCCCTCGTCTATGCGACGACTGGCGACTTCCCCGGCGTGGCGACACTCTCGCAGGTACTCTTCGCCCTGGCCGCGGCGCTGACTTACGTTGCCGCAGCGCGGAGTGCCGGCCTGCTGGCCGGGCTCGTCGCCTTCGTCGCCTTCATGCGGTTTCCCGTCATGGAAGGGCTCTACCGGTCCCAATTGACCGTCCTCATGTACCACTTCATTCCGATCTTCGCCGCCTGTGCCGTGCTCCTCGGCCTGTGGCGCGCGCGCGGCGGCGGCTTCGATTCCCTTCTTCTCACCGCGTTGGCGGTGTCACTGGCCGCGCAAACACACCAAACAGGATTCGCCCTGGTGCCGTCGCTGTTGGCGCTGGCGTGGATGGGGAATCCGGGTGTGGCGTCGCGCCTGGGACGGGTGGCGGCTGTGCTCGGCGTTTTTCTCGCCGCCTACGCACTCGCGTCATACGGGGTGTTGGTCCACTTCAACCCGCAAACCGTCGCGCAATCTCTGCTTGCCCTGCACCGGCAACACGTATGGTTGTTCCCCTTGCTAGTCCTCGCGCTCATCGCCGGGACAGCCCTGCTGACGACCCGGCGCAACACCGCGGCCGCGATGCCGGCAGAGTTGATCTACTTGTTCTTTGCGGTGCTGCCGTTGACCCCGATCATCCTCCTGCCGTCCGTAAACCCTCGTTACGCATTCACGTTTGCCCCGGCGTTCGCCGCCCTGATCGGCATCGCCGTCGGTCTGGCGGTTCTGCATTTGGCCGCTTCGCTCGAGAGCGTCGCTGCGCTGCGTCGACTGAGCCAACTCATCCGCTCACCGGTCGCTGCGCTCGCCGCACTACCGGCAGTCGTCCTGTTGGTTCCGTTGTACGACGGCGCCAAAGGCTGGCGCGAGCCTGTCATGACCACCGCTTCCAGAGGCTCGTCGCAGATCCCCAACGGGCAGCCAATGGCGCGACGCGCCGATCGCGGCTTGGGACTCTACGACCTCGAGCCGGCGCTGACGCCGCTGGTGCGTTCCCTCGGCGGCACCTACGCCGGCAGCTTCTCGCGGCTGCGCTCGTCGGTGACGATCCAGCGGGAGCTGATCAGTGCCGTATCCATGTTCTGGCCGCTCGACGGCGACACCGTCGCCGCCACGTCGCTGCACGCTGCCATACTGCCGGCGCCGCCCGGCTTTTCGTTGCCGGCACAGTTCGACGACTGGAGTGTGTACCGAACCGAGGTGCGCTACGACATCGCCGTGCAACACTTCGAGCCTTACGTGGACACCCGGATCATCGCCTGGCAGGCGGAGAGATCGGCCGATTCGGCGGCGACGCAGTGGCGGCGGATCCTGCACGCACCGCCCAGAGGCGACCTCATGCACAACGCCCATCGCTGGCGCGCGATGCCCGAGGTTTACGAGTTCGCCTATCCGCAACTCATTCCCGCCGGTAGCGACCGCCTGCGCATCCGCTTCGCATTGCGCCTCGCCGCCGACAGCGCGCCGCGCGCGCTGGTTCTGCAAGCCAATACATCGGCGGAACACTCCCACGCCTTCGAACGCATCGAGGGCGTGCCGTACCAAGGCGCCCTACCCGCGCTTGCCGTCGTGCTGAGAAGCGACGGTGTCGCACGCGACGGCTTTGTCGAAGTCAGCGTCAACGCACGCAAACCGCATTACCGGGAGATCGGTTTTCTCGGCCAGCCGCCGGCGATCTTCGAGTTTGATCCGGAGGTGTACCCGTTGCTGGCGCCAGTGCTGCGAACCATCGACGCCGGGCAGGAACGGCTGCCGGAAGTGCTCGAGCCGATGCCATCCCTACCCGACCCGACCAGCGCCGTACAGTTCGCACCGCTGCGGTCCCTCACCGACGACAACGGTCAGCGTATGACGGTCGACGCCTACTTCACGCCCGACGGGAAGCGATCCGACTCGCACGTCCCGACCGACGTGACGGCATCCTTCCCGTTCGTCGCCGCCGTCATGACCCTGTTCGCACTCTTGCTGACCGTCGGCAGCGTTCGCGCCGCGTTCCTACCGCAAGATCCTGCCGTACACCGTCGCGCGGTCGACAGTACGACGGCGAACTGACCCGCGGCGACATGGCTATGCATCGAAGGCGAGGACGCGGACCCGGAACGCTCAACGCTGTGCGTCCTCCGATTTGTCGACGAGACGGCGTACGATGGGCGCGACGAGTTGCACTGTCTTCGCGTTCGACGGGCCGGTCGGATGGTAGTGCTCGTCGAGCACCTCGTATGCGAAATCGGTGATCAGCTGAACTGGCCTGTCACGCTGCTTATTGAACTCGGTGACAGCGCTCGCCATCGATCCGTTCTGACAGAAGTCGACGATGATGAGGTCGTGGCCGCTCGTGTCGCCGATCTCGGCGAGATACTCGAGGACGACCAGCACACGCTTGCGGTAGAGGCCGGGTATGGCCTTCATCATCCGGAAGTCGGACGAGTAACGCATCATCTTTCCCGCAACGAGTACCGACTCCAACCATCCCGGCACGCGGCCGATGTATCCCTCGAGCCAGTGGATCCAGCGGCGATGAGTGATGATGTCGGTCGAGCTGACGTCGTCGCAAATGAAACTGTATACAACCACCTCCGGCCGGTATTTGACGACGAAGGTCTGCGTCAGGCGCCCCATTCCCTCGAAGTTCAGACCGGGCAGGCCGAAGTTCATCACGTCGTAGCGCCGGCCAATCCCGCCTGAGTTGAGATCCTGCTCCAAGAGGACAGCCAGAGTATCCTCTTGCGAGACGCCGAGGCCAAATACGAACGAATCTCCAACGAAGGCGACGCGCGACGAACCGGGCGGCTTTTCCAGCGGATGATCGTAGTCGCGAAATCCTTCCGAGTTCGTCGACAGGACGAAGGCAGAGTAATCCTCACCCATACCCGGCAGATTCTTGGTGACGTACGACTCCTCGCGCACATTCGGCTTGAAGCGCATGATCTCCGACTCGTCGGTGACCATCAGGTCTTTGCGCAGCGCCGAAAAATTCGACGAGAAGGGAATGTTGACGACCACCAGAAAGATGATCACAGCGCAGAGGAGGTTGAACAGCACGACCTTCGCGCCCGCCGCGAAATGAAGCGCAGCGTCGCGATCGGATTTGCGATCCGTCGCAGACATGGTTGCGGCCAATATCACGGACTCGCCGTTTCGGACCACCCCAACCAACCTAGGTCTCGGCGGCCATTGATCGAGCGCTGCGCGATTTGCTAGGACGCCAGCCGATGGCCTCATGCGATGAACCACTCGCCGCAACAGATCGTCGGCGCATCGCGGCACGTACGATCGACGTCGGCGTCGCCCTACTGCTCAGCCTGCCTCTTTTCCCCTTCGGATGGCTAATGGCGTTCGCCTACCTCGCCGTCGGAGACCGGCTGGCAAACGGTACACTGGGCAGCCGACTGGTCGGCATTCGCGTCGTTTCGCAATCGGCTCGGGCCCGGCTCTCGCGGAGCGAGGCTTTCTTTCGCAATCTACCGTGGATCGTAGTCCTCTGTCTGTTCCAGGTGCCGCTGTGGGGAGGTTCGTTGGCGATCGCCGCAAGCGCCAGCCTCCTTCTGATCGAGGCCTATCTCCTCGGTCGCTACCGCGTTGGCGATGGCCTCGACAATCTGATGGGCAATGCGAGCGTCCTGCCGGTCACGCCAGCGGCAGGATCCTGACCTACATCCTCAGCGGCGGCGGTTGGTAGTACCAAGCAATGCACCATCTCGAACGCCGTTAGCGAGGACTTCATCGGACACTTTCAGCCGGCGCTCGATTTTGCTGTTCAGCCGCGCGCTGCGCGATTGATTCTATGCGATACAGCTCGAGGGGAATCGTCTCCGTCAGAGGCTCCGCGAAGTAACCGTTCGCATCCACCTCGAGCACCTTGGAACCCAACCCAATCGACATCTCGTGGTCGTAGACCCGGTTGGGGATAACGTCCTCGAGTACCGGCAGCAGCGTCAACTCGGGCCGCTGATCGATCTCGCGGCGCAGCGCTGCACACGCCGGCGCAATCGGCGCGGCCACCGGTTTTTCCGTGTAACAGCGCATGCCCTCGTAGAGGAAGAGACATTCCGGCGGATCGCGCAGCAGCGCGAGTACTTCCGCGCGCAGTGGCTGCTCGCTTTCCGCCGCCGCGCCGATCGACACCACATTCCATTGCCAGCCGCGCTCTACGCCAGTCACCGCCTCGGAAACACGAGCGAGATGCAGGGGGTCCCCGGGCACACCGGGTTCCGGTCCGTTGTACTCGAGCACGGTGCAACCGGGAGGAATGTGCTTGCGGTAGGCGGTGATGACGGTGAACTCCGCCGGCAGGCTGTAGCCCACGTCGCGAATGAAACCGACGTGCAGCAGCGGCGACATTGCGGCGTAGCCAAACAGAGCGAGGCCGATCCGACGCCGCCACGAGTAGACCGCCACCAGGCCGACCGCGGCGAGCTGCACGAAGGGTTCGACCAGGTGCAGGTGGTAGCGCGCCTGCATGTCGGTAATCGGACTCAAGACGAAACCGAGGGAGAGATAGAATCCGACCAGCCACGCCAGCAGAAACAGTCCCTTGATCACCGCGCCGCGCACTGCCAGCACCGCCAGACCGACGGCGGCGAGCACCGTCAAGCCCAGCGGCGTCACGCGCGGCAGCAGCAACGTGTTGTAGGTCGAAAACATTCCGTAGAAGCCGCGCTCGAACGTCTCGAAGGCGAGTCCCTCTTGTACCTGCGACGCGTGCCGCCCCAGCAGGTGGAACTGAATGTCGTAGGCCATCGCCAACAGAACGAGTAGCGAGGCCGTCCAGCGCCGCGACCGCGGCACCTCGGGCGGAAAGAACAACCAGGCGGCGGCGATGAGGAGTGGACCGAGATTGCAGGCGAGCGGTCGGCTGTCGAACGCCGCGACGGCGATGATCGGCAACAACACCATCGCCACCGTGCGGCGGCGGTAAGAGGAATTGCCGAGCGCTTCGTGCAGGGCGATGAACGAAAGACAGGAAAGGAGGACGAGCTGCACAAAGGCAACGTCACTGCGCGCGAAGCGAATATGGTTGGGCAGCACCGCCAGCAGCGCCGCAGCCGCGAGGGCGATGCGCGGATCGCGGAACAGATAGCGCGCGTGGGCGAATATGGCGCACGGCGTGAGGATCGACAGCAGTAGATTGGATTCGAAGAGTACGTCGGTGAGGTAGTAGGTGCCGCCGAGCGCGGCCAGAACCGGCCCATCGTAGATGAGCCGCGCAATCGGCGTCAGGCGCGAGTACGGCCAGGCGTCGAGCATTGTCGGCTGCGAAAGCGCCCAACGCAGGATGGCCCCGGTTGCGGTGACGGCAAACAGGCCAACGGTATAAAGCCGCGGCAACTCGCGGAGCTGGCGCAGCAAAATGGGTACAAAGAAGAGCAAGCCGAGGCCGAGTAGGACGATGCCGTCGCTAAGGAGAGAGATGCCGTGCCTCTCGATCTCGGCGAGCCATCGCTCGACGCGATCGAGCGTGCCGGCCAATCCGAGCCCGTTTGTGTTCACCGATTCCTCGGTGCCAATCCGATTGCGCGGATCAACAAGTTGCGAACGACATCAAGGTCGCGCGCCTCCAAACGAGAGTCGATGGCGGGAACAGGCGGCACCACCCGCACGTGCCCTTCGTCGGTGAAATACGTGACGCAGGTCGAAGAGCGGTTGCCGCGCATCATGCGCAGCATCGTCTCGTACAGCTCGCGCAGCGCATCACGGCCGGGTTCTACTCCCATCTGTGCCGCGGCGAATACCGCCACCCCCGCCGAGCGCGCCGCGTCGTGCACCAACCCGGGTGCGACCCGCCGCAGGTGCTCGAGCGCAGCGACGAGAGCGCTCGTGTCACCGGCGTCGTCGCGGGCCAGTCCCAGGTCGATCCAGGCGCTGACCCGTGTCGGGTTGAGCCGCGTCGCGTACTCGAGATCGGCAATCGCCGCGTCGATCTGCCCGAGACGCCGCAACGCCTCACCGCGGTAGACGAAAAGCGTCGGCCCGGCGCCGCGCGACAGTGCAATACTGCGCTCGAGTAAGGGGAGTGTCCGCTGCGGACGCCCCTCGAGTAACTCGACGGCAGCGAGGCCGATGAACGCCCACCGCGTATGCGCATAGAGCGCCAACGCCTGGTCGAACTGACTGCGCGCCGCCACGTAATCGCCGAGGTAGAGGTAGAGCTCGCCGTGATAGCAGTGTGGCTCGGGCGACTTTGGATGATCCGCATGCACTTGCTCGAGGGCGCGGCGGGCGTTCTCCGCACTCTCGGTCACCAACAACCAGAGGGCCGCCTTCGCCGGACCGCGCGGCGACGGCGACAGCCGCAACGGGATGAGTTCCGCAGTCGTATCGTCGGCACGGACGTAGGTAGCCGTGACGTGGCGGTTGCCGCGCATCAGGCCCAACGCGCGCTCGAGCAGCGCGCACAACGCCGGCACATCGTCGCGGTCGATGGCCTCGCGTTCACCGGGAAACAAGCGGTCGAGGGCCTCCGGCACACAGTGATCGGGAAGTCCCGGAAATTCGTCCCGCGCGGCGAGGACGAGCAGTCGCAGAATCTGCGGCGCCAGATAGTCGGCGTGTTCGTCGGACAGCTCGCCACCGCGATTGAGCGCGGCGAATGCCTCCTCGAGCTGCCCGGTTCGGAAAAGGACCTCGCCGCGCCAAACGTGCGCCTCCGCGTCACTCGGATCGCGGCGCACCGCCTCATCGAGAGACGCCAGCGCAGCTTGGTGGTCGCCCGTCATCGCCTGCACCACTCCGCGCAGCCGCCATCCGGCGGCGAGTCCCGCCGCCATCACCTCCTCGGCGAGCGACGAGGCGTCGGTCACCGAACCGGCCCACAGCCCGATCTGCGCCGCCATGGCGAGGGCGGTCGGGTTGCGCGGCGCCAATCGCAGGGCGCCATCGAGTTGCGTGC
>JBGTMF010000073.1:0-6861 GCA_041743795.1 Thermodesulfobacteriota bacterium | reverse complement strand
ACGCGACCTCGACGCCGACCTGCGCCACCGCCTCGCCGAGCGGCTAAGCAACCAACCGGCCGGCACGCGCGCCGCGCGCCTGGTCACCGAGTACGTCCCCCTGGAAGCCGAAGAACGCGCCCGCATCCTCGACGAATCCCTGCCGGTGGGAATCGTGGTCAAGAGCTAGTGCCCCCGCGCCCGGACAAGCAGGAGGCTCAGCTGCATTGGGGATTTCGCGAATTCGCTTTTCGCGCTAAGTACCTCCCTAGCAACTACGATGACGCATCAACGCAAAGTTCCTTCTCCCGGCTGGGAGAAGGTGAGGATGAGGGGGATGAGACGAGCGGCGCAGCCGAACAAATCAGACGCCATCGGCGGCATTCAATTCCACTCATCTCGATCCTCGCCCAGCCAGGATAGCAATAAATACTTCGGCGGATTGATGGCGAGCTGCACCAAGGCACCCGCATGGAACTGATCATTCGCGCCCCGGTGCCGCGCGACATCGACTCCGTGACGACGATCCGCAGCGAAGAGGAGGTGCCGGCGCACGCTCTCGGTGGCGACGACCGCGAGTTGGAGAAGGTCTGGGAACTCGTCCGCGGTCTCTACCGATCGGGAATCCACCCGGCGCTGCAGATCTGCATTCGCCGTCACGGCGAGGTGGTGATGCACCGCGCGATCGGATATGCCCGAGGCCACGGTCCCGGCGACGCACCCGATGCGGCAAAACAAGTCGTCACCCTGGATACGCCGTTCAATATCTTCTCCGCTGCCAAAGCAGTGACGGCGACACTCATCCATTTGCTCGACGAGCGCCACGTACTGCACGTCGACGACCTCGTCGTCGACTATCTTCCGGAGTTCGCCAAGCACGGCAAGGAACGCATCGCCATCAAGCACCTGCTCAATCACCGCGCCGGCATCGCCACGTTGCCTCGCGAGGCGATGCAACTCGACACGTTAAACGACCCCAATGCTCTGCTCGATCTCATCTGCGATCTAAAACCCACGTCGCGACCGGGCGGGCCCCTCGCCTACCATGCCGTCAGCAGCGGTTTCGTCCTCGCCGAACTCGTACAGCGCGCGACCGGCAGAGACATTCGGCGCGTCCTGCATGAGACCATCGTCGACCCGCTCGGATTCCGCTGGTCCAACTACGGTGTCGCGCCGCGCGACATACAGCGCGTCGCGCAGAGCTACACTACCGGCGCACGCATCTTTCCGCCGGTATCCAATCTCATCGCCAGCTTGCTCGGCGTCTCGATGCCGCAAGCAGTGGCCATGTCCAACGACCCGCGCTTTCTCACCGCCATCATTCCCTCCGCCAACATCGTCACCACCGCGAACGAACTCTGTCTCTTCTATCAGATGCTGCTCGACGGCGGTGAACTCGGCGGCAACCGTATCATGCACGCGCGCACGGTGAAGCGCGCAACCGCGGAGCAATCGTGGATGGAACCGGACCGTAAACTGCTGGCGCCGATCCGCTACTCGCAGGGGTTCATGCTCGGCGCCGACTACGTCAGCGTCTTCGGCCCCGATTCGGACAAGGTTTTCGGCCACATCGGCCTGACCAACATCATCGGCTGGGCAGACCCCGAGCGGCAGATCGCCGGCGCCTTGATGACCAGCGGAAAACCGCTCATCTACCCCGAGATGTGGAATTGGTACACCATCCCCTGGCAGGTCGCGACCGCGCTGGGAAAGACAGAGCGCCGCCGCGCCAAACGCCCTCAGCGAAAACGGGCCGTACCGCCGGCACGCCGCCCGCGCGGCGCCGGAAAGGCGTCCGTCAAGAAGCGCCGCGCCTCGTAGGAAGAGGACCCAGCGGCGTCGACGCCGACCGCTTCGCCTGCAACTCCACACTTGATATACGGTAGCCGGTCAGTCTAAGGTCGCGCGGCGATCCGACGGCGACCAGCCGGATTGCTCCAGGGGAGATGGATCGCGTGAAGTACGCAAAGCGAACGCTGGGATTCGTATACGGATTGACCGTTGTGTTCGCTTGCGGGCTCTGGCAAGAGCCCGCCCAGGCACAGACATGCGCCGACACCACCTGCGTTTCCGGCGGAGGATCCAGCCGTTCGGATTGCATGCTCGAATGGATTGTCCAACCCCTCCCCGATCTCGACCGCCGCGGCCGGCCGCTGCGCAAGGTGATCTGCCACGAGGGCGACCCCTTCTGCGATGCCGACTTCGATATCGACAACGCCAGTTGTTCGTTGCCGGTCACGCTCTGCGCCAACAACCTCGACCCGCGCTTGCCCGACTGCGTACCGGGAGAGGTGAGCACTTTCGCCGTCTTCAAACCGTACCCCGACCGTCTGCGTGACGCCGCCGACGTCGCCAACCTGGCGGCCCTCGAGAACGCCGCGCACAGCGGTTTTGGCATCACCGTGCTACGCGGCCGCACCGAGTTCCTCCCCGGTGCCTACACCTTCGAACGCGACCTGTGCGGCGAGCCATTCGCCATCACCGTACCACTGCGCGTGCGCAATTCGGGGAAGGTTCTGCGCGGCCACAAAGTCGTGCGGGTGCGGACCTTACAGAGCGAAGGACGGCGGGATACCGACACCTTGCGTTTCGAATGCCGCCCGAGCACCTGCGGCAACGGCATCGTCGAAGCGCACGAGGACTGCGACGACGGCAACCGCGACAACGGCGACGGCTGCAACCAAGGCTGCCGCGTCGAGCCATCAGCGACCGCTACGCCGACGGCAACCGACACGCCGATTCCGCCGCCGACCGACACCGCGACGGCCACCGCCACCGTCACCCCGGTTCCGACCGACACCTCGACTCCAACCGAGACCCCGACCTTCACAGCGAGCGCGACGCCGACGCTGACACCGACTTGGACACCGATCCCGACGGACACGCCAACCGCGACTGCGACCGCCACCTTCACCCCGACAGCGACCGCCACCGCGACCTTCACGCCGACCGCGACCAACACGCCTCCGTCGTTCCAGGTGAACATCACCGCCTATCGTCCGCAATCCGAATACTACGGATCGCCGCTGCAGCGGGTCGCCGTGCCGCCCGGCGAGGAGACCATTCCCGGGGTCGGCATCCGAGTCAACGGCGACGACGACGACAACAACGGTGTCGGGGATTGGAACGACACCTGGGTCGACAACGAAAACGACCTCGTCGAGATCACCCTGAGCGCCAGTCCATTCCCGGCGCCGCCGGGATATGAGTATGTACTCGCGCGCAGCAACGGCAATATCCGCGTCTGGACGATGCCGTTCAAGAGTATCGCCGTACTCGGCGGCAACGACGAAATCGCCTTGGTGTTCACCGCAGCGACGCAAACTCTCTGGGTCGAGAGCGTCGGCGGCGGCGAGACGACGCTTAGTTTCGAGGCCCGGCCGATCGGCGGGTCGGCGATAGCCTCAGACGATGTCCGATTCTTTCCGTTCTCCAGCGTCGTCATCGCTCTCGGCGGTGAGAACCAGTCGCCCTCTGACCCGCCGAGTTCAAATCACGGCATGTTCCAGGTGGCGCGCAGCCTCTACCACCAAGGTTACGACGTGCACATGTACGACGAGGATGTGGTCAGCAGTAACGGAAGCGGCGCCGCGTACAACGAGGTCGTCCGCGCCGTGCAGCAACGCGGCATAGCCTCTGTGGCAATCTACGGCTACAGCCACGGCGGTGGGTCGACCTACGATCTCACCAATCGCCTCAACAACAACCGCGGCTCGATCGGCTCCTTCTCCATCGATTACACGGCCTACGTCGACGCGATTCGCAACTCGTCCGACATCGACATCAATTCCGAGACTCGCCGACCGCCCAGCACCGCCTACCACGTCAACTACTACCAGCGGAACGACACCTTCATCCGCGGCAACTCCGTCGCCGGCGCCGACGTCGACGTCAACGTCAACAGTACGGCATGGGGTTCCGGCCTCGTCCACGGCAACGTCGACGATCACGTCAACACGCGTGACGGCGTCATGCTGCCGCTGCTCGACCGTATCACCCGCTGAGGCGTCGCCGCCGCGGGCCACCGGTCATTCAGGCGGCGTCAGGCCCTGCGCCCGCCGCCGCCTCGACTTCGAGGACCGCGTAGTTGCGCCAGAGAACACCGGCGAGAATTGGCGCCAACGCCGGCAGGTAGGGCGGCATCAGCGCCAGCCACTGCGCAATCCCGCCGGCGTTGGGATGACCGCGCCAGACGGCGAACGCCGCCGCATACAACACCAGCACCAGCGCCAGCCAGATCGCCTTCACCCAGCGCACGGCTAGAGCCGGTAGCGCGCCGATCAGCGCCGCGCCGCAGAAGGCGGCGGAGTGGAATGCGAACAACACGGCAAAGTACCTCGACACCCCCTGCCCGGCCGTCATCGGACTTCCGGTGGCGAACTCGATGACACCGCCGACCGACAGCAAACCAGCGCCGAGGAAGATCAAGGCCAGCCACGCCCGCGAGCGCGGCAGCGGTCGCGCCACAAAGACACCGGCATCATCACCTCGAGGAGCAGTCACCATCGACCGCGCAGTCTCCCCCGAAAAGCGCGCGAAGTCCACGCACGCGCCGGTCCGGTTCGCTGTACATCGCGCAACAAACAACCGACTGCTCTTCCCCTCCTCCGACACCTCGCTCGGCCGCCCGGCCGACGACATGCGCACTGTTTCGCCGCCCGTGCGCAGCAGCGACGGCGAAGTGCTCGCGTGCTGGGTGCAGAACCTGGGCGACGAAGCGGTGGAGGTAGACGTCGAGATCAACAACGGACTCGGAACCATCGTCGACAGCGGCACGCAATCGATCCCGGCCGGCTGGGTGCAATCGGTTGCCAGCACCACCTCAGCGGTCTTCGGCGCGTACTGCGACTTCGAGTTCGACGGCAATCCGTCAACGCTGCACGGGTACGCGCAGCTCTACGACATCGGCGGCAGCAATACACGCCTGCTCTATCCCGCCGCGCGGCCGCACCTTCTCGTCGACACTTTCAGCGGCGCCATCCAGCTGCCACTTCTCCTGGCGAGCGACGCCGCGCTATCCGGGTCCACGACCGTCGCGCACCCGCTGCAATCGCCGCCGGTGCGCAGCAGCGACGGCGACGTCTTGTCCTGCATCGTGCAGAACCTGAGTGACGAGTCGGTCGATGTCGAGGTGCATATCGACAACGGGCTCGACACGATCGTCACCTCCGGGGACCTGACGGTCCTGCCCGGGCGCGTTCTGACGGTGGCCTTCACGACGACACCGGTGTTCGGCGCGTTCTGCCAGTTCGACCTCGGCACCCGCGTGTCCAACGTGCGCGGCTTCGCGCAGCTCATGGACATCGGCGGCAGCAACACCCGCCTGCTCTACGGCGCGTCGGCGCCGCTCGTGGTGGAACCCGTGCCGACGCCGAGCCCGAGCCACACCGCGTCCATCTCTCCGACCCTCACCGCCACGGTGGACCCGACCATTTCGGTCACACCGGCGGCGGCAACCCCGACGGCCACGTCCGATCCAACGATTTCGGCGACGCCGGCGGCGTGTGTCGGCGACTGCGACGGCAACGGCTCGGTATCGATCAGCGAGTTGGTGACGATGGTCAACATCGCCCTCGGCAGCAGGCCGCTCGCCGACTGCCTGCCCGGCGACCGCGACGGCGGCGGCAGTATCGTCATCTCCGAGCTGATCGCGGCGGTGAACAACGCGCTCAACGGCTGCCCATGAGCCCGGGATGATACCGAAGGCGGTCCGATAGCTCGATCGCGGCAGCGCCGTGGACGGCGGCGGTCCGACTCGCTATGCCTGCGGCCATGAGCGAGCGCCGTCGCAAGTTCTGGGGCTGGGGGTGGGAGGGCGAAGGTCCCACCGCCGAGCAGCAGGGAAAGATCGCCGAGATCCTCGAGCAGCGGTTCGCCATGCGCGACATCGACGTGTTGCAACCGCCCACGCTCGACGAACTGTCGCTGCCCGACTGCCGCGTCACGCCGCCCGAGTCCCTCGCCGCCATCTGCTCAGCGTCCACCTACGACCGAGCCGGCCACACCTATGGCAAGTCGTTTCGCGACATCGTGCGCGCGTTCCGCCGCAGCTACGATCATCCGCCCGATCTCGTCGCCTTCCCGCGCGACGAACAGCAAATCATCGACATCCTCGACTGGTGCGTGCGCGAGGACATCGTCGCGATTCCCTACGGCGGCGGCTCCAGCGTCGTCGGCGGTACCGAACCGCCCGCCGCCGAGTACCGCCCCGTCGTTTCGATCGACCTCGGTGGACTCGACCGGGTCCTCGAGGTCGATCACACCTCTCGCGCGGCGCGCATCCAGGCAGGCGTCTACGGCCCCGCCCTCGAGGACCAGCTCCGGCCGCACGGCTACACGTTGCGTCACTTTCCGCAGTCGTTCGAATTCTCGACCCTGGGCGGGTGGATCGCCACCCGCTCGGGCGGCCACTTCGCCACCCTCTACACCCACATCGATGACTTCGTGGAGTCGCTGCGGGTGGTGACACCGACCGGAACCCTGCAGTCCCGCCGGCTGCCGGGCTCCGGCGCAGGCCCCAGCCCGGACCGCTTTTTCATCGGTTCCGAAGGCGTTCTCGGCATCGTCACGGAGGCCTGGATGCGCCTTCAGGATCGCCCGCGTTTTCGCGCGAGTACGGCGGCTACCTTTAAGTCGTTTGCAACAGGGGCGGAAGCGGTGCGGGCAATTTCCCAGGCCGGTCTTTACCCGTCGAACTGCCGACTGCTCGACGCGGGGGAAGCGCAGACCGCGGGCGCTGGAGACGGATCCTGCGCGGTGTTGCTGCTCGCCTTCGAGTCAGCTGACCACCGACTCGACCCGTGGATCCAGCGCGCTGTCGAATGTTGCCGCGACCACGGCGGCAGCGTCCCCGACGACGCCGTGGCAACGGTGGAGACCGGC